>NZ_JBVIKC010000027.1:0-104079 GCF_055581065.1 Streptomyces sp. NPDC031479
CCCCCCCCCCCCCCCCCCCCCCCCCCCCCCCCCCCCCCCCCCCCCCCCCCCCCCCCCCCCCCCCCCCCCCCCCCCCCCCCCCCCCCCCCCCACCGCCGCACCCCCTGCCAGGATGAACGCATGTCCCGACTCGTCCGCTCCCTCTTCAGGTCAGTGACGTACACGCGCTGGCTGCACCTGTGCGTACCGCTCCTGCTCCTCGCCCTGTGGATGTTCATCAACCCGCGGTGCCCGTGGATGCCCCTGCTGATCGTCATACCGTTCGGGTTCGTTCCGTGGGTACGGCTGGCGGAGGGTCTCCAGGCGCGCTTCCTGCTGACCCCGCAGGAGCGCGAGACCGAGGAGAGCGGCATCAGCACGGCCCCCGCCGTCCGCTGGGCGGACCGCTGGCGGACCGTGCTCTGGCTGGAGATACGGCTGATCGTCTCCGGCGCGGCCATGTTCGCCACCGTATGGCTGCCGGTCATGACCGTCCAACTCGTCGCGACCGCTCTCGGGCACCCTCTCGACGACGACCCGGCCGTGCCGTTCACCCCGGCGCCCTGGGCCGCGGCCCTCCTCGCACCGCTTCCGCTGGTCGTACTGATCGTGGTGGTCGTCGTCCTCGGCGAGCTGATCACCGTGATCGCGAAGCGGCTGCTGGGGCCGTCCGCGGCCGAGCGGCTGACGGCACTGGAAGCACGCACGGAACAACTGCTGGAGCGGACCCGCATCGCGCGCGAGCTGCACGACTCCATCGGGCACGCACTGACGGTGGCGGTGGTCCAGGCGGGCGCGGCACGCGCGGCCGGCGACCCGGAGTTCACCGACCGCGCCCTCAGCGCGATCGAGGAGACGGGCCGGGCCGCTCTGGAGGACCTGGAGCGGGTACTGACGGTCCTGCGCGAGTCGGGACGGCCGCCCTCGCAGCGGCCGACGCTGGCGGAGGCGGACCGGCTGCTGGAGTCCGCGCGGGCCTCGGGAGCGGCGGTGGACGCCCGGTTGAGCGGCCCGCTGGAGAAGTTGCCCGGACCGGTCACCCGTGAGGGCTACCGGATCCTGCAGGAAGCGCTCACCAACGTGCTCCGGCACTGCGGTCCCGTTCCCGTCCGGGTCCGGGTGGAGATGGCCGCGGACCGGCTGGAACTGGAGGTCACCAACCCGCTGCCGGAACGCCCGACGGTCATGCCCGGGAGCGGGAGCGGGCTGCGCGGCATGCGCGAGCGGGCCGCGCTGCTCGGCGGAGAGACCGAAACCGGCCCCCACGGGGGCGGTTGGAGAGTGCGCGCCCGGCTTCCGCTGGAGCGAATACGCTGACCGGATGCCGGTTACCGTACTGCTCGTCGACGACGAACCCCTGGTGCGCGCGGGTCTGCGCGCCGTCCTGGAGGCCCAGCCCGACATCGAGGTGGTGGGCGAGGCCGCCGACGGTGCGTCCGTCATCCCCCTGGTCCGTCAACTGCGGCCGGACGTGGTGGCGATGGACGTGCGGATGCCCCTGCTCGACGGGATCGAAGCCACCCGGGCGGTCCTGCGCTCGGTGGACTCGCCGCCGAAGATCCTCGTGGTCACCACCTTCGAGAACGACGAGTACGTGTACCAGGCGCTGCGCGCCGGAGCGGACGGTTTCCTGCTCAAGCGGGCCCGGCCCTCGGAGATCGTCCACGCGGTGCGGCTGGTGGCGGAGGGCGAGACGCTGCTCTTCCCCTCGGCCGTCCGTGCCCTGGCCGCCGAGTACGGCAATCAGCAGGCGCGCGCGGTGCTCAAGCGGGCCGCGCTCACCGACCGTGAGGAGGCGGTGCTGCGGCTGATGGCGCGCGGCCTGACCAATGTGGAGATCGCGGGGGAACTGATCGTCGGCACGGAGACGGTGAAGTCACACGTCAGCGCGATTCTGGGGAAGCTGGGGGCGCGTGACCGCACCCAGGCGGTGATCACCGCGTACGAGTCGGGGTTCGTCTCCCCGGCCTGAGGAGAGGGGTGATCCGGCTGATGGGGGGACTGGTCCTCGCAGCGGCGCCGGGGGCGCAGTACGATCCGGCTGACAGGGCCGCTAGCTGGGAGGACACACGTTGGGGCAGCTGACCGGCGGGGATCCCTCTCTGCTCCGGCGGATCAATTCGGCCGTGGTGCTCCGGGCACTGCGTGCGGCCCGATCGCCGACCCTCACCGACCTCACCCGGGTCACCGGGCTCTCCCGGCCGACCGTCGAGGGGGTCGTGGAGGGGCTGATGGGCACCGGGCTCGTCGTCGAGGCCGAGGCCGAGGAAGGCGCACGCCGCCAGGGACGGCCCGCGAGAAGGTTCCGCTTCCGTGCCGAGGCCGGGCATCTGCTGGGCATAGAGATCGGCTCGCACCGGGTCGCGGTGCTGCTGTCCGGACTGGACGGCCGGGTGATCGGCGCCGGGACGAAGGAGGTCGCCGAGACCGCTTCGGCCGACGAGCGCCTGGAGCGGGTCAGGGCTGCGGTGGCCGACCTGCTGCGCCGGGCCGGCGTGCCGCGGGACTCCCTGCGGGCGGTCGGCGTGGGCAGCCCCGGGATCGTGGAGGCGGACGGCACCGTCCGCCTCGGTACGGCACTGCCCGGCTGGACGGGACTGCCGCTCGGGGACCGGCTGCGGCGCTCGTTCCGCTGCCCGGTCCAGGTGGAGAACGACGCCAACGCGGCGGCGGTCGCCGAGCATTGGAAGGGCGCGGCGCGGGACACGGACGACATCGTGTTCGTGATGGCCGGACTGAGCCCCGGTGCGGGCTCGCTGATCGGCGGCAGGCTGCACCGCGGGTTCGGCGGTGCGGCGGGCGAGATCGGTGCGCTGCACCTGCTGGGCCGCGAGGTCACCCCGGAGCGGCTGCTGTCCACGACGGGCGAACCCCTGCACCCACTGGACGAGCCGGCGGTCGCGGAGGTGTTCGCCATGGCCAAGCGGGGTGACGAGCGGGCGGTGGCCGCGGTGGAGCGGTTCATCCAGCGCCTGGTGCACGACGTGGCGGCGCTGGTGCTGGCGATGGATCCGGAGCTGGTGGTGGTCGGCGGCTGGGCGGCCGGCCTGGACGGGGTGCTGGAACCGCTCCGTCGAGAACTGGAGCGGTACTGCCTGCGGCCCCCGCGGGTGGCGCTGTCGCTGCTCGGCGAAGCGGCGGTGGCGACGGGGGCGTTGCGGCTGGCGCTGGACCACGTGGAGGAAGAGCTCTTCGCGGTGGAGAAGACGGTCACCGCCCGCCGGTGACCACTCCTCCCCCGTGGACCGCCGCGCGCCCACTGCCGTGGCGACGGGCCGGGGCTCCCCCGCCCGACCCCGCCCGACCCGGCGGGGCGACGGCGCCCGGCCCCGTGCGGGACGGCCCGGAGGTCCGCGGCCCGGAGGCGGGCCCGGACCGGAACCGTCCCGAGGGGCCCGATCCCGGTCCGGCGCAGCAGAACAGCGGCCCGGACACCGTCGGCACCGGCGCTGGAGGTCAGCCCGCCCGGGGCCTCGCCCCTCAGCCGCACCGTCGGCCGCGAGCTGGGGCGCACCCAGGGGGTCGGCCCGGCCGCCCGTCGGCGGCCAGGCCCCGGCCGCATGAGCCGACGGAGCGATCGTCGATTCCGGTGGACGGCTGAAGCGCGCTGGTGGGTCGGTCCCCCGGACGTCCCGCTCCGGCACCGACGGCGACCCGCAGGCCATGGCCGTCAACCTCGCCCGCCTCGAAGCCGCCGCCTGGCCCGTCTTCGCCGCCGGCCACCTCCCGGTGATCGGGGAATGGATCGCCCTGCCCGTCCTGCACTCGGCCGGCGCGGGCCCCACCGGCCCCCTCGCCGACCAGGTGCTCTACCCGACCGCCGACCGCCTCCTCACCCACTGCGACGCCGTGCTGCGCCTGCCCGGCGACTCCTCCGGAGCCGACCAGGACGTCGCCACCGCCCGCCGCCGCGGCCTGCCCGTCCACCACGACGTGGCCGAGATCCCCCGCCGCACCCCGCAGGAGACCGCGTGACAAGCCGCCCCGGCATCGACACCCCCGACCACCGCGGCCGCACCGGCCTCGACCGGGCCGGACGCGGCCTGGCCCGTAACGCCGACGTGGTGGTCCGCGACGTCGAGCTCACCTCTCAGGGCTGGCACGTCCTGCGCCGCACCACCTTCGACCACCACCTTCGACCACCGCCGTCGCGACGGACGCTGGGAGACACAGCAGCGCGAGACCTACGACCGCGGCAACGGCGCCGTCGTCCTGCCCTACGACACCGGACGCGGCCGCGTCCTGCTCACCCGCCAGTTCCGCTACCCGGCCCACGTCAACGACCACCCCGACGGCATGCTCGTCGAAGCGGCCGCGGGCCTGCTCGACGCGGACGACCCGCCGACCGCCATCCGGCGCGAGAGCGCCGAGGAACTCGGCGTCGTGCTCGGCCCGCTCACCCATGTCCTCGACGCCTGCATGAGCCCCGGATCCGTCACCGAACGCCTGCACTTCTTCGCCGCCCCCTACACCCCGGCCGACCGGACCGGGACCGGCGGCGGACTCGAGGAGGACGGCGAAGACATCGAGGTCCTCGAACTGCCCTTCGCGCAGGCCCTCGCCATGACCCGTGACGGCCGCATCGCCGACGGCAAGACCATCCTGCTCCTGCAATGGGCAGCCCTGGACGGCCCCTTCACCCCCACCGCCGCGGGCCGTGCGGGCGGCTGGTGGCCCACGCATCCCGAATGAGGTCATGCGCGCGGAGGGTGTCTGCCGGGGTGCTGTTAGCCTGACTGGCATGATCATGAGGAGTTTCGGTCAGCGGATTTCCGGCTTGCTGTCGCCCAGCGGTCCGCAACGCGCCCTGATCCTCGCGAGCTTCGTCAGCCGGGTGGGCAACGGGCTGTTCAACACCGCCTCGGTGCTCTACTTCACGCTGGTGGTGCACCTGCCCGCCGCACGGGTCGGTGTCGGCCTCACGATCGCCGGGCTGGTCGGGCTGCTGGCCGGAGTCCCGGCCGGGAACCTGGCCGACCGGTACGGGCCGCGCACGGTCTGGCTGGCGTCCCTCGCGATGCAGACCGCGACGATGGCCGCGTTCGTCTTCATCCACGACTGGGTCACGTTCACGCTCATCGCCACCCTGGACCGGCTGGCGGCAACGGCGGGCGGCGCCGCGGGCGGTGCGCTCATCGCCCGTGCGGGCGGTGAACGCCCGGCCGCCTTCAGGGCGAAACTCCGCACGTTCGTCAACCTCGGCGTGGTCCTGGGCACCCTCGGTGCCGCCGTCGCCGTCTCGGCCGACACCCGCACCGCGTACACCGTGCTCATCCTCGCCAACGCCGCCAGCTTCGCCTGCGCCGGCCTGATGGCCCTGGGCGGGGTACCGAACTACCGGCCCCTGCCCCGGCCCGAGGAACACCATCGCGCGGCCGTCCTGTCCGACCGGCCGTTCGTGTCCTTCACAGCGCTCTACGGCGCGATGGGCCTGCAGTACCAGACCGTCTCCCTGCTGCTGCCGATCTGGCTCTCCGTCCACACCGACGCGCCCCGCTGGACCGTGGCGGCGGTCTACGCGGTCAACAGCGGGGTGTGCGTACTGTTCCAGAGCCGGATCGGCTCCCGGGTGGAAACGCCGCGCCAGGGCGGCCGGGCGTTCCGCCTCGCGGGGCTCTTCTTCTTGGTCAGCTGCCCCTTGATGGCCCTGACCGCGGACGTTCCGGTCTGGATCGCGCCGGGCCTCGCCGTCCTCGCCGTCGCCGTCCACAGTCTCGGAGAGGTGTGGGAGTCCTCGGGCGGCCTCGCGATCGCCTTCGGCATCGCCCCCGATCACGCCCAGGGCCAGTACCAGGGTTTCTTCGGCGTCGGTTTCAACGCGGGGCAGGCCCTGGCTCCGGTGGTGCTCACGACGGCGGTACTCGGACTCGGACACGCGGGCTGGCTGCTGCTCGGCGTGTTCTTCGCGGCTCTGGGCGCGGCGGGGCCGCCGGTGGCCGCGTGGGCGGAGCGCACCCGCCGCTCGAACGCGGAAACGGACTGCGCGACGCACGACCGGCCCGACGGGGCCCCGGTTACCGACCCCGTCTAGGCTCCGGGGCTCCGAAGGAAGGCCCGGCTAGGAGGCCGCTCGGGTTTCGGTGATCTCCACGCCCGAGTCGCCGAAGGTCAGGCGGCAGGTGTCGGCGCGGTACGTGGCCACGGAGACGGCGGCGGTGCCCTCCGTCGTGAAGTAGCGGGTGGTCACGAGCAGCACGGGGGCGCCGGGCAGCCGGTCCAATTCCTTGGCGTCGTCGGCGCGGGCGGAGCCCAGTTCGACCGAGCGGTCCTGCCCGTCGAGGGCGAGCCGCTGGAGTTCCCGCAGGACGGCGCGCGCCCGCGCGGGTCCGGCGGGGGCGTCGATGGCGGAGAGGCCGGGCACGGACGCGGCGGGCACGTACAGCAGCTCGGCGGCGACGGCCTGGCCCTGGGTGACCCGGGTCCGGCGCACGGTGTGCACGGGCTGGTCGGGGGCGGTGCCGAGGAGCTTCAGGACGGCGGCGGCGGGGACGGTCTCGGAGGCGTCCACGGCCTCCCAGCCGTCGGCGTCCTCGCCGGGCCAGTCGTGCTGCGTGCTGCCGACGGCGACGCCGACCCGCGGCGGGGCCACGGTGGTGCCGACTCCGCGGCGGCGCTGCAGGCGGCCTTCGAGTTCGAGCTGCTCCAGGGCCTGACGCAGGGTGGCGCGGGCGACGCCGAAACGCGCGGCGAGTTCACGCTCGTTCGGCAGGACCTCGCCGACCGCGAAGTCCTGGTCCAGCGCGTCGCTGAGCACGGTCTTCAGATGCCAGTACTTCGGCTCCGGTACCGATTCGAGCTGCGTGGTCCCCACCCTGACTCCTCCTGCAATCGCCGCTGTCGCCGCGTTCGAGCGGCAGTTCCGCACCGCAGTTCCGTGCCCTTGTTTATTAAAGGTTCCTGCACTATCCCTGCGACGATAGGACGGCGCACCCCCTTGGTCAAGACCAATGCTCGCCGCTTTGCCGGGCAGATCGGGCATATGTAGCAAGCCGTTCACAGGATGTTCTCGCTGCCCTCCAGCGGCCCACCCGCCCTTCATCCCGACGTCCACCTCGGCCTTCCCCGTCGTCCGGAAGCCTTGTAGGCGGGGGCTACCGAGCGGTAATCATGGGCACAGTCGTTACTGACGGCCTGTCTCACACGCGTCCACCCGACGAGGAGCAGCATGACCGCCACGGTCTCGTTCACGATCGATTCGCCGCTCGGCCCCCGCCCCGCCACCGTCGCCTACGAACGCAAGGGCGCGGGCGAACCGCTCCTCCTGCTGCACGGCATCGGCCACCACTTCCAGGCGTGGCACCCGGTGAGCCACGTCCTGTCCGCCGACCACGACGTGATCGCCGTCGACCTGCCCGGCTTCGGCGCCTCCGCCCCGCTGCCGCCGGGGGTGCCCTACGACCTCGCCACCGTCGCCCCGGCCCTCGGCGCGCTCTGCGCCGCCCTCGGCGTCGAGCGCCCGCACGTCGCGGGGAACTCCCTCGGCGGGCTGCTCGCGCTGGAGATGGGGCGCAGCGGCCTCGTCCGCTCGGTCACCGCGCTCTCGCCGGCCGGGTTCTGGTCGGAGGGCGAGCGCCGGTACGCCTTCACGGCCCTGCGCGCCATGCGCGTCGGCGCGCGGTCGCTGCCCCGCCCCGTCCTGGAGCGGCTGTCGCGCAGCGCCCCGGGCCGGGCCGCGCTCACCGGCACCATCTACGCCCGCCCGGGCCGCCGTTCCCCCGGGGCCGTGGTCGCCGAGACCCTCGCCCTGCGGGACGCCACCGGCTTCGAGGAGACGCTGGCCGCGGGAGCCTCCGTGCGGTTCGCGGACGACGTGCCGGGCATCCCCGTCACGATCGGCTGGGGGGCCCGCGACCGGCTGCTCCTGCCCCGGCAGGGCGTGCGCGCCAAGCACACCGTCCCCGGGGCGCGGCTGGTACGGCTGACGGGCTGCGGCCACGTGCCGATGAACGACGACCCGGCGCTGGTGGCGCGCGTGATCCTCGACACCGCACGGGCCGCGGCCCCGACCGCCGTCCGGCCATGAGCGGCTGACGGCTGTTCATCCGCGGTTCGCGTGGGCGACGCGGCCGGTCCGGTGTGCGGCGGCACACTGGTCCGGCCCGCCCCCCGCCGCCCCCTGGAGACGACCCCGATGGCACCGATGCCGCACACCCGACGCTCCCTGCTCGGCGGTTCGCTCGCCGTCCCGCTGGGTCTCGCCCTGTCCACGGCGTTCGCCGCACCCGCCCTCGCCGCCTCGGCCGGGGCCCCCGCCTTCGTCCGCTCCGGCCGGCCGGCGGCGCTCTGGGGGGCCCAGTCCGGGGAGATCACCTCCTACTCCGCCACCGTCTGGACGCGGTCCGACCGGCCCGCGCGGATGTACGTGGAGACCTCCCCGAGCGAGTCGTTCCGCTACGGGGTGCGGCGCCACGGCGGCCCGTTCCTCGGCCCGGCCACCGACTTCACCGGTACGGCCACCCTGCGCGATCTGCCGCCCGGGCGGCAGATCCACTACCGGGTCGTGCTGACCGACCCGGACGACCCGCGCCGCTCAAGCGAGCCGGTGCGCGGCACGTTCCGCACCACGCCCGTCTCCCGCCGCGGTGACGTGCGCTTCCTGTGGTCCGGCGACCTGGCGGGCCAGGGCTGGGGCATCAACCCCGAACTCGGCGGCTACCGCGTCTTCGAGGAGATGCGGCTGCGCGACCCCGACTTCTTCCTCTTCAGCGGCGACACGATCTACGCCGACGGACCGATCCAGGCCGCCGTGCCGCTGCCCGACGGACGCATCTGGCACAACGTCACGACCGAGGAGAAGGCGAAGGTCGCCGAGACCCTCACCGAGTTCCGCGGGAACTTCCGCTACAACCTGCTCGACCGCAATCTGCGCGACTTCTACGCCCAGGTACCCGTCCTGGCCCAGTGGGACGACCACGAGGTGCGCAACAACTGGTACCCGGGCCAGCTGATCGACGATCCCCGCTACACCGTCAGGGACGTCGACACCCTCGCCGGCCGGGCCCGTCAGGCCTTCGGCGAGTACTTCCCGGTCACCGACCTGCGGGGCGGGCGCGCCGAGGGGCGGATGTACCGGGTGATGCGGCACGGCCCGCTGCTGGACGTGTTCGTGCTGGACATGCGCACGTACCGGGACGCCAACTCCCCCGACCGCCGGACCGACGACCCGGTCGGCATCCTGGGCGCCGAACAACTCGCCTGGCTCAAGCGGGAGCTCTCCCGCTCCCGTGCCACCTGGAAGGTCATCGCCGCCGACATGCCGCTGGGCATCGTCGTCCCCGACGGGGCGGTGAACTTCGAGGCGGTCGCCCAGGGCGACCCGGGGGCTCCGCTCGGGCGCGAGCTCCAGATCGCGGACCTCCTGCGCCACATCAAGCACCAGCACATCACGGGCACCCTCTGGCTCACCGCAGACGTCCACTACACGGCCGCCAACCACTACGCACCCGAGCGCGCGGCCTTCTCCGACTTCGCGCCGTTCTGGGAGTTCGTGTCCGGCCCCATCGGCGCGGGCGGCTTCCCGGCAGGACGGCTCGACGCCACCTTCGGCCCGCGTACGGCCTACGTCCAGTCGGCTCCGGTGGCCAACATGTCCCCGGCCGAGAACCCCCCGTACTACGGTGAGGTGGAGATCGACGGCGGCAGCGGGGAGCTCACGGTCCGGTTGCGCCGCCAAGGGGGCGGCGTGCTCTTCACCCAAGTTCTCCAGCCGGGTCGTGTCGGACAGGAGTGACCGCGGTACGGCGGGCCCCATCGGAAATCCGCCTGAAAACTGGAAGAAACCGGCCAGATCGACACTTAACCAGTCGGTCACAGATCGTTCGTGATCACGCAACACCCCTGAGCCACAGTGGTGTGCATGACTGACCGTACCCCCGCCTCCGCAGCCCCGCGTCCGCACCGCCACCACTGGCGCCGTGACCTCGTCGAACTCGCCGCCCTCTTCTGCGCCGTGGCGGTCGCCGACGGCATCGCGAACCTCGTCGCCCACGGCCCCGGCGGCCCCGTCCTGCTGGTGGCCTCGGCCGTCGCGCTCCTGGTCACGGCGGCCTTCCACACCTGGTGGGCCCGTCGGCACAGCCATGCGCCGCCCCCGGCCGACACCGCGCCCTCCGGCCCGGCGCCGCGCGCTGCGGCCGGGCCGTCGGCCACCGGCGCCGGCACCTCCCTGTGGCGGATGCGGACGACCGTGCGCGACGAGCCCGGCAGCCTGGCGGCGCTGTGCACCGCGCTCGCCGGGAAGGGCGTCGACATCCTGAACCTGCAGACCCACCCCCTCCCCGAGGGCGGCACGGTGGACGAGTTCCTGCTGCGCGCCCCGCAGGACCTGGCCTCCGGCGACCTCACCCGCTCCGTCGCGCGGGCCGGCGGCCACAGCACCTGGATCGAACGCGCCGACGCCCACGACCTGGTGGACACCCCCACCCGGGTACTCGGCCTGGCCACCCGCACCGCCCTGGACGCCGCCGAACTCCCGCTCGCGCTGCGCCACCTGCTCGGCCGCTGCACCATCCACTCGATCCCGGCGACCACCCTCTCCGGCCGCCCCAACGCGGGCGCCGACGCCCCCGTCGAAGGGGTTCTGGAGGCGACCGTGATGCGGCTGCGCGACCCGTCGGGCGGCGCGATCACCGTCGAGCGGCCCTACCTGCCCTTCACCCCGACCGAGTTCGCCCGTGCCCGGGCCCTCGTCGAGCTCGACGCCCGCCTCGGCCCCCGCGTCCCGCGCAGCCAGGACGTCCTGACGCTGCCCGAGGGCAACGAGATCACCGTGCGCCGCGCCGACGGCGACGACCTCGCGGCCGCCCGCGCGATGCACGACCGCTGCACCGAGCGCACGCTCGGCCTGCGCTACCACGGCCCGGTCTCCGACGCGGACCGCTACCTGGGCCACCTGCTCAGCCCCCGTTTCGGCCGCACCCTCGCCGCCACCACCGCCTCGGGCAAGCTCGTCGCCCTCGGCCACCTGCTGTGGGACGGTGACGAGACCGAGGTGGCGCTGCTCATCGAGGACGACTGGCAGCGCCGCGGCATCGGCTCCGAACTCCTGCGCCGGCTGCTGGCGATGGCCGTCGAGGCCGGCTGCGACAGCGTCTACGCGGTGACCCAGGCCGCCAACACCGGGATGGTCGCCGCCATGCGCGGCCTCGGCCTCCCCCTCGACTACCAGATCGAGGAGGGCACCCTGGTGATCACCGCCCGGCTGGACGCGACCCCCGTCCCCACGCGGCTGCCCTACGAACTCCCGCGCGCGCAGGCCCCGTACGAGGCGCCGCCCCGGCACCGGCGCTGATCCTGCGGGCCCGGACGGACACCGGCCGGGCCCGCAGCCGTCCTGGGGCCGCGCTCGACCCGGGATCGGGCGGCGCTGGGGCGCGGACCCGGCGGGAGCCGGCGGGACCCGGCCGCCACCCCCGGCGTCCCGCCGCACGTCGGCTCGCGCCACCGGCCCGAAGTGGGCCCGCGCGTACGGTGGTCCGGATCTCCCGGAGGGCCACCCCGCCCCGTCGGGGGCGGCCCCGACAGGAGGCTGGGCGACTACGGTGATGACGTAGGGGGCTCCCTCGTACGAAGATGGCCGCATGTCAGAGACCCTCCACAGCGACAGCGCAGCCCGTCTGCCCCGTCAGGTCGCCGACGCCTACGTCGACGACCTCATCGCCATCGACCCGATCACGGGCACCTACCTCGGTGTCGCCGCCAGCTCCGGCAGGCTGCCGGACTACTCCCCCGCCGGCCGCGCCGCCGCCGCCGAGCTGTCGCGCACCACCCTCGCCCGGCTGGACGCCGCCGAGCGGCTGCCCGGCGCCGACACGGACGTCGAGCGGCGCTGCGCCCGCCTGCTGCGCGAGCGGCTGAACGCCGAACTCGCGGTCCACGAGGCCGACGAGGACCTGCGCGCCGTCAGCAACATCCACTCCCCCGCGCACTCGGTCCGCGAGATCTTCACCGTGACCCCGGCGGACACCGAAGAGGACTGGGCCGCCATCGCCGAGCGGCTGCGCGCCGTGCCGGCGAGCTACGCCGGCTACCGCGAGAGCCTCGCCCTCGGCCTGGAGCGCGGGCTGTACGGCAGCCCGCGCCCCACGGCCACCTTCGTCGAGCAGCTCACCACCTGGGCCGGCGAGGGCGCGGACGGGACCGGGGACTTCTTCGGCACGTTCGCCGCCGCCGGACCGGAGTCCCTGCGCGCGGAGCTGGACGAGGCCGCCGCCGCCGCGACCGCGGCCGTCGCCGAACTGCGCGACTGGATGCGCGACATGTACGCCCCGGCCGTCGCGGACGCCCCCGACCCGGTGGGCCGCGAGCGCTACGCCCGCTGGTCGCGCTACTTCAACGGCACCGACCTGGACCTGGACGAGGCGTACGCCTACGGCTGGTCGGAGTACCACCGGCTGCTCGCGGAGATGAAGGAGGAGGCCGCCAAGATCCTGCCCGGCGAGCCGAACCCGTGGGACGCGCTGCGGCACCTGGACGAGCACGGCACCCACATCGACGGCGTCGACGAGGTCCGCGCCTGGCTGCAGGGTCTGATGGACGAGGCGATCGAGAACCTCGACGGCACCCACTTCGAACTCGCCGAGCGGGTCAAGCGCGTCGAGTCGATGATCGCCCCGGCGGGCGGCGCGGCGGCGCCGTACTACACCAACCCGTCGGAGGACTTCTCCCGTCCGGGCCGCACCTGGCTGCCGACCATGGGGCAGACCCGCTTCCCCGTGTACGACCTGGTCTCCACCTGGTACCACGAGGGCGTGCCGGGCCACCACCTGCAGCTCGCGCAGTGGACCCACGTGGCCGACCAGCTGTCGCGCTACCAGGCGAGCGTGGGCCTGGTCAGCGCGAACGCCGAGGGCTGGGCGCTGTACGCGGAGCGCCTGATGGACGAGCTGGGCTACCTCAAGGACGCCGAGCAGCGCCTGGGCTACCTGGACTGCCAGATGATGCGCGCCGCGCGGGTGATCGTGGACATCGGCATGCACCTGGGGCTGGACATCCCGGCGGACTCCCCGTTCCACCCGGGCGAGCGGTGGACGGTCGGGCTGGCGCAGGAGTTCTTCGGCCTGCACAGCGGCCGGCCGGCGGAGTTCATCGAGAGCGAGCTGACCCGCTACCTGTCGATGCCCGGACAGGCGATCGGCTACAAGCTGGGCGAGCGCGCCTGGCTGCTGGGCCGGGACAACGCCCGTGCCGCGCACGGGGAGTCCTTCGACCTCAAGGCGTGGCACATGGCCGCGCTGTCGCAGGGCTCGCTGGGCCTGGACGACCTGGTGGACGAGCTCTCGAAGCTCTGACCCCGCGGGCCGCGCACGGCGACGGGCCGCCCGTTCCCCCGGGGGATCGGGCGGCCCGTCGCCGTGCGGACGGCCGTGTCCGCGCCGCGGTTCAGCAGCCGCAGTCGTCCGAGTCGGTGGGGGCGGTCAGCGGGTCGGCCCCGGCGCGCCGCTCGGTGCCCTGCCAGGTCTCGACCTCGAAGCCCTCGCGGATCCAGTACTCGATGCCACCGAGCATCTCCTTGACCTGGAAGCCCAGTTCGGCCAGGGCCAGGGCGGAACGGGTGCCGCCGTTGCACCCGGGGCCCCAGCAGTACGTCACCACGGGCAGGTTCCGGTCGAGGAGCCGCTCGGCCTGCTCCGGGATCAGGGCGGTGGGCAGGTGGATCGCACCGGGCACGTGGGCCTGGTCCCAGGAGGGGGTGGAGCGCGAGTCGACCAGCTGGAAGCCCAGCTCGGCGCCCTGTTCGCGGTGGGCCTTGAAGGCGGTGGCGACGTCGGACACGTCCGCGTGGAAGGCCAGGCTCGCGGCGAAGTACGCGGCGGCGGCCGCCGGGCTCGCCGCGGGGACCCGGAGCACGGGGTTGACCGTGGCGGGGGAGGTGGCGGGGGCGGTGGCCGTGTCGGTGAGCTGCGCGTTCGTCGGCATGGCTGAAAATCTACGAACTGTCGATCAAGCCGGGAAGTGGATTTCCCCGGCCTTTCCCTTGTTCTCCCGGGGATTCCACTGCTAGACCTGCAAACATGACCGACTATTCCCCCGACGCCACCGACTGGCGGATCCTGGCGGCCCTCCAGCAGGACGGCCGCGCCAGCTTCACGGAGCTGGCCCGTACCGTCTCCATGTCCGCGAGCGCCGTCACCGAGCGCGTCCGCCGCCTGGAGGAGGCCGGGATCATCACCGGCTACACGGCCGTGGTCGACCACGAGAAGCTCGGCAAGACCATCCTGGCGCTGGTGCGGCTGCGCTATCCGCACGGGAACTACAAGCCGTTCCACGACTTCCTGGACGCCACCTCCGAGATCCTGGAGGCCCACCACGTGACCGGCGACGACTGCTTCGTCCTCAAGGTGGCCGCCCGCTCCATGGCGCACCTGGAGGAGGTCACGGGCCGGATCGCGGGACTGGGGCCGGTCACCACGAGCATCGTCTACTCGTCCCCGCTGTCCCGGCGACCGCTCAGTCCGTGACCCCCGCCGTGCGGTGGCGCACCACCGAGCCGCCGCGCTGCTTGACGATCTCCAGCTGGGCCTGGACCCGGGTGCGCAGGTCGCCCACGTGGCTGACGATGCCGACGCTGCGGTCCCGTTCGCGCAGCGAGTCCAGTACGTCCAGCACCTCGTCCAGCGCCTGGTCGTCGAGGCTGCCGAAGCCCTCGTCGATGAAGAGGGTGTCCAGGCGCATCCCGCCGGCCTCGTCGGTGACCACGTCGGCCAGGCCGAGGGCCAGGGCGAGGGAGGCGAAGAAGGTCTCGCCGCCCGAGAGGGTGGCGGTGTCGCGCTCGCTGCCGGTCCAGGCGTCCACCACGTGCAGACCCAGGCCGGAGCGCCCGCGTCCGCCCGCGCGGGCGTCGGAGTGGACGAGGGTGTAGCGCCCGCCGGACATGCGCAGCAGCCGGACCGTCGCGGCGGCGGCGACCTGCTCCAGCCGCGCGGCCAGGACGTACGCCTCCAGCCGCATCTTGCGTTCGTTGTCGGCGGAGGTTCCCGCGGTGAGCCCGGCGAGGCGGGCCACGCGCTCGTACGCCTCGCGCAGCGGGCCCAGGGCGCGCAGCTCGTGCTCGGCCTGGCGGGAGAGCCGGTCCAGTTCGGCGCAGCGCACGCGGGCGGCGTCGACGGCCGAGGCCGCGGCCCGCAGCCGGGCCGCGGCGCGCTCCTCGGCGGCCTCCGCGGTGTGCGGGTCGGCCGGGGGCAGGTCGGCGGCGCCGGCGGTGTCCCCTTCGGCGGCCCGCTCGGCGAGCATCGCCTCCTCGGCCTGCCAGGTGTCCGTCCGGTGCTGGAGGGCGGTGCGCTCGTACTCCGGCAGGACCGCGTCGGCCGCCGCCTCGACGGTGTCGAACCCGGCCTTGAAGGCGGCGTCGGCCAGCTGGTCGTCGGCTTCCTTCAGCCGTGCGGCGGTGACTTCGGCCCGGCGCAGCGAGGCGGCGGCGCCGGTGACCATCCGGATCCGGTCCTCCAGGGTGCGGGCGCGGGCGGCGACGCTGGGCGAGTCGCCCCGTACGAGGACCAGTTCGGCTTCCAGGGAGGCCCGTTCCCGGTCGAGGGCCTCGCGCCGGGAGGCCCTGGCCGCGGCCCGGCGCTCGGCGTCGAGCCGGTCCGAACTGCGCGCGTCGTGCTCCCGCTCGGCGCGGGCGAGGCGCTCGCGGGCGGTGTGCAGTGCGGCGGCGTCCGCGTGGGCGGCGGCATGACGGGCGCTCAGGTCGGCGGTGAGGGCGAGGAGTTCCGCGGTGCCGGACGCTCCGGCCGCGGAGGCGGCCTCGGCCTCGGCCTCGCGCACGGCGGCGAGCCGGCTTTCGACGGCGGCCCTGCGCTCCTCGGCCGTCTCGAAGCGGACGTGGGCGGCGTCCTCGGCGGCCCGGTCGACGTGCCCGGGGGCCGGCCGGGCGGGCGCGGGGTGCTCCGCCGACCCGCACACGGCGCAGGGCTCGCCGGCGGTGAGGGCCGCGGCCAGTTCGGCGGCGATGCCGCGCAGCCGGGCCTCCTTCAGCTCCAGCCAGCGCTCGCGGGCCGCGGACGACTCCTCGCGCGCGGAGAGCAGTTCGCCGCGGACGGCTTCGGCGTCGGCGGCGAGGGCGTCCCGCCGCCGGGCGGCCGTCAGCTGCATCCGGGCGGGCTCCAGACGCCCCGCGAGTTGCTCGGCCAGCGTGGCGGCCTGCTGCGCGGCGTCGACCCGGTCCTGCAGGGCGGTCCGGGTGGCGTCCCAGCGGGCGAGCCAGTCGGCGGACTCCTGGTGCTGCTCCTCGGCGTCGCGTGACTCCCGCTCCAGGGTGGCGCGCTCACGGCCGATCTGGGCACTGCGCTGTTCCGCCCGCTGGGCGGCGCCGACCGCGCCGAGGTCCTCGCGCAGCCGCTGCTCGACGGTGGCCAGCTGCTCGGTGCCGGCTTCGGCGAGGGCCGGCGGGAGGGCGGCACGGGCGAGGCTCTCGGCGTGCGCGGCGGTGAGGTGGGCCGCGCCGGCGGCTCCGCGCAGCTCCAGGGCGGGGGCCACGAGGGCGCCGCGGCGGGCCCGGTCCAGGAGGTCCCGTACCCGCTCGCGCTCCGGCCCGGCGGCCCGGAGCAGGGCGGCCCGGCGGGCGGTCTCGGCGTGGCGGCGCTGGAGCCGGTCGAGCTCCCGGGCCTCTTCGGCGGCGCGCCGCGCCGCGTGGTGGCGTCCCTCGACGGCGGCGAGCGCGTACTCGGCGACGGTGAGCCGTTCCCGGGCGGAGCAGCGGGCGACGGCCGCCCAGGCCCGGACGGCCCCCGCGAGGCCGGGGTCGCCCGGCTGGAGCGCGGGCAGCGGCCAGGCCCGCAGGTCGCCGCAGTCGCCGGCGGCCTGGGCGAGCCGCTGGGCGGCGGCGAGCACCTTCTCGTCCCCGGCCCGCACCTTGGCCTCGGCGGCCCGGCGGCGGTCGGCGAGGAGGGTCTCGACGGCGGCGAAGCGGCGGGTGTCGAAGAGCCGTCCGAGCAGCCGGCCGCGGGCTTCGGCGCCGGCCCGCAGGAACTGGGCGAACTCCCCCTGCGGCAACAGCACCACCTGGCAGAACTGCTCGCGGCTCATGCCGAGGAGCTGTTCGATCTCCTCGGCGATCTCCTGGTGGGAGCGGCTCAGGGCCGCCCAGCCCTCCCCGGTGTGCTCGCGCAGCAGGCTCTGTGCCTTGTCCTTGGTGGTGCCGGAGCCGCGCTTCTTGGGGCGGTCCTGCTCTGGGCGCCGGGTGATCTCCAGGCGGCGCCCGCCCACGGTGAGTTCGAGGGTGACCTCGGTGGGGGTGTCGGGGGCGGCGTGGTCGCTGCGCAGGGTGGTGCCGGGGGCCTGGCGGGAGCCGGGCACGGATCCGTAGAGGGCGTAGCAGACGGCGTCGAGGACGGAGGTCTTCCCCGCGCCGGTGGGTCCGTGCAGCAGGAAGATCCCGGCGCCGGAGAGTGCGTCGAAGTCGATCCGCTGGGGTTCGGCGAAGGGGCCGAAGGCGGTCACTTCGAGCCGGTGCAGCCTCATCGGGCGCTCTCCTGACGGTGCTCCGCGCGGTCCTCGCGGGAGGTCTGGACGCGCACCTCGTCGAAGGCGGCGCGCAGCACGGTCCGCTCGGCCTCGTCGGCGCCGCCCCCGCCGCGCACGTGGGCCACGAAGTCCTCGGCGATCTCCTGGTCGCTGCGGCCCTTCAGGCGCTGGGCGTAGGAGGCCCCGCCGTCCTCCTCGCGGCCTTCGGGGTCGAAGGCGAGGCTGAGGGTGTGGGGGAAGCGGGTGGCGAGCCGGGCCATCGGGTCCTCGGGGCGGACCGGGTCGGTGAGGGTGGCCTCGACCCAGCTGTCCTCGCGGGCGGCCAGCGCGGGATCGGCGAGGAGGTCCTCCAGGCGGCCGCGCAGCCGGGCGAGCGGGCGCGGGACCGGGGTGTCGATCCGCTCGGCGGTGACCTCCCCGGCCGGGCCGAGCTCGACCAGCCACATGGTCTTGCGGTGGTCGGCCTCGGAGAAGGAGTAGGCCAGCGGGGAACCGGAGTAGCGGACCCGTTCGTTGATCGCCTGGCAGCCGTGGAGGTGGCCGAGGGCGGCGTAGTCGATCCCGTCGAAGACGGCGGCGGGCACGGCCTCGACCCCGCCGACGGCGATGTCCCGCTCGCTGTCGCTGGCCTGCCCGCCGGTGACGAAGGCGTGGGCGAGGACCACGGAGCGGGTGCCCGCGGCCCGGCCGGCGAGGTCGGCCCGGATCCGGTCCATGGCCGCGCCCAGCACCGCCTCGTGACTGACCTTCGGCGCGCCGAACTCGTCCTTGACCAGGGCCGGTTCCAGGTACGGCAGCCCGTAGAGGGCCACGTCACCGTGTACGTCGGCCAGCACCACGGGGTCGGCGCAGCCGGCCGGGTCGGTCCTGAGGTGGATCCCGGCCCGCCCGATCAGCCCGGCGCCGACCCCGAGGCGGCGGGCGGAGTCGTGGTTCCCGGAGATCATCACCGTCGGCACGCCGAGGTCGGCGAGCCGGTGCAGCGCCCGGTCGTAGAGCTCGACGGCGGGCAGCGGTGGAACGGCCCGGTCGTAGACGTCCCCGGAGACGAGGACGGCGTCGACCCGGTGCTCGCGGACCGTCTCGACGAGGTGGTCGACGAAGGCGGCCTGGGCGCCGAGCAGGTTCACGCGGTGGAAGGACCGGCCCAGGTGCCAGTCGGAGGTGTGCAGGAACTTCACTCGACCGCTCCGACCCGCACGCTTGCTCTCCTCGTGTCTCCACGCCCGACCGGTCGGCACCGGCCTGCCCGCGGCCGGGCCGGGGCCTCGCCGACGGGCCCCGCACCGACCCTCCAGGCTAACCCCTTCCGCACCCCGCTCCCCCGTCCGTTACGGGATCATGGCGGCGGCACGAAAGGTCTGTGGCCGAACTCCCCCCACGGCGCCGGGCACTTGTCCGGCGCCCCGGCCGCTGGCTAGCTTCGCCGCATGCCGCTCACCCGACCCGTCCGCGTCCGTCCCGCGCTGCTCGCCGCGGGCTCCGCTGCGCTCCTGGCCCTGACCGCCGCCGTCCCCTCGGCCGCCGCGCCGGCGCCCCCGCTCGCGGCGGGGACGGGGTCGGTGGTGCTCGACTGGTACGACACCACCGCCCGGACCGTCGCGGCCACGGCCGCTCCCACGCAGATCACCGACAACCGCACCTGGGCGATCGGCTGGATCGCCGCCGCGCGCGCCGCCCGGGAGGCCCCCGCGGGCCCGGCCCGGGGCCGCTTCCAGGACGCCGCCGTCGCCTCCGCGGTGCACGACGTGCTGATCGGCCTCGCCCCGTCCCGCCGTGCCGATCTCGACGCGGCCCTGGCCGCCACCCTGGGCCGGATCCCGGACGGCTCCGCCGAGCAAGGGGGCGTGGCGGCGGGTGCCCGGCAGGCCGCGGCCGTGCTGGCCGCCCGCGCGGGGGACGGCCTCGACCCGGCCTCGGTGAACGCGCCGTTCCCGGTGCCGCCCGCCGCGCCGGGGGTCTGGCAGCCCACGCCCGACGCGTACGCGCCCGCCGCCCAGTACGGCAACCGCCTGGCGAAGCCCTTCCTGCTGGAGCGCGCCGACCAGTTCCGGCTGGGGCCGCCGCCCGCGCTGGACTCCCGCCGCTACCGGACCGACCTCGCCGAGGTACGTGCGTACGGAGCCGCCGACAGCGCCGTGCGCACGCCCCGCCAGACCGAGACGGCGAACTTCTGGTACGCCTCCTCCCAGGTCCTCTACACCGAACCGCTGCGGGTGGCCGTGGCCCGCTCGCACGGCTCGACCGCCGAGCGGGCGGAGCTGCTCGCGCTGTTCCACGCCGCGTCCGTCGACACCCAGATCGCCACCTCCGACAGCAAGTACACGTACGTGCGGTGGCGGCCGGTCACCGCGATCCGGACCGGGGACATCGGCACCGACCCGGCGTGGACCCCGCTGCACCGGACGCCGGCCCACCCCGACTACCCGAGCGGCCACGCCACGTACGCGGGTGCCGCGCAGGCGGTGCTGGACGGGCTGGCCGGGCCGGTGACCACCCCGTTCGGGATGACCAGCCCGACGGCGCCGGGCGTGCGGCGCACCTACACCGGGTGGCGGCAGCTGACCCGGGACAACGTCGACGCCCGGGTGTACTCGGGGATCCACAGCCGCAGCGCCGACGAGGCGGGCGTCCGGCTCGGCGAGGCCGTCGGGCGGTACGCGCTACGGCACGCCGACCGGCTGTACGGCACGCTCTGACGGCACTCCGCAGGCCGACGGGCCCGGTGGCGGATATGACAGGCGGACCCGACAACCCGGCCGGCGGATCCGGCCGGCGGGACCGGTCCCCGCGGGTCCGGTCAGCCCTCCGCGTAGGCCTCTCCGCCGAGCTCGAAGCCCGCGGTTCCGGCGGTGACGTCGGCGAGCCAGGCCCGGAAGGCCTCGACCTCCGCCTCGGGGAGGCCGATCTCGATCGAGACGGCCTCGCCGTAGCGCACGTCCAGCACCGCCCGCCCGGTGGAGCGCAGGTCGTTCTGGGTCTTCCCGGCCCTCTGGTGGTCGACGGTGACGGTGGCCAGCCGGTAGCGGTGCCGGGTGACGGTCCCGAGGGCGTCCAGGGCTTCCCCGACGACCCCTCCGTAGGCCCGGATGAGCCCGCCGGCGCCGAGCTTCACGCCGCCGTAGTAGCGGGTGACCACGGCCACCGCGTACCGGATGTCGCGCCGGGTCAGCATCTGCAGCATGGGCACCCCGGCGGTCCCGCCGGGTTCCCCGTCGTCGCTGGCCTTCTGCACGGAGGCGTCGGCGCCGATCACGTAGGCGTAGCAGTTGTGCGTGGCGGTGGGGTGCTCCTTGCGGACGCGCGCGACGAACTCCTGCGCCTCCTGCTCCGTCGCCGCGGGCGCGAGCGAGCACAGGAACCGCGAGCGGTTGATCTCGGACTCGTGCGTTCCCTCTCGGGCCACCGTCACGTACTGGTCTGCCTTCACCGCTCCACCCTAATCCGTGGTCCGCAGGGGGCCCGCGAGGTCCACGGGAATCGCGCGGGCGTCCCCCTCGTTGTGCCGGGGAGAGCAGAGCGGTCCGGAGCAACAGGAGGCGGCGCGCGTGTACGGCGACCCGGCGACCATTCGCAAGATCCTCACCGAACTCGGTGACACATGGGCCGTGGTGGGCCTGTCCAACAACCAGGACCGGGCGGCCTACGGGGTGGCGCGCGTGCTGCAGCGGTTCGGGAAGCGGGTCGTTCCCGTGCACCCGAAGGCGGAGACGGTGCACGGGGAGCCGGGGTACCCGTCGCTCGCGGCGGTCCCCTTCGAGGTGGACGTGGTGGACGTCTTCGTGAACAGCGCGCTGGCCGGCGCGGTCGCCGACGAGGCGGTGGCGGTGGGCGCCGGGGCCGTCTGGTTCCAGCTGGACGTGATCGACGAGGAGGCCTACGCCCGCACCCGCGGGGCGGGCCTGGAGATGGTCATGGACCGCTGCCCCGCGATCGAGATCCCGGTGCTCTAGCCGGTCCGTCGAGCCCGTCGCCCGGCCCCGCCGCGCGCCGTCAGTGGGCGCCCGCCACCCCCTGGACCGGCGGGATCGACACCGCCATGGTCATCTCCATCGGCCCGGGGCCCTCGTTGCGGTAGGCGTGCGGCACGTTCGCCTCGAAGGAGACGGCTCCGCCCGCCGGGACCACGTACCGGCCGTCGGCGATCTCCAGGGTGAGTTCCCCGGCCGTCACGTGCAGCATCTCGAAGGTGCCCGACGGGTGGGGGTCGGAGGCCGTGCCGTCCCCGGCCTCCAGCCGGTAGATCCACATCTCCACGGGTCCGCGCCGGTCGTCGCCGAGCAGCATGCGCGCCTCGCTGCCCGTCCCGCTGGACCACATCCGCACCCCCTGCCCCGGCTCCACCACGTGCACCTGCGGGCTGCGCTCGTGGTCGAGGAGGGTGGTGATGCTGACCCCGAGGGCGTCGGCCAGTTTGACCGTGGTGCCCACGCTGGGATTCGTACGGGCCTGTTCGATCTGGATGATCATGCCGCGGCTCACCCCCGCGCGGGCCGCCAGCGCGTCGAGGGTGAATCCGCGCTCGCCGCGCCACCGCTTGAGGTTCCGGGCGAGCGCCTGGGTGAGCTGTTCGAGGTCCGACACCATTCCGTCCAATATTTTGGATGACACAGTTCAATAGACTGAACTAACCTGCGGTGTATTCGATGCTGCACTCCACCGTTCACCGCACTGTACTGCGAGGTCCTGCCATGACCGCCCTGTTCGCCCTGGCCACAGCCGTGCTGTGGGGCCTCGCCGACTTCGGCGGCGGGCTGCTGACCCGCCGCATACCGGCGCTGACGGTGGTCGTGGTCTCGCAGATCGCCGCCGTCGCCGTGCTCGGGGCGATCGTGATCGGCACCGGCGCCTGGCGGGAGGCCGGACCGCAGCTGTGGTTCGCGGTGGCCGCCGGTCTCGTCGGCCCGGCCGCCATGCTCAGCTTCTACAAGGCGCTGGCCCTGGGCCCGATGGGCGTGGTCTCGCCGCTCGGCTCCGTCGGCGTGGTCGTACCGGTGGGGGTGGGTCTGGCCCTCGGCGAGCGGCCCGGACCGGGGCAGTTCGCGGGCATCGCCGTGGCCGTGGCCGGCATCGTCCTCGCGGGCGGCCCCGAGCTGCGCGGCGCCCCCGTACAGCGGCAGGCCGTCGTGCTCACCCTGCTCGCCGCCTTCGGCTTCGGCGCCGTCATGGCCCTGATCGCGCACGCCTCCACCACCCTGACCGGCCTGTTCCTGGCCCTCTTCGTCCAGCGGGTCACCAACGTGGCCGTCGGCGGCGCCGTCCTGTGGGTGCAGGTCGGGCGGGGCACCCCGGCCCTGCCCGCCGGTACCGGGCCGCGCGTGCTGTGGAGCCTGCTGCCCGCCCTGGCCTTCGTCGGCCTGGCGGACGTCGCGGCCAACGGCACGTACTCCATCGCCGCCCAGAACGGCCCGGTCACCGTGGCCGCCGTACTGTCCTCGCTCTACCCGGTGGTCACCGCGTTCGCCGCGTTCGCCGTGCTCAAGGAACGGCTGCGCAGCGTGCAGGCGGCCGGGGCCGGACTGGCCCTCGCGGGCACGGTCCTGCTCGCCGCGGGCTGAGCCCGGGCGAGCGGGAGCGGCTCAGGACTGCTCGGCCTCCGCCAGCCGCGCCAGTCCGCGCAACTGCTCCGGCGTCATCCCGTCCGGGATCGGCACCGGCGCGGGGGTGCGCAGCGGCGGCTGCCAGCCCGTATCGGGCTCCCACCGGCGCACGATCCGGGCGGGCGCCCCCGCCACCACCGCGTGGTCGGGCACCTCGCCCCGTACGACGGCACCCGCGGCCACCACCACGTTGCGGCCCAGCCGGGCCCCGGGGAGGATCACCGCGCCGGTGCCCAGCCAGCAGCCTGGTCCGATCTCGACCGGCGCGCTGCGCGGCCACTGTTTGCCGACCGGCTCGTGCGGGTCGTCGTAGCTGTGGTTGGTGGAGGTGATGTACACCCCCGGCCCGCAGAAGGTGTCGTCGCCGATGCTGATGCGGGTGTCGGCGATGACGTGGCTGCCGCGTCCGAGCACGACGCCGTTGCCCAGCACCAGCATCGGTTCGGGCCCGAGATCGAGGTCGGGCATCATCCCGGCGGTCAGGGTCACCTGCTCGGCGATGATGCAGTGCTCGCCGAGCCGGATCCAGCGCTCCCCGAAGACGGTGCCCTGGGGGAAGGCCAGTCGGGTGCCGTCGCCGATCGCGCCGAAGCGCAGCCGTCCGGGGTGCTGCGCGGTGACCGCGCCCGCCTGCTGCATCCAGCGCCAGCCCGCGTGCACCACGCGGCCGGCGACCCGTCGGCGCAGGGCCGTCAGCGATGAGAACGTGTTCTGGTTCTTCGGCACCCGGCCACGGTAGTGCGCCCCGCGCCGGGCCGCCGGACCGCGTTCCTGTGATCTTCACCCCATCGCGGGGCCGCGGCGGCGCGTGCCCTACGGTGCCGGTAGCGCGGCATACGGAAACAGAGGGAAATGACCATGACGCAACAGCCGAACCAGGGCCGGGCAGGACTCATCGCGGGCGTCGGCGACCGGCGCCCGTCCGTGGACCCGACGGCCTTCACCGCTCCGACCTCCGTCGTGGTCGGCGACGTGACCCTGGCCGCCGGCGCGAGCGTCTGGTACTCGGCGGTGCTGCGCGCCGACTGCGGCCCGATCACGCTCGGCGCGGACAGCAACGTGCAGGACAACTGCACGCTCCACGTGGACCCCGGCTTCCCGGTGTCCATCGGCGAGCGCGTCTCCATCGGGCACAACGCCGTCGTGCACGGCTGCACCGTGGAGGACGACTGCCTCATCGGGATGGGCGCGACGGTCCTGAACGGGGCCGTCATCGGCGCCGGTTCACTGGTCGCGGCGCAGGCGCTGGTCCCGCAGGGGATGCTCGTCCCGCCCGGCTCGCTCGTCGCGGGGGTGCCCGCCAAGGTGCGGCGGGAGCTCACCGAGGAGGAGCGCGAGGGGATCAAGGTCAACGCCGCGATGTACACGGAGCTGGCGAAGCAGCACCGCGCCTCGGTGACCCCGGACGCCTGAGCCCTGCCCGGTCCGGTCCCCACCGGGGCCGGGCCGGCCTCAGTCGGAGGTCGACGCCGCGGCGGCCGTCGCCGCCGCCGGCTCCGCCTCGTGGACCTCGGCGGCGGCCTTCTTCATGCGGAAGCGCACCACCAGCGTCACGGCGAGCCCGAACAGCAGGGCCACCACCAGCGCCAGCCAGGAGAACCGCTTGAGCCACGGCTCGGCGACGATGCCGACGGTGTAGATGACGGCGGTCGTACCGCCCGCCCACAGGATGCCGCCGAGGACGTTCGCGATCAGGAACCGCCAGTACGGCATGCGCAGGACGCCCGCGAGGGGCCCGGCGAAGATCCGCAGCAGGGCGACGAACCGGCCGAAGAAGACGGCCCACATGCCCCACTTGTCGAAGGAGCGCTCCGCGAGGGCCACGTGGGCGGGCCCGAAGTGCTTGGGGAAGCGCCGTCCGAGCCGTTCCAGCAACGGCTTGCCGCCCCGGCGCCCGATCGCGTAGCCGATGGAGTCGCCGATGATCGCCCCCGCGACCGCGCAGGCGCCGAGGACCACGGGGTCGATGTGCCCCTGCTGCGAGGCCAGCAGGGCCGCGCTGACCAGGATGATCTCCCCGGGCAGCGGGATGCCGAGGCTCTCCAGTCCGATGACCAGGCCCACCAGGAGGTAGACACTGATCGCCGGAATCGTCTCCAGCCATTCCTGGATGTGCACCGGTACGTCCTCCCGAGTCCTCGGCGGCGCGCCCCCGTGACACGCCGAACGGGCAGCCTATCCGCTCCCCGCGACAGCCCCGGGCCGCGAGGGAGGTTCACGGGAGGAACGACCGGCGAACACCGCGCGACGGCCGGAACCTGTGGCGCCCGGCGGTCTGCCCGTCGGCCGTGCACCGCGGGGCGAGGCTCCGTACGGGCGGTCGGACGTCACGCCGGCGTTTCCTCCGGCAGGCGGCCGCGGGGGGCGGCACGGCCTCTCGGGGCGTCAGGCCCGGAAAGCCGTCGGGGCCGCACGGCGCCCGGAGGCGGCCGTACGGCCCCGGTCGGCGGGCCCGGCAAGGCGGGCCCGCCGTCACGCGTTGGGGCGCAGGGTCCAGACGACGGTCATCTCGCCGGTGACGGCCTCGTCCTCGCGCTGGATGGCGATGGTGACGGGGAACTCCGGGCGGCCGCCCGCGTCCAGTTCGGCCACGACGTCGGCGGCCGGGCGGCCGAGGGTGGCGGTGGCGGTCACGACGCCCTTGGCGAGCTTCTTGTAGCCGATCTCCGCGCGGACGGCCAGCGGCACGGCGCGCGAGAGCTGGTCGCCGAAGGCGGCCAGGACGATGGCGCCGCTCGCGGACTCGGCGAGGGTGAACATGGCGCCGGCGTGCGGGCCGCCGACGTGGTTGTGGAAGGCGGGCTGGTCGGGCAGCCGCACGACCGCGCGCTCGGGGGTCGTCTCGATGAATTCGAGGTTGAGGGTGCCCGCCATCGGCACGGTCTGGGCGAGCAGTTCGCCCACGTTCATCTGGTCTGCGCTCATGGAACGCGATGTTACCCGTGAGTAGACAGGGTTGACCAGACCCGACCAGGGGGCGGCCGTGGCTCCTCGCGCCCCCTCCCACTATCGTTACCGGCCATGTGGCCAGGACAGCAGCAGCCGCCCGGGGGCGAACACAACCCTCAGGACGCGCAACAGAACCCGTACCAGCAGCAGCCGGGACAGCCGAACCCGTACCAGCAGCCGCAGCAGCCGCAGCAGCAGCCGGGATTCGGACAGCAGCAGCCCGGCTACGGGTACCCGCAGGCCGGATACCAGACGCCGCCCCCCACCCAGCCGTGGGGCCAGCAGGCTCCCCCGCCGCCGTCCCCGCCCTCCGGCGGCGGCAAGCTCTCCACCCGGACCGTGGCCATCGTCGCGGCCTCGGCGGTCGTGGTGGCCGCGGCCGGCACCGCGGCCTTCGTCCTGACCCGGGACGACAAGAAGGAAGACCGGGCCGACGACAAGCCGACCACCGCCACCTCCGCCCCGGTGGTGCCCACCCCCAGCGCCCCGTCGGGCAACCCGCGCTCCGGCGGCGGCGCGCCCCAGCCGGTGATCCCGGGCTGGAAGGTGGTCGTCAACACGAAGTACGGGGCCGCCTACGACGTGCCCCCCGAGTGGGACGTCCCCGAGTCGGGCTCGATCCTCTTCTTCGACGACGAGGTCAAGAAGGACGGTTCGCCGGTCATCACCATGAGCGGCACCTCCTCCTTCAAGCGCGAGTGGTGCACGGTCGACACGGACAAGAACGGCAGCCTGGAGAAGTTCTCGCTCGCCGACACCGGCATCAAGGGCGGCCAGGGCGCCAAGGACACGGCCCAGGTCGCGACCGACAACACCGGCTCCTGGGTGTGGGCGGGCTACGCCCAGAAGGAACCCAAGGGAACGGTCAAGGTGACCGACCCCAAGGAGTACACGACCTCCTCCGGGCTCAAGGGCCACATGGTGATCGCCACCGCGCCCAACGTGAAGAAGGAGCACAAGTGCTCCACCGACGGCAAGGCGGTCGGCTTCGGCTTCAAGAACGCGGCCGGTGACTTCGCCAGCTTCGTGCTGGTCGGCCCGGCGGGCGTGAAGGACGAGGTCCAGGCCGACGTCTACGACAAGATCCTCAGTTCCATCCGGCTCACCTCGAACTGATCCCCCGCGGCCCGGCGCCGGGCCGGCGATCCAGCCGTAATCGGTTTGGAGTCCCGGCCCGGGCAGGGGATAGTCCGTGGGTGAGACCTGCCCCCACCGCCACCCCCCACGGCCTGCCGCGCCGCCGGCCCGAATGGGCCGGCCGCAACTACACGCTGCTGACCGGCGCCGCCGTCATCACCAACCTCGGCAGCCACGGAGCGCTCGTCGCAGCCGCCTTCGCGGTCCTCGGAGCCGGCGGTTCCGGAGGGGACGTCGGCCTCGTCGCCGCCGCCCGTACGCTCCCCCTCGTCCTCTTCCTCCTCGTGGGCGGCGCGCTCGCCGACCGGCTGCCGCGGCACCGGGTGATGGTCGCGGCGAACGCGCTGAACTGCCTCTCGCAGGCCGCCTTCGCCTTCCTGGTGCTCGCCGGGGACCCCCGGCTGTGGCAGATGATGCTGCTCACCGCGCTGTGCGGCACCGGTACGGCCTTCTTCAACCCGGCCGCGGAGGGGATGCTCCTCTCCAGCGTGTCGGGCGAGCACTCCAACCGCGCCTTCGCCTTCTTCCGGATGGCGATGAACGGCGCCGGCATCGGCGGAGCGGCCCTCGGCGGCGCCATGATCGCGGCGATCGGGCCGGGCTGGGTGCTGGCCGTGGACGCGGCGGCCTTCGCGCTCGCCGGTCTCCTGCGCGCCTTCCTCGACGTGAGCCACGTCGCCCGACGGGCCCCCGGCGGCGGCCTGCTGGCCGACCTGCGCGAGGGCTGGGTGGAGGTGCGGACCCGCCCCTGGCTGTGGAGCATCGTGCTCCAGTTCTCCGTGGTCGTCGCCGTCGTCGGCGCCGCCGAGGCGGTCTACGGACCCCTCGTGGCCCGCGACCGACTGGGCGGGCCGGCCCCCTGGGGCATGGCCCTGGCCTGCTTCGGCGCGGGCACCATCGCCGGGGCGCTGCTGATGATGACGTGGAAGCCGCGCCGCCTGCTCCTGGTCGGCACCCTGTGCGTGTTCCCGCTGGCGCTGCCCTCGGCGGCGCTGGCCGTACCGCTGCCCGTGTGGGGGCTGTGCGCGGTGATGTTCGTCAGCGGCACCGCCATCGAGGTGTTCGGCGTGAACTGGATGACCACCATGCACCAGGAGATACCGGAGGAGAAGTTCTCCCGGGTCTCGGCCTACGACTGGTTCGGCTCGGTCTCCATGCTCCCCCTGGCCACCGCCCTGGCCGGACCCGCCGAGACCGCCTTCGGCCGGACCACGGCCCTGTGGGGCTGCGCGGCACTGGTGGTCGCCGGCACCGCGGCGGTGCTGTTCGTGCCCGACGTCCGCCGGCTGACCCGCAAGCCCCCGCCCGTACGCTCCCCTGCCCCAGCTCCCGCGGCCCCGGCTCCCGCCGCCCCGCACCCCGCGCGCGGCGGCGCCGCCGGAGTCTCCTGAGACAGCAGCCGGGCCGGGGCCGGGGAACGAGGTGCTCTGCCGGCCGGGCTCAGCCGAGGCTGAACGCCCCCTCCGGCGGCTCCGGCGAGGCCACCGCGTCGGCGTCCGCCACCGTCGCCGCCCCGCGCACGAAGCGGGCCAGCGCCTCCCCGTGCTCCACCCGGGCCGGGAAGGCGTCCCCGGCGCACCGCCGGGCGAGGCCGGCCAGCGGAAGGGCGCCGTCCGAGGCCAGCAGCACCGCGTTGCCGAAGCGCCGGCCCCGCAGCACGCCCGGCTCCGCGATCAGGGCCAGCTCCCCGAAGACGGCCCCGAAGTTCGCCAGCTGGGACCGCAGGAAGCCGAACGGCGCCCCGTCCGCCAGGTTCGCCGCGTACAGCCCCCCGGGCCGCAGCACCCGGGCGGCCTCCCGCGCGTACTCCACCGAGGTGAGCTGGGCCGGCACCCGGGAGCCCCCGAACACGTCGGCGACGATCACGTCCGCGCTCCGGGGCGGGGCGGTGGCCAGCCAGCCCCGGGCGTCGGCGGCGTGCACGGTCACGTCCGCCCCGGCGGGCAGCGGCAGGTGTTCGGCGACCAGGTCCACCAGGCCGGCGTCGAACTCCACCACCGTCTGCCGGGACCCGGGCCGGGACCCGGCGGCGTAGCGCGGCAGGGTCAGGGCGCCGCCGCCCAGGTGCAGCAGGTCCAGGGCGTCCCCCGGCTCCGCCGCGCAGTCGAGCACGTGCGCGAGGCGGCGTACGTACTCGAACTCCAGGTGTCCGGGCTCGTCGAGGTCGACGTACGACTGCGGGGCCCCGTCCACGGTGAGCAGCCAGGCCCGCTCCCGGTCCACGTCCGGCATCAGCTTGGCGGTGCCCTGGCCCACTTCCCGGATCACCGGGATCTGTTCGTCGCTCACCCCATCATTGTCAGGCCCCCGCCGGACCCTCCCAGACCTCCCGGGCCGCGTCCACGTGGGCGGCGGCCTGAACCAGTCCGGCCCGCGCCGCCGGGTCCCGGCGGGCGGGGTCGAGCACGTTGCGACCGAAGGCCTTGCGGGCCTCGGGCGACGGGGTGATCAGCAGCACCCGGGCTCCGTCGGCCCGCAACCGCGCGGCCTGTGCGGACGGGGCGGGGACCTTTCCGGAGCCCAGGGCGATCGGGGCGATGACCACCACGCGGCGGTATCCGGCGGCGAGGTCGGCGTTGGTGGCGGAGCGGACCCCGCCGTCGACGAACCGGCGCCCGCCGATCGTCACCGGCGGCCACACCCCGGGTACGGCGCAGCTCGCCGAGACCGCTTCCACCAGCCCCGCGTCCCCGTCCCGCTCGAAGGCGGCGAGCTCCCCGCTCAGCGCGTCGACGGCGGTGACGACGAGGCGCCGCTCGGGCCACTCGTGGGAGACCAGGCGGGCTTCCAGCACCGCGCGCCGCTCCGCCTCGTCGGTGGTGTCGGCGGCGAGCGCCATCGCGCCGACCCTCTTGCGGTAGCCGACCGCGTCGCGCGAGCGGGCCATGGCCACGGCGTACCGGGCGATGACGCCCGCCCCGATCCGGGCGGCGACCTCCCCGGTGGTGTCGCCGAGCTGGCGCTCGTACAGCTCCTGCGGGGTGAGCAGCCCGGAGGCGAGCTGAGCGCCGACCACCGAGCCCGCCGAGGTGCCGACGACGAGGTCGGCGCGGGAGAGGTCCACTCCGGCGCGGGCGAGCCCGTAGAGGATCCCGGTCTCCCATCCGATGCCGGTGAGTCCTCCGCCGCCGAGCACCAGTGCCGTGTCGCCGCCCATCGCCGCCCCGCCCCTCTCCCGTCCGCGCGCGCGTCGGTGTGCGCACGCGTACGCACACCGTGTGGTGACGGCAGTCTGGCGCAGGGCCACCGCCGTCACCACACCGGGTCGGCCGACCCGCGTCAGCCGACGCGCGTCACCGTGCCCGCGCCCACCGTGCGGCCGCCCTCGCGGATCGCGAAGCCGAGGCCGGACTCCAGCGGGACGTCCCGCCCCAGTTCGACGGTCATGGTGACCGTCTCCCCGGGCCGGGCCACACCGGCCGCGCCCAGGTCCACGTCGCCGACGACGTCGGCGGTGCGGACGTAGAACTGCGGCCGGTACCCGGAGGCGATCGCCGTGCTGCGTCCGCCCTCGCGGGCCGAGAGCACGTAGACCTGCGCGGTGAAGCGCCGGCCGGGCGTCACGCTGCCGGGCGCGGCGATCACGTGACCGCGGCGCACGCCGTCGCGGTGCACGCCGCGCAGCAGCAGGGCGACGTTGTCCCCCGCCTCGGCGGACTCCATCGGCTTGCCGAAGGTCTCCAGCCCGGTCACCACCGTCTCGACCGGCTCGCCGTCGCCGCCGAGCACGCTCACCCGGTCGCCGGTGCGGACGGTGCCGCGCTCGACGGCCCCGGTGACGACGGTGCCGCGGCCGGTGATGGTGAGGACGTTCTCCACGGAGAGCAGGAACGGCGCGTCGGTGTACCGCACGGGCATCGGCACGTACGTGTCCACCGCGTCCAGCAGCGCCTCCACCGCACCGGTCCACCGCGGGTCGCCCTCCAGCGCGCCGAGCCCCGAGACCCGTACGACCGGCGCCGCGTCACCGCCGTAGCCGTGCGCGGTGAGCAGGTCGCGGACCTCCAGCTCGACCAGGTCGGTCAGCTCGGGGTCCCCGGCGTCGGCCTTGTTGAGCGCGACCACGATGTGGTCGACCCCGACCTGGCGGGCGAGCAGGACGTGCTCGGCCGTCTGGGGCATGACCCCGTCGAGGGCGGAGACGACGAGGATCGCCCCGTCCAGCTGGGCCGCGCCCGTGACCATGTTCTTGATGTAGTCGGCGTGGCCGGGCATGTCGACGTGGGCGTAGTGGCGGGTGTCGGTCTCGTACTCGACGTGCGTGAGGTTGATGGTGATCCCGCGCCGGGCCTCCTCCGGGGCCCGGTCGATGCGCTCGAACGGGACGTAGGAGGCGCCGCCGCGCTCGGCGAGGACCTTGGTGATGGCGGCGGTGAGGGTGGTCTTGCCGTGGTCGACGTGACCCATGGTGCCGATGTTGAGGTGCGGCTTGGTGCGGGTGAAGGCCGTCTTGGCCATGGTTTCTTTCCCGTGTTCGAAGCGTGGACGGGACCCCTGGAGCGAGCCGACCCTCCCCCTGCGGGGTCCGCCGGACGATCCGGGAAGGGTCAGCTTCGTGCGCCGTCGAATGCGGCGAAGGGTGCCGCCGCGAAGGCTTCGGCGAGGAAGCCCGCTGCGGGGAAGGAATCCGAGGCAGCCTTCGGCGCGTCCGCGACTGCGGACGGCGCTGCGGGGAAGGCGTACCGGAACATGTCCCCGATCCTGCCGGAGCGGACCGGGGGCGTCGAATGAATTTCCCTGTGCCGGGAGCCCGTTCGGACCGGAGGCGCCGCCGGGCCTACAGGTTCTTCAGGGCCTCGCGCACCGACAGCGGTGCGAGCAGGGCCCTTTGGTCCGCAACGAAGGCCCGGACGGCCTCCGGGTCCGTCTTGGCGTACTCGCGCAGGGCCCAGCCGATGGCCTTGCGGACGAAGAAGTCCGGATGGCCGGCCCGGCGGTGGCAGTACGCGAACAGCCGCTCGGCGTCGGTGGCGGACTTGTACGCGAGCTGGTGCAGGAGGGCGGTGCGCACGAGCCAGATGTCGTCGTCCCCGATCCAGGCGTCCATCACGGCGGCCGGCCGGGGGTCCGCCGCCACCAGCGGGCCGACCGTGTGCGCGGCGAGCAGGTCCACGGTGTCCCACCAGGACCCGGTGACGAGCAGGTGCCGCACCACGGGCAGGAAGTCCGAGGAGCAGCGGGAGACGTGGCGGCGCAGGTAGTCCACCGCGAAGTACCGGTACTCACGTTCCGCGAGCTCCCAGCAACGCAGCGCGAGCGCCGCGCAGTCCGTCTCCGTGGGCGGCGGAGTGTCCTTCGTCACGGTGCGGGACAGCGCGCGGCGCTCGGGGGTGCGGATGCCGAGGAAGGGGGAGACGTCCTTCATGTACGCGGCCATCGGCCCTGCCCGCTCGGGATCCGCGGCGGCTCCGTAGGCGGTGGTGAGCCGCTCCAGGAGGACGTCCGCGAGGGCGCTGTGCGGGATTCCCGTGGGTCGCCGCGTGTTCGGCCGCATGAGGCCCAGATTACGGCGGGGCGCCACGGGCCTCGGTTAGTCTCCCGGAATGTCCCTCCTCCTCGCGCCGTGGACCCGGCTGTCGCTGCTCGTCGTGCTGCTGGTCTCGGCCGGGGCGTGCGTGGTCCTCTACGAGCCCCAGCGGCTGCTGTCCCGGGGCTGGCCCCCGGAGCTGCCGCTCGGCGCGGGGGTGCTGCTGTTCGCGGGTGCGTACGGCCTGTGCACGGCCGCGTTCGTGCCCCGCCCGCTGCTGAACCTCGCGGCGGGGGCGGTCTTCGGTTCGGCGTTCGGGCTGGTGGCGGCCGTCGGCGGGACCGTCCTCGGCGCCGCGCTCTCCTTCGGGCTGGGGCGGGTCCTGGGGCAGGAGGCGTTGCGCCCGTACCTGCGCGGACGCTGGCTGCTGGCGGCCGACGGCCAGCTGAACCGGCACGGGTTCCGCTCCGTGCTCGCGGTGCGGATCTTCCCCGGCGTGCCCTTCGCGGCGGCCAACTACCTGGCGGCGGTGTCCCGCTGCGGCTGGCTGCCCTTCCTCCTCGCCACGGCGCTCGGCACCGTCCCCAACACCGCCGCGTACGTGATCGCGGGGTCCAGCGCGGCCTCGCCCGGATCGCCCGCGTTCCTCGTCTCGTCCGGGTTCATCGCCCTGTCCGCGGTGGCCGCCGCGGCGGTCGCCTGGCGCAAGCGGCACCGCCTCGCGCCCCCCGCCGCGGAGGCTCCCGCCCACCGGCAGCGGGCTGTTCACCCCCCTGTGGTCACGGCCGCTCCGCACGGGCCCTAGCATCGGACCCGAACTGCCCGACGATCACAAGGACGAGCGCACCCCGACATGAGCTGGTTCGAATCCCTAATCCTCGGTCTCGTCCAGGGGCTTACGGAGTTCCTCCCGATCTCCTCCAGTGCCCATCTGCGGCTGACCGCGGCGTTCGCCGGCTGGCACGACCCCGGTGCGGCCTTCACGGCCATCACCCAGATCGGCACCGAGGCCGCCGTCCTCATCTACTTCCGCAAGGACATCGCGCGGATCATCTCCACCTGGTTCCGCTCGCTGTTCACCAAGGCGCTGCGCTCCGAGCAGGACGCCAAGATGGGCTGGCTGGTCATCGTCGGATCGCTCCCGATCGGTGTGCTGGGCCTGCTGTTCAAGGACCAGATCGAGGGCCCGGCCCGTGACCTGCGGCTGACCGCCACCACCCTCGTCGTCATGGGTCTGATCCTCGGCTTCGCCGACTGGCTGGCCTCGCGCGACGAGGAGGGCGGCCGCCACCGGGTGGTCCACCAGCGCAAGACGCTGAAGGAGCTGGGCGTCAAGGACGGCCTCATCTTCGGCGCCTGCCAGGCGATGGCCCTGATCCCGGGCGTCTCCCGCTCCGGCGCGACCATCTCCGGCGGTCTGCTGCTGGGCTTCACCCGCGAGGCCGCGGCCCGCTACTCCTTCCTCCTCGCGATCCCGGCCGTACTGGCCTCGGGCGCCTTCGAGATCAAGGACGTGATCGAGACCCCCGGCCACATCACCTGGGGGCCGACGATCTTCGCGACGGTCATCGCGTTCTTCGTCGGCTACGCCGTCATCGCATGGTTCATGAAGTTCATTTCCACCAAGAGCTTCATGCCCTTCGTGATCTACCGGATCCTGCTCGGCATCGTGCTGTTCGCCCTGATCGGCGCGGGCGTGCTCAGCCCCCACGCCGGCGAGTCGGGGTCCTAGCGGCGCCGCCGCTCACCGATCTGCGTGAATCGGAGGCCGCCCGGGAACGTTCCCGGGCGGCCTCCGCGTCGTTGTCCCTGGAGCGAGGAACAGCAGCAGGGGGTGTCCCATGAGCCGAGTGGTACTGGAACGATTTCCGGCCGGAAGTCCGAGGGGGAGCTGGCCGGCCGAGGAGTACGCCGCGCAGCGGACGCGCGAGGGCGTGCCGGCGGAGGTGGTGATGGACCTGGCCAGCGACGCGTTCCTGGTCGTGGTCCGGCAGCGGGAGGCGCGTTCCGGGCGCTGAGGGACCTCGCCGGGAGCCGCCCGGACGCCGCCCGGCGGACGCCGGGTGCGGGTGTGCCGCCGCGTGCCGCCGTCGGGAACGCGCCCCGGCGGCGGCCCGTCCGGCATCCGGTGGCCGCACGGCCCTTGGCCTGGCGGCCCCGTAGCCCCACACTGTCCCGATGACGCAGCGTGTGGACCTGGCGACGGTAATGGACCGGCTGGCCATCGACGAGGTGGTCTCGGGGTACGCCGCGGCCGTCGACGACGGGGACTGGCCCGGCTACCGCGCCCTGTTCACGCCGGACGGGCGGGCCGACTACCGCTCGGCGGGCGGCATCGAAGGGCCCGCCGGGGAGGTCGCGGACTGGCTGCGGCGGACCATGACGCTGTTCCCGGTGCGCCAGCACCTGATCGTCAACCGGCTGGTCCGGCTGGAGGACCGGGGCGGCTCGCCCGGGGACACGGCGCGGGTCCGGGCCGACTTCCTGAACCCGATGCGGCTGGCGGGCGAGGACTTCGACGGTACGGTCACCGCCCCGAACTTCGTCGCCGCCGGCCGCTACGCGTTCGACCTGGCCCGCACCCCCGACGGCTGGCGCCTGAGCGGGGTCACCGTGCACGAGAAGTGGCGCCGCCTCTCGGAATGAAGGGTGCGGCCGCAGGTCCCACACTGGAAGCGGAGGCGCGCATTGCTCACGAAGCGGACCCGGTGGTGGCGTACGGCCGCGGCGGTGGCGGCCGGGGCGCTGCCGTGCCTCGCCTTCCCCGCCCCGGCGCTCTGGTGGTTCGCCTACGTCGCCCTCGTGCCCTGGATGCTGCTGCTGCGCTCGGCCCCCACCGGGCGGAGGGCCGCCGTGGAGGGCTGGTTCGGGGGCGCCGGGTTCATCGTGGCGGTGCACCACTGGCTGCTGCCGAGCCTGCACGTGTTCCTGCTGCCGGTGGCGCTGCTGCTGGGGCTGCTCTGGATCCCCTGGGCGCTCCTGGTGCGGGAGCTGCTCGGCGGGACGCCGCACGGGTGGCGGAACGCGGCCGCGCTGGTCCTCGTACCGGCGGGGTGGCTGCTGTCGGAGCTGGCCCGGTCCTGGCAGGGGCTGGGCGGGCCGTGGGGGCTGCTCGGCGCCAGTCAGTGGCAGGTGCCGCCCGCTCTGCGGCTGGCTTCGGTGGGCGGCGTGTGGCTGGTGAGCCTGCTGGTGGTGGCGGTGAACTGTGCCGTGGTGCTGCTGGTCGCCGTGCCCCGTGCGCGGGTTCCCGCGGTGGCCGCCGTGGCGGGGTGTGCGGTGCTCACGGGGGTGGTGTGGCTGTGGCTGCCGCGCCCCGAGGCCTCGGGCGGCGTGCTGCGGGTGGCCGTGGTCCAGCCGGGCCCGATGGCGGACGGCCCGGACGGGGCCTCCGGCGCCGGGGGCACCACCGCCGCGGCGGAGACGGCCGACGCGGCCCAGCGGCGGTTCGACGCGCAGGAGCGGCTGACCGGAACGCTGGTGGGGCGGCGGGTGGACCTGGTGGTGTGGGGCGAGAGCAGCGTCGGCGCGGACCTGGCGGCGCGGCCGGACCTGTCCCGGCGACTGGCCGCCCTGTCCGCGCGGGTCGGGGCCCCGTTGCTGGTCAATGTGGACGCCCGGCGCTCGGACCGGCCCGGCATCTACAAGAGCTCCGTCCTGGTCGGCCCGCAGGGGCCGACGGGTGACCGGTACGACAAGATGCGGCTGGTGCCCTTCGGCGAGTACGTGCCGGCCCGCGCGGTGCTGGGATGGGCCACCTCGGTGGGCAAGGCGGCCGGCGAGGACCGGATGCGCGGCGCCGCCCCGGTGGTCATGGGACTGCCGGACGGCACCCGGATCGGCCCGCTGGTGTGCTTCGAGTCGGCCTTCCCCGACATGAGCCGGGAGCTGACCCGGCGGGGTGCGGCGGTCCTGGTCGCGCAGTCCTCCACCTCCACCTTCCAGCACAGCTGGGCCCCGGCCCAGCACGCCTCCCTGGCGGCGCTGCGCGCGGCCGAGAACGGCCGTCCCTTCGTGCACGCCACCCTCACCGGAGTCAGCGCCGTGTACGGCCCCTCGGGCGCGCGGATCGGCCCGGCCCTGTCCACGTCGGCGACCGCGGCGGCCGTGTACGAGCTGCCGCTCGCCGGGGGCACCACCCTCTTCGTGCGCTTCGGGAACTGGCCCGGGGGCGCGGCGGTCGCCGCGCTGGCGGCGTACTGCGCGCTCCGGGGCGCCCGGACGGTCAGGCTCGGGAGGCCTGCTCCAGAGCCGTCAGCACCACCCGCTCGCACAGTTCGTGGGTCAGCAGCGCGTCCCGGGCGCTGAGCGCCTTGCCGGCCCCGACGGCCTCCAGGAAGGTGTCCACCGCCTGCTCGATGCCGCGCTGGCGGGCCACGGACACCCAGTCCCCGCGCCGCCGCAGGGTGGGCTGGCCCTTGTGGTCGATGATCTCGGCGAGGTTGACGACCTGGCGCTTGGAGTCCTGTCCGGAGACCTCCAGGACCTCCTCGGTGGATCCGGAGAGCCGGTTCATGACGCCGAGGGCGGTGAAGCCCTCGCCGGACATCTGGAGCACCACCTGGTGCATCAGCCCCTCGCGCACCACGGCCCGCACGTCGATGTGGTCGGCCTCTCCGGGCAGCAGGAAGCGCAGGGTGTCGACGACGTGGATGAAGTCGTCGAGCACCAGGGTGCGCGGGTCCTCGGGGAGCCCGACCCGGTTCTTCTGCAGGATGATCAGCTCGCGCGGGTGGTCGGCGCACTGGGCGTAGGCGGGCGCGTAGCGGCGGTTGAAGCCGACGAAGAGGCCGACCCCGCGCTCCTCGGCCAGTTCCACCAAGCGCCGCGAGTCCTCGAACGCGTAGGCCAGCGGCTTGTCCACGTACGTCGGCACGCCGGCCCGCAGCAGCCCCTCGACGATCTCGGGGTGGACGGCGGTCGGCGCGTGGACGAAGGCGGCGTCGAGGTCCTCGGCGAGCAGTGCGTCGAGGGTGGTGTGGAGGCGTCCGCGCGGAACGTGGTGGACCGCGCCGATCCGCTCCAGCGTGGCGGGAGTGCGCGTCTGCAGGTGCAGTTCGACTCCGGGGCGGGTGGTGAGGACGGGCAGGTACGCCTTCCGGGCGATGTCGCCGAGTCCGATGACGCCGACCTTCACCGGGTGCCTCCTCGTGTGTGCCCAATGGGATACCGGCAGCTTAATCCCTGGTGGGAGGGGGCGTGTTCGGTCAGGATGACGGACATGACATCCAATGGATCACACCGCTCCGAACCCTCCACCACCGCCGGCGAGCGGGACATGCTGGACGGGTGGCTCGACTACCACCGTTCGACCCTCGCCTGGAAGTGCTCCGGGCTCACGGAGGAGCAGGTGCGCCTGACCCCGCTGGAGCCCTCCGGGCTCAGCCTGATGGGCCTCGTACGGCACATGGCGGAGGTGGAGCGGTACTGGTTCCGCGAGATCTCGCTGGGCGAGGACCTGCCCGAGCTCTACAGCACCCGGGAGAACCGCGACGGCGACTTCCACTTCACCGACGCCGACACCTGGGCCTCCGCCGAGCGCGTGTGGCAGACCGAGGTGGAGCTGGCCCGGCAGGCCGCCGCGGGCCGTTCGCTCGACTCGGTGTCGGACGCCGCCGTCCACCACCGCGGCGAGGTGTTCAGCCTGCGCTGGATCTACACCCACATGATCGAGGAGTACGCGCGCCACAACGGGCACGCGGACCTGCTGCGCGAGCACATCGACGGCGCCACCGGCGAGTAGGCGCTGTCCGCCGGACATCCCCTCCCCGTCACCCGTGCGGGGTGAATATCGGTCCAGGGTTTTCACAACGGGGTCCTCGCACAGCAGAGTTGCGCGGGTGCATCCAACCCGAACCTCGACGAAACTGCTCCTCGGAGCCGCCTGTGCGGCCTCCGCCGTCTCCACCGTCTCCGGCTGCGTGAGCGTGGGCCCCGGTACGGGGCGGCCTGCGACGGCCCCCTCCGCCGGGGCGGCGCCCCGGTACGAGCCGCGCGGGGGGCCGGGGGCGCTCCCGGTGGTCGTCCAGGCACCCGCGCTGGAGGCGCTGGGGGCGGTGCCGGGCGGAGCGGAGCGGCCGTCCGGCCCGACGGCCGCGGCCCGGGGCACGGCGCGCACGGCGCCGCTGACGCCACCGGGGGCCGGGGAGGCCGCGGAGGCCGTTCCCCCGGTTCCGGACATCCCGGAGCCCCGGAAGCCCGCCCGGTCCGCCGAGAGGCATCGTGAGGGCCGTCCGGACCCCCTGCGGAAGGACGCGCGGGCCCCGCGCGAGCTGATGCGGGAGCTGCCGGTCCGGCCGGCCGACGTGTGCGCGCTGGGCAGGCGGCACGGCCAGTGGCATCCGGACAGCCCGGAGGCCCGGATCTGCGCGGGCGTCCACGACGGCTGAGGGACGGCCCGCGCGGGCCCTACGGCCCCGAGGCCCCGCCCCGCCGCCCCGCCGGCCCGCCCCGTCGGCCCGGCCCGCCCTACGGGCCCTGCCCGGGAAACGGCCGGGGCCCCTGCCCCGGCTCCGTCGCGAGCCGCCGCTCCAGCCGGGCGATGGCGGCCCGCACGCCGTTGCCGTACCCGTCGTCGGAGAGCTCCGCGGTGGCCGCGCGGGCCCGCGCCAGGTGCACCCGGGCCGCCTCGGGACGGCGGAGTTTGACGTAGTCGGCGGCGAGGCTGAGGTGCAGTGCCGGGTAGAAGGCGCGGACCGTCTCGCGGGGCCGGTCCGCGAGCCCCTCGGCGGCGGTCAGCGCCCTCAGGTCCCAGGCCAGTTCGTCGCCGGGGTCGTCCTGGGCGTCGGCCAGGTAGTGCGCGAGGGTGCAGCGGTGGAGACCGTCCCCCTCCTCGCCGATCTCGGACCAGATCTCGCCGAGGCGGTTGCGGGCCTCCTCGCGGTCACCCGCGTGCAGCAGGATGACCGCCTGGCCGATCCTGGTCATGACGGCGTCCTCCGACGCCTCCTGCTGCTCCCTCAACGCGGCCTCCGGCTCGCTCCGCCGGACCCGCTCCGGTCCGGTCGTCACGAAGCTAGCCGCAGGCGGCGCCTCTGACGCCGAGGCGCGGTGTGGCGTCAGCCCAGGTCCGGGATCCGCCAGTCGATCGGCTCATGGCCCTGGGCTGCGACGGCCTCGTTGATCTGGGTGAAGGGGCGGGAGCCGAAGAACTTCTTCGCCGACAGCGGCGAGGGATGGGCGCCCTTGACGATGACGTGCCGCTCCTCGTCGATCAGCGGGATCTTCTTCTGGGCGTAGGCGCCCCAGAGGACGAAGACGACCGGGTCCGGACGGTCGGAGACCGCGCGGATCACGGCGTCGGTGAACTTCTCCCAGCCCTTGCCCTTGTGCGAGTTCGGCTCGGCCTCGCGGACGGTGAGGACCGCGTTGAGCAGGAGGACGCCCTGGTTGGCCCACGGCATCAGGTACCCGTTGTCCGGGACCGGCAGGCCGAGCTCCTCCTTCATCTCCTTGTAGATGTTGCGCAGCGAGGGCGGGGTCTTGACCCCGGGCTGCACGGAGAAGCACAGGCCGTGCCCCTGGCCCGCGCCGTGGTACGGGTCCTGGCCGAGGACCAGCACCTTGACCCGGTCGAACGGCGTCGCCTCCAGGGCCGCGAAGACCTGCTCGCGGGGCGGGTAGACCGGCCCGTTCGCCCGTTCCTTCTCGACGAACTCGGTGAGTTCCTTGAAGTAGGGCTGGTCCAGCTCCCCGCCGAGAACGGGGAGCCAGGACTCGGGCAGCATCTGGGTCACGTCGACAACCTCCGGTACAAGTTCGTGCAACTGCTCAGAACCTACCGGGGACCACTGACAACGCCACGACCCGGGCACCGCCCGCGGACGTCACCAGCTGGTCTTGCGGTACAGCTCCCACATCTGCATGGCGGTCTGCGGGTCGAGGGCCCGCTCGGCGCCGGCGATGTCCTCGCGCGCGCCGACGTAGAGCTTGCCCTGCCACAGGGGCAGCAGGCGGACGTCCTGGGCGAAGATCTGCTGTGCCTGCTCGAACTCCCGGACGCCGGCCGCGCGGTCGCCCTCGCGACGGGAATTGGGCAGCAGTTCGTTCACGATGGCGGGGGGCTCGTACGGGGTGCCGACCGCGTTCTCCTTGCCGACGAACGGCGCGATGAAGTTGTCCGGGTCCGGGAAGTCGGGGAACCATCCGCGGCCGAAGATCGGGTACTCGCTGTTCTTGTAGCCGACCTGGAATTCCACCCAGGGCTTGTTCCGCAGCGTGATCTTGAAGAGCCCGCTCTCGTCCAGCTGCCGCTTGAGTTCGGTGAACTCGTCGGCGGTGGAGCCGCCGTAGCGGTCCGAGGTGTACCAGAGGGTCAGGTCGACCGGCGTGGGGACCCCGCCGTCCTTGAGGATCTTCCGGGCCTTGTCGACGCTGGGCTGGCCGTAGAGGTCGTAGAAGGGCGTCTTGTGGCCGACGACCCCCTTGGGGACCATCGAGTACAGCGGTTCGGCGGTGCCCTGGTAGACCTTGGTGACCAGCGCGCCGCGGTCGACGATCTGGGCGATGGCCTGGCGCACGGGGAGCTTGGCGACCTGCGGGTCCTTGGGGTTGAACACCAGGTAGCGGATCTCCGCGCCGACGTTCTCGACGACCTGGACGCCCGCGTTGTGCGAGGCCGGGCTCTGCAGGTCCTTGATCTCGGGGGCGGAGAGGCCTCGGTAGGTCGCGTCGATCTCCTTGGACTTCAGGGCCGCGACCATCGCGTCGGACTTCTTGAAGTAGCGGATCGTGACGCCGTCGTTGTGGCGGTTGGCGAAGCCCTGGTAGGTCTCGTTGCTGCCCAGGACGGCCTCGGAGCCCGCCTTGTACGAGGTGAGGACGTAGGGGCCGGATCCGGTGACCTTGCCGTCCTCGCGCACCTTGTCCGCCGGGTACTCCTTGGGCGCGACCAGTGAGGCGGCGGGCGAGCCGAGGACGAAGGGGAAGGTGGCGTCCGGGGTGTTCAGGTGGAAGACCACGGTCAGCGCGTCCGGGGTCTCGATCTTGTCGAGGGAGTTGAAGAGGCCCTTGGGGCCGACCTTCGAATCGATCTTCCTGATCCGGTCCAGGGAGTACTTGACGGCCTTGGCGTCGAGCGGCTCGCCGTCGGAGAACTTCAGCCCCTTGCGCAGCGTGCACCGGTAGGCGGTGTTCGCCGTGTCGGTGAACTCGCACCCCTGGGCGGCGTCCGGCTGGGGCTTCGTGCTGCCCGTGGGGAACGCCAGGAGGGTCTGGTAGACGTTCCGGTAGAGCTCCCAGGAGCCGTCCCACGCCGCCGCCGGATCTAGGGTGCTCGGGGCGCTCGTCGTGCCGACCACGATCCTCTTGGCCTTGTCTCCGCTGTCGTCGGAGAACAGACCGCATCCGGCGAGCAGGGATATGGACGCAAGGGCCGCAGAGACCTGCAGGCATCTGGTCCGGTTGAACACGTGCACGCTCCTCGATCAGCCAGGGGTGCGGCAGACCCTACCGCAGTACGTCACAAATCCAATGGGCAGGTTTCGTGAGGCACTTGACCGATTACGTGCGTATTCGATACGCATTTGCCTCCCCGCGGGAGGCAAATGCGTCCGTTTATCGGTCAGTGGACTCCGGCATTGAGGAACATGCCTCCGTCGACCACGAGGGTTTGTCCAGTTACCCATTCCGCTTGTGCAGATGTGAGGAATGCCGCCGCGCCCCCGATGTCCTCCGGGGCCCCCAGCCGGCCGAGCGGGTACGCCGCGGCGGCCTCCTGTTCACGGCCCTCGTAGAGCGCCTGCGCGAACCTGGTCTTGACCACCGCCGGGGCGATCGCGTTCACCCGCACCTTCGGCGCCATCTCGTGCGCCAGCTGCAGGGTGAGGTTGATCATGGCGGCCTTGCTCATCCCGTACGCCCCGATGAAGGGCGAGGCGGAGACGCCGGCGATGGAGGCGATGTTCACGATCGCCCCGCCGTTGTCCTTCTGCCAGGCGTGCCAGGTCCGCTGGGCGAAACCGAGGGCCGAGATCACATTGGTCTCGAACACCTTGCGCGCGACCCCGAGATCGAGGTCCGCCATCGGCCCGAAGACCGGATTGGTCCCCGCGTTGTTCACCAGGAAGTCGACGCGGCCGAAGGCCTCCATCGCGCGGTCCACGGCGACGGCCTGGTGGGCCTCGTCGTGGGCCTTCCCGGCCACGCCGATCACCCGGTCCGCGCCGAGCCGCTCGACGGCCTCCTTGAGGGATTCCTCGTTGCGCCCGGTGATGCAGACCCGGTCGCCCCGGGCGACCAGCGCCTCGGCGATCCCGTAGCCGATGCCCCGGCTCGCGCCGGTGATCAGCGCGACCTTGCCGCTGTCGATGCCGTTGTACGTCATGCCGTACGCCCTGCCTCTCGTGGACGGGTCAGTTGAGCGGGCCGCCGGCCACGTACATGACCTGGCCGGAGACGAAGCCGGCGGCCTCGCCCGTGAAGAAGGCGATGGCGTTGGCGATGTCGTCCGGGCGGCCGACGCGCTGCACCGGGATCTGCGTGGCGGCGGCCGCCTGGAACTCCTCGAAGCCCATGCCGACGCGGGCGGCCGTCTGGGCGGTCATCTCCGTCACGATGAAACCGGGGGCGACCGCGTTGGCCGTGACGCCGAACTTGCCCAGCTCGATGGCCAGGGTCTTGGTGAAGCCCTGCAGACCGGCCTTGGCGGCGGCGTAGTTGGCCTGGCCCCGGTTGCCCAGCGCGGAGCTGCTGGAGAGGTTCACGACCCGGCCGAACTTGGCCTCCACCATGTACTTCTGACAGGCCCGCGCCATCAGGAACGCGCCCCGCAGGTGCACGTTCATGACGGTGTCCCAGTCGGTGTCGCTCATCTTGAACAGCAGGTTGTCGCGGAGCACGCCCGCGTTGTTGACCAGGATGGTCGGGGCGCCGAGCGTGCTCGCGACCCGCTCGACGGCCGCCTCCACCCGGGCGCTGTCGGAGACGTCGCAGCCGACCGCCAGGGCCCGGCCGCCGGCGGAGGTGATCGCCTCCACGGTGTCCTTGCAGGCCGCCTCGTCCAGGTCGAGTACGGCGACCGCACGGCCCTCGGCGGCCAGGCGCACGGCGGTGGCGGCGCCGATGCCCCGGGCCGCCCCGGTGACGATCGCGACGCGCTGCTCGGTGGTGGACATGCTGGATCTCCTCGCCGTTGAGAGCGGCCGCCCGAAGGTGAGCAACCGCTTAGTAGCTTCAGCTGAGGAGACGCTAGGAGCCGTGACACCTCGTGTCAACGGCACCCCGGCGCGCGCGTCCCGCCGATCCCCGCGTCAGCGGACCAGCAGGTCGAGGAGGCGTTCCAGCTCGGCCTCCGGGTCGGCCGTCAGACCGGTGTGGACCGGACCGGGCTGGACCACCGTGCTGCGGGGGGCGATCAGCCACCGGAAGCGGCGCCCCGGGTCGTCGCCGGCCGCCTGTCCGGCCCGCTCGCCGCCCGCGCACAGCCCCTCGACCCCGCGCAGCGCGGCCCGGACGCCGGCCACGTCGGCCCCCGGGTCCAGCGCGAGGAGCTTCGCCTCGTCGAGGTGGGTGCGCGCGGCGACGTACGCGTGCGCCCGGCAGTAGACGACGACCCCGGCGTTGAAGCACTCGCCGCGCTCCATCCGGGGCACCACGCGCACCAGCGCGTACTCGAACACGTCCCGCTCGGTCACTCGTCGCCGCTCTTCCGCTCGTTCTCGTCCGACTTGTCCGGCTGGGGAGGCAGCCGCTCGGCCAGCCAGCCCGGCGGACCGGACCGCGGCCTGACCTCGGCCTCCATGGTGATCCTCTCGTGGATCGTCGCCGCGCGCGGCAGCAGCGCCTCCACGTAGGCGCGGCGCACCGCGTCGGCGGAGTCGAAACCGGGCTCGTCGACCAGCCATTCGTCGGGGACGTCGGCGGTGACCTCGGTGAGCAGGTCCTCGGTCACCAGCGGGGCCAGCTCGGCGGCGGCCGCGGCGATGTCCGGGCCCACGGGGGCCAGGACGTGGTCGGAGGCGTTGTACGGCTTGGCCGCGGCGGCCCGGGCGGTGGGCCAGTTGTGGTGCCAGATCATGGTGGCGCCGTGGTCGATGAGCCACAGGTCGCCGTGCCAGACCAGCATGTTGGGGTTGCGCCAGGAGCGGTCGACGTTGTTGATCAGGGCGTCGAACCAGACCACGCGGCCCGCCTCGGCCGGGTCGGCCTGGTACGCGAGCGGGTCGAAGCCGATCGAGCCCGGCAGGTAGTCCATCCCGAGGTTGAGCCCGCCGCTGGCCTTGAGCAGCTCCTGGACCTCCTGGTCCGGCTCGGCGAGCCCGATGACGGGGTCGAGCTGCATCCCCACCAGCTGCGGGACCCGCAGGCCCAGCCGCTGGGCGAGGCGCCCGCACACGACTTCGGCGACCAGGGTCTTGCGTCCCTGGCCGGCTCCGGTGAACTTCATGACGTAGGTCCCGAGATCGTCGGCCTCGACGATCCCCGGGAGCGAGCCGCCCTCACGCAGGGGCGTGACGTAGCGGGTCGCGATCACTTCTGTGAGCATTTGCCCAGGCTAGCTGGCGGGCGGGCGTACCCGTCCCGGGATTTCTCCGGCCGCCGCTCCTCACCCACGTACCGCCTGACCAGGTCGTCCAGGTAGTCGGGGCCGAATCCGAAGCCTGCCGCCTCGGGGACGAGCGCCCGCAGGCGCCGGTTGGAGACCGAGAGGGTCTCGGCCGGCACGTCGTGGAAGGCCCGGTGCGCGGATCGTCCCATCGCCGTCTCCAGGGTCCGGACGATCCGTTCGGTGGGAACGCTCGTCCCGGAGGCCACGTTGACCGTGTGGTCGCACACTCCGAGAGCGAGCAGCCGGTCGAGGACGGTGGCGAAGTGGCGTACGTCCATCAGGTCTCGGCGCGCTCCGCGGTGCACCGTGACACGGCCCGTACGGATCTGGCGGACCAGGGACGGGACCAGTTGTGCCGGATTCTGCCCGGGCCCGACGAGGTGGCTCAGCCGGAGCGTCAGCCGGAGCGCGCCGGAGTCGGCCACCAGTCGTTCCATGGCCAGTTTGTGCCGCCCGTACGGGGACACCGGCTCGGCGGGGACGTCTTCGAGGCCCACGCCCGCCCTGCCGTACAGCCCCGTGGACGCGGAGGAGAGGAACACCAGGAGGCGGCCGCGTTCCCTGCACCGCCGGGCGGTCTCGGACACCAGCGCGGCTTCCCGGAGGAACCGCTCCGGTGCGGACTCCGCGGTGTCGGACACCCCGGCGGCCAGGACCGTGGCGGGGACGTTCCGGTCGAGGTGGTGACGGAGGTACCCCGCGAGGAAGCCTCCGCCGATGAGCTCCGCCGTCATGTCCGGGGGAGCCGTCGCTCCACCGCGTCCGCCGCGACCCCCGCGTTGCCCGCCTTCCGGATGTCGTCCCGCACGGCGCGGACCCGGCGGCGGACGCCGTCGTGGGCGTGCAGGGCCGTCACCGCCCGGCGCAGGACGTCGGCGGTGACGGAGCGGAGGGGGAGCGCCACGCCGAGCCCGAGGTCGCGCAGGCGCCTGGCGTTGGCGGCCTGCTCCGGGAGCCGGGGCACGACGAGGGACGGCACCCCGTGGTGCAGGCTCTCCATCGTGGTGGCCATCCCCCCGTGGTGGATGACCAGCGAGGCGTGGGACAGGACGGCGCGCTGCGGCACCCAGCGGTGCACCTCCGCGTTCGGGGGCAACGGGCCGAGCGCCGCGGGGTCGGTACGGTCACCGATCGCCATCACGAGGTGCCAGTCGAGTCCGGCGAACGCCTCGGCCGCCACGGCGTGGAACTCCGGGTGACCGTGGTCGACGGAGCCCAGCGTGACGAGCGCGACCGGGACGTCCTCGCGCGGCGGTTTCCACTGCCCCGGCTCCGGCCCCGGGGGGAGGGCGGGCCCGGCGAAGGTGTGCGCGTCGCCGTAGGCCTCCCCGTCCGGCTGGAAGGAACGCGGGACCAGGACGAGGCCCCCCGAGAAGGCCGCGTCGAGGTGTTCGCGCACGTCGGTGCGTACCCCCTCGTCGGCCAGGAACCCGGCGAGTCCGGACAGGAACTCGCCCGCGTAGGGATTGGCGCCCGGGGTGCCGGGCTCGGCGAGGGACCAGTGCCGGGGCGTCGCCAGGTACGTCCACACCTGCATCGAGGGGATTCCCCACTTGGCGGCGAGCACGCCGCCGGCGCCGGCCGGGTCCTCGGTGAGGACCAGTCCGGGCCGCGCGCCGGCGAAGCTCTCCTCCAGTTCGGGCAGGGTGGCCCGTGCGTCGGCGAGGTACAGCAGGGGCAGCCGCCGGGCGTCCGACGGCCAGTCGGCCGGGTCGGACGGGAGGGAGGACCCGAACACCACGGCTTCGGCCCCCGCGGCCTCGACCAGCGGTGCGAACCGCCGGGTGGTCGCGTAGCTGACCCGGACACCGCGGCGCACCAGCTCGGTGACGGTACCGAGCAGCGGGCTGATGTGGCTGTGCGCGGCGGCGGTGAAGATCGCCACGTGCCGGTGGCCGGCCCCGGCGTGCGGGGAGCCGGGGCCGTCAGGCTCCGCCGGCATCGCTCACCGCCCCGGATTCCGCCCCGGATTCCGCCGCGGGCCGGTCGTGCGCGGCGGCACGGCGGGCGCGGAGGTCTTCGAGGCTGCGCAGGAGGGCGGGGAAGGCCTCGGGCTGGTTACCGTCCTGACGGCCCGTCGTCATGCTGAGCCCCTTGACCGGCGGCCGGAGCACCAGGTTGTCGCGGCCCGCGAGCCTGGCCCGGTGGTCGCGCATGGCGGCGCTCTCCCACCCGCCGGGCGGGAGTGCGGCGGCCAGCGCGATGGGGGCCCGCGTGCACTGCAGGGCCATCGTCGCCGGGGTGTCCGCGAGTCCCTGGGCCAGACGCGCGATGAAATGCATTCCGGCCGGATAGACGGCTATCGCGTCGGGCCAGTTCGCCAGCTCCACATGGAGTTTCCGGACCTGCGGCTCCTCGGACCAGGAATCCTCGAATACCGCGCGATTGGTGAGGACCGAAAGTCCTTCACGCGTGACGAAACGCTGCGCGGACCGAGTGAGGACGATCCGCAGTTCCACGTCCGGATAACTCACCTGGAGCCAGTTGACCCAAAGTGGCAGGAACGCGGCGTTCGACGATCCGGTACCGACGAGGAGAAGTCGCTTTATTCCTACGGGGGGAATCTTCATCGAAGGCATTCCCCAGTTCTGTTCCATTGCCATGTCGTACTCCGATCCCGTCGCGCCTCCCGGGAGGCCGGGGCCTCCCGGGAAACGCCCATCAGACCGACACTCAGCAGCCGCACCAGGAGCAGCAGCAGGCGCACAGGATGGCCTGCGCCTCCTTGTCGTCCGCCTCGACGAGGAGGTCGTCCTCGGTCAGGGCATCCAGCTCGAGCAGGTCGTCGGCGAGCAGCTCAGCCACAGGCATGGTTCTCTCCTTGAATAATGAGTCATTTACGCGGAAGCGAAATGAATCGGAATGGGGCCGCCGGGGAACCGGACGACCGACGCCATCGTGTCCGAGCCGCACGGAGGATTCTTCAGCCGCCCAACTGGTTTCTCGGCCACCCTCCCGGTAGGAGGGAGAACCTCCGTCTCACACCCGGGTGCGAGACGGGATCTCATCTTGCGCCCCTCCCGGCGATTTCCCGTCCCTCGCGTACCGAACCCGCCTGAATATTTGCTACGGTGCGCTTCCGATTGCCGATCTGCCGCCGAAAAAGCAGGTGACCCGATGCCCCATATCGCGTTCTTCAACATTCCTGGCACCGGCCACGTCAATCCGACGGCGGGAATCGTCGCGGAACTCGTGGCGCGCGGCCATCGCGTCAGCTACGCGGTGACGGCCAGCCAGGGCGCCGAGGTCGAGAAGGCCGGCGCAACGCTGGTCCCGTACGAGACCGTGATGGGCAAGTACCGGTCCACGATGACGGACCTGGAGGACAACGACCGTTTCACGACGGGCGATTTCGTCCAGGTGCTCCGCGGACTGGTACAGGAGACCGAAGCCCTCTTCCCGCAATTGCGGCGCGCCTTCGCCGACGACCGTCCCGATCTGCTGATCTACGACGGGCTGTCCGGCTGGACGGGGCGGCTGCTCGCGGAGGACTGGGGCATCCCCGCCGTGCGCAGCATCCCCACGCTGGCGGCGAACGAACACTGGTCCCTGGGCACCGACGGCGAGTACGCGGAGTTCGACCCGGAACACACCGGGCTGAACGCGGTGTTCGGGGAGATCGGCACGATGCTGGAGCGGGTCGGAGCGTCCTGCTCCGCGCAGGAGTTCTTCGGGAGCAGCGAGTCGGGTCCGGCACTCGTCTACATCCCGCGCGCGTTCCAGTTCAAGGGCGAGACGTTCGGCGAGGAGTTCCACTTCGTCGGACCGTGCTGGTCGGAGCGCAAGTTCGACGGTGAGTGGGTGCGCCCCGGAGACGACCGCGACGGCGACGGTCACGGTGACGGTGACGACCGGCGGCCCCTGGTCCTGATCTCCCTCGGCACCATCCACAACGACAACGCCGCCTTCTTCCAGACCTGCGTCGACGCCTTCGCCGACGCCCCCTGGGACATCGTCATGGCCGTCGGCGACCAGATCACCCCCACCACCCTCACCGACGTCCCCGCCCACATCGACATACGCCCCCACGTACCCCAACTCCAGATCCTGCGCCACGCCGACCTCTTCATCACCCACGCCGGCATGGGCAGCGTCATGGAATCCCTCTCCTTCGGCGTACCCATGGTCGCCATTCCCCAGATGAGCGAACAACGCGCCAACGCCGACCGCCTCACCGAACTCGGACTCGGCCGCCTCCTCCACCGCACCCACCTCACCCCACAAACCCTCCGCGACACCGCCCACCACGTCCTCACCGACCCCACCTACCGCCACCACACCCACACCATGCGCGACCACATCCACCACGCCGGCGGCGCACCCGCCGCCGCGGACGTCGTGGAGGCGGTACTCGCGGCCGCACGGGAGCGCGCGTGATGACCGGGAAAACGACACACATCGCGTTCTTCGCGCTCCCGGGACACGGGCACGTGAATCCGGCCCTCGGCGTCGTGGAGGAACTCACCGCGCGCGGACACCGGGTCACCTTCGCGACGACCGACCGGTTCGCGCCGGCCGTGACCGGAGCGGGTGCGACCGTGCTGCGCTACGAGTCCACCATGGACGGACTGCCGGCCAGGGACTCCGCGGCGGACCGCGCCGACCGCTTCGGCAGCGACGACCTGGCCGTGGTCCTGCACGACCTGCTGCGCGAGACGCTCGCGCTCCTCGCCCCCCTGGACCGCGCCTTCGCCGCGGACCGCCCCGACCTGGTCGTCTACGACGACCCCTCGGGATGGGCCGCCCGGCTGATCGCGGCGCGCCGCGGTATCCCGGCCGTGCCGTACCGGACCACGTTCGCCGCGAACGCCGACTGGTCACTCGGCGGCCACCGCACGGACGTCGATCCGCTCAGCCCCGGGATCGTGCGCGTCTTCCACGGCATCGCGAAACTGCTGGACCGGCTCAAGGTGCCCATCGGGCCGAAGGAACTGATGACCGGCAGCGAGTCGGGTCCGGCGCTCGTCTTCGTACCGCGCGCGTTCCAGTTCAAGGGCGAGACGTTCGGCGAGGACGTCCACTTCGCCGGACCCTGCCTGGCCCTGCGGGCCTCCGACGGTGAGTGGGTGCGCCCCGGAGACGACCGCGACGGCGACGGCGACGGTCATGGTGACGGTGACGACCGGCGGCCCCTGGTCCTGATCTCCCTCGGCACCATCCACAACGACAACGCCGCCTTCTTCCAGACCTGCGTCGACGCCTTCGCCGACGCCCCCTGGGACATCGTCATGGCCGTCGGCGACCAGATCACCCCCACCACCCTCACCGACGTCCCCGCCCACATCGACATACGCCCCCACGTACCCCAACTCCAGATCCTGCGCCACGCCGACCTCTTCATCACCCACGCCGGCATGGGCAGCGTCATGGAATCCCTCTCCTTCGGCGTACCCATGGTCGCCATCCCCCAGATGAGCGAACAACGCGCCAACGCCGACCGCCTCACCGAACTCGGACTCGGCCGCCTCCTCCACCGCACCCACCTCACCCCACAAACCCTCCGCGACACCGCCCACCACGTCCTCACCGACCCCACCTACCGCCACCACACCCACACCATGCGCGACCACATCCACCACGCCGGCGGCGCACCCGCCGCCGCGGACTTCCTCGAAGCGCTGGCGGCGCCGGCGTGCGCCCCGCGGACCGGGGCTGACGGGTGACGGCGGGCGCGGGCGCACCGGCCGACATCGACACCCCGGCGTTCTTCGCGGACCAGCACGGACACTATGCGCGGCTGCGGCAGTCGGAGGGTGCGTGCCGGGTCCGCAACCCCCAGGGGCTGGAGTACTGGCTCGTGACCCGGCACGACCAGGCGAGGGCGGTCCTGCTGGATCCCAGGTTCTCCAAGGACCCCCGGCGTGCGGCCGGCGCGCTGCGCGCGGCCGGGTACGGGGTCTCCGGCTCGGAGAGCTTCTTCCTGCCGCTCGTGAACAGCGACCCGCCGGACCACACGCGGCTGCGCAGGCTCGTCTCCGGAGCGTTCACACCGCGCCGGGTCGCGGAGCTCCGGCCCTCGGTCGAACGTCTGACGCACGAGCTCCTCGACTCCGCGGCGAACGCGGCCCGGACGACCGGCGCGGTGGACACGGCCGGGACCCGGACCGGCGGCGGGGCGGTCACCGACCTGGCGGCCGCCGTCGCCTTCCCCCTCCCGGTGCTGGTGATCAGCGAGCTCATCGGAGTTCCCCACGGCAACCGTGCCGCGCTCCTGCAATGGGCCACCCGGATGCTCACGGTCTCCGGAGCGGGCACGACACCCGCCTCCGGTCCTGCGGAACGCACCCGCAGGCTCCACCGGTGGTTCGCGTCCCTGGTCGCCGTCACCCGGCCCCGGGTCAGGGCCGACCTGCCCCCGGAGGAACAGCCGGACCTGCTCAGCGCCCTCGTGGCCACCGGTGAACGGGACGAGCGCCTCGGCGACGACGAACTCGTCGGCCTGCTGGTGCTCCTGCTGATCGCGGGGCACGAGACGACGACGGGGATGATCGGCAACGCCGTCGACACGCTGCTCCGCCACCCCCGCCAGCTCGCGCTGCTGCGCCGCCGTCCGGAACTGGTCCCCTCCGCGGTCGACGAACTGCTGCGCTACGAGCCCTCTTTGGCCCGCACCACCCTCAGGGTGGCGACCGAGGACATCGACATCGCGGGGACCGTCGTCCCGGCCGGCGGCATCGTCAGCGTCGCGCTCTCCGCCGCCAATCGGGACCCTGAGGTCTTCCCCGGGCCCGACGGCCTCGACATCACCCGGGAACGCGGACCGCACCTCTCCTTCGGGCACGGCATCCACTACTGCCTGGGCGCGCCACTGGCCCGGCTGCAGACGGAGACGGTGCTCACGGCCCTGCTCGACCGGTACCCGGAGCTGGCCGCGGCCGACCAGGACCGGCCACAGGCCTGGCGCCCCGTCGGGGACATGCGGGGATTGATGACCCTCCCGGTGCGCCTCGGGCCGGACCGGTCCGCGTCGCCCGGACCCGGTCCCGGCTGACGGCACCGGCGCCCGCCGCACCCGCCGCCCCGCCCTGTCCGACCCCATCCTTCCGTCAAGGGGAACCCGTGCTCCAACCCCCGGCCGGCTCCCGGCCTCCCGAAGCCGCCGTCGAAGTCCGCGGCCTGCACAAGCGTTTCGGGGCGCAGACGGCCCTGGACCGCGTCGACCTCACCGTCGCCCCCGGCACCGTGTGCGGTCTGCTCGGACCGAACGGAGCCGGCAAGACGACGCTGGTCAGGATCCTGGCCACCCTGTCGCTCCCGGACGGCGGCCACGCCCGCGTGGCCGGCTTCGACGTCGTCTCCGACCCCGCCCGGGTACGCGGCCGCATCGCGCTGACCGGACAGTACGCCTCGGTGGACGAGCTGATCAGCGGCCGCGGGAACCTGGAGATGTTCGCCCGGCTGCACCGCATGCGCGGGGCGGCCGTCCGGCGGCGCTCCGGGGAGCTGCTGGAGCGGTTCGGCCTCCAGGACGCCGGCCACCGCCCCGTCCGCACGTACTCCGGCGGCATGCGCCGCAGGCTCGACCTGGCGGTGAGCCTGGTCGTACCCCCCGCGGTGATCTTCCTGGACGAGCCGACGACCGGCCTCGATCCGCAGAGCCGTTACGGGCTCTGGGACAGCGTCCGCGAGCTCGTCCGGGCCGGCACGACCGTCCTGCTGACCACGCAGTACCTGGACGAGGCCGACCACCTCGCCGACCGGATCGCCGTGCTGGGCGACCCGGAGGGCTCCGGCGGCCGGGTGATAGCCGAGGGCACGCCCTCCGCCCTGAAGTCCTCCTTGGGCCGGGAGTACGTCGACCTCACTGTGCGCCACCACGAGCAGCTGGCACCGGCCGCCGAGGCCCTGGCCCGTACCGGCGCCGGAACCGTGGCGGTACGGGACGAGCTGCGGCGGGTCACCCTGGCCACCGGCCCGGCCGCCGGACCCGGCACGGGGGTGCTCGCCGCCGCGCTGGACGAACTGCGGTGCGCCGGTGTGGAGGTGGAGGACCTCTCCCTGCGCCGCCCGACGCTGGACGAGGTGTTCATCAGCCTGACGGCTCCGTGCACCGGGACCGGGGAGGCGGCATGACCACCCCCCGGACCGGCCGCGGGGCCCGCGGGGCCGCCGACGGCCCGGTGGCCCGGGGCGCGGGCGTCGGCCCCGTCGTGGGGGCGCCCGGTGCGCCGTCGGACGAGACCCGGCTCGCACGGCTGCGCTGGGCCGCCGGCGACGCGGCGACGATCACCCGCCGCTACCTGACCCACCTGCGCAGTGCCCCCGAGCGCGCCGTCATGGCGCTGGCGCTGCCCCTCGTCTTCACCCTGCTCTTCGTCTACGTCCTCGGCAGCAACATGCTGGTTCCGGAAGGCGCTTCCTACGTCGACTTCCTGATCCCGGGGATGCTGGCGCAGATGACCGTGTTCGGGGTCGCCGCGAGTGCCTCCGCCGTCGCCGACGACAAGGACAAGGGGATCAGCGACCGTTTCCACTCGCTGCCGATGAGCAGGACCGGCGTGCCCGTCGGGCAGTCCCTGGCCGAGATCCTGGGCGGTCTGATCACCCTGACGGTCATGGCGGGCTGCGGGCTGCTGGTCGGCTGGCGGCCCGATGCCTCCGCGCCGCGGATCGTGGCCGCCTTCGCGCTGCTGGTGTTCGCCCGCTACGCGTTCGGCTGGCTCGGCATGTGGCTGGGCCTCGTCCTGCCGTCGCGGTCCTCCACGGAACTCATCGGCATGCTGACCTTCCCCCTGACGATGGTCTCCAACGTCTTCGTGCCGACCGGAGGCCTGCCGGCCGGCCTGCGCCCGATCGCCGAGTGGAACCCCGTGAGCGCCGTGGTCTCCGCGGTGCGGGAGCTCTTCGGCCTTCCCGTGGCCGGACCCGGCGGCGCCGGATGGCCACAGGACCACCCCGTGGCGGCCGCGGTCGCGTGGTCGTTCCTGCTGCTCGCCGTCTTCGGCCCCCTCACGGTGTCGGCCTTCCGCGCACCGAAGCACTGACCCCTGGAGGGTTCTCATGAAAGCCCTGGTACTGGCGGGGGGTTCCGGCACGCGGCTGCGTCCCATCACCCACACCTCCGCCAAGCAGCTCGTCCCGATCGCGAACAAGCCGGTGCTGTACTACGGCCTGGAGGCGATAGCCGACGCCGGCATCAAAGAGGTGGGCGTCATCGTCGGCGAGACGGCCGCGGAGATCGAGGAGGCCGTAGGAGACGGTTCCGCCTTCGGCCTGGACGTGACCTACATAGCCCAGCCCGAACCGCTCGGGCTCGCCCATGCCGTTCTGATCGCCCGGGACTTCCTGGGTGACGACGACTTCCTGATGTACCTGGGCGACAACTTCATCGTCGGCGGCATCGCCCCGCTCGTCGACGAGTTCCGCGCGCACGGCCCGGACGTGCAGCTGATGCTCACCCGGGTCGCGAACCCCGGTGCCTACGGTGTCGCCACCCTGTCCGCGACCGGCCGGGTGGTCGCTCTGGCCGAGAAGCCGGAGCGGCCCGCGAGCGATCTCGCGGTCGTCGGCGCCTACCTCTTCACTCCCGTCGTCCACGAGGCGGTCCGCGCCATCGCCCCCTCGGCGCGGGGCGAACTGGAGATCACCGACGCCCTGCAATGGCTGCTCGACCAGGGCCGCGACGTGCGGCCGACGGTGGTCACCGGCTACTGGAAGGACACCGGCAACGTCGAGGACATGCTGGAGGCGAACCGGTGCGTACTGGAGGTCCTGGAGCCGGCCGTCGAAGGATCGGTCAGCGCCGACAGCGAACTCATCGGGAGGGTCACGGTGTGCGCCGGCGCCCAAGTGCGCGGCTCCCGCATCGTCGGTCCCGCCCTGATCGGCGCGGGGTCGGTCGTGGTCGACTCCTACGTGGGCCCCTCGACCTCGATCGCCGAGAACTGCCGGATCACCGACAGCGAGATCGAGTTCTCGATCGTCCTGGGCCACTCGTCCATCACCGGGGTCCGCCGCATCGACGCCTCGCTCATCGGCTGCCACGTGGAGGTCGCTCCCGCCCCCCGCGTTCCCTCGTCGCACCGGTTCGTCCTGGGCGACCACAGCAAGATCCGGATCTCTTCGTGACCACCACGCGCTTCCTCGTCACCGGCGCCGCCGGGTTCATCGGCTCGCACTTCGTGAACGACCTGCTGGGTCCCGGATCACCGCCCGACACCGAGATCACCGTCCTCGACGCGCTCACCTACGCCGGTGACACCGCGCACCTCGACGCGGTCGCCGCGGACGCCCGGCTCCGCTTCGTGCACGGCGACATCACCGACGCGCCGCTCGTCGCCGCGCTGATGTCGCCGGGATGCGTCGTGGTCAACTTCGCGGCGGAGAGCCACGTGGACCGTTCCATCGCCGACGCGGGCACCTTCGTCCGCACGAACGTCACGGGGACGCACGTACTGCTGGACGCCGCGCTCACCGCCGGCGCCCGGTGCTTCCTGCAGGTGTCCACCGACGAGGTGTACGGGTCCATCGACCACGGCGCCTGGACCGAGGACGCGCCCGTGGCGCCGAACTCCCCCTACGCCGCCTCCAAGGCCGCCGCCGACCTGCTGGCTCTGGCGTACGCCCGGACCCACGGCCTCGATGTGCGGATCACCCGCTGCAGCAACAACTACGGCTCCCATCAGCATCCGGAGAAGCTCATCCCGCTCTTCGTCACCACCCTGCTGGCGGGCGGCACCGTGCCGCTCTACGGCGACGGCGGCAACGTGCGCGACTGGCTGCACGTCTCCGACCACTGCCGCGCCATCCGGCTGGTGCTGGAACGCGGCCGGGCGGGCGAGGTCTACAACGTCGGGGGCGGCACCCAGCTGACCAACCGGGAACTGACCGCACTGCTCCTCGACGCCTGTGGAGCCGACTGGGATTCCGTGCGGCACGTCGAGGACCGCAAGGGCCACGACCGGCGCTACTGCGTGGACGACGGGAAGCTGCGCCGCCTCGGCTACCGGCCCCGCGTCGACTTCGAACGGGGCCTGGCGGAGACCGTCCGCTGGTACGCGGACGTCACCGCGGGACGGTGACGAAGCGCCTCGGGCCGTCGCGCCCCCTCCCCCAGCCCCCAGACACCGAAGCCGGTCCGTCCGCCGACGGCCCGCAGCCCTCCGGAAGGAACCCCGCGTGCGTGTCCTGTTCGCCGTCTTTCCCACCACCGCCCACACCCTGCCCGTCGTCCCCCTCGCCTGGGCGCTCCAGAACGCGGGGCACGAGGTACGGATCGCCACCCACCCGGACGCGATGGGAGCCGTGACGGGGGCGGGACTGGCGGCCGTTCCCGTCGGCGGTGCGGTGGATCCGGCCGAGCTGACGGACTTCGAGCGCAACCCCGGTCTGAGCGGCCACCCCGGCGGAGGGCTGGACGTCGTCTCCTCCGACTGCGCCGACTGGGGGCCCAAGTGGTTCCGGATGACCCGCGTGTTCGCGGGGCTGCGCCCGCTGCTGGAGGAGCTGACCGGTGTCGCCGTGCGCTGGCGGCCCGATCTGGTCCTGTGGGACCCGTTCTGCCTGCCGGCCGCCGTCGCGGCGCGGCTGAGCGGGGCCGCGCACGCCCGGTTGCTGTGGGGCCGGGACAACGTCGCCTGGCTGCACGCGCGGTTCCAGCGGTACCTGCGGCAGGCCCCGGGCGACGGCCGGCACGACCCCCTGGAGGAGGTCATGCAGCAGTTGCTCGAACCGTACGGGCTGCCGTACGAGGAGGAGTTGCTCCTCGGTCAGTGGACGGTCGACCCGATGCCGCCCGGGGTGCGGCTGCCGGCTCCGCACGTCCGGTACGAGAGCATGCGCTGGTCCGCGTACGGCGGAGGCGGGTCCGTGCCCGACTGGCTCCACACCCGGTCGGCCCGCCCACGGGTCTGCGTCGCCTGGGAGGCCGGCCCGTGGGGTCCGCGGCCCGGCCCGGAGGACGGGAGCGCACTGTCCGACGTGCTCGGCGCCCTCGCGGACCTGAACGTGGACGTGGTGGTCACCGGCGTCGGCCCGTCGGCCGGGGCGACGGGCGGTCCGCCGGGGCGGCCCCGCCTGGTGGAGCGGCTCGCGCTGAACCAGGTGCTGCCGGGATGTGCCGCGATCGTCCACCGGGGCGCCGGCGCGACGTTCGCCGCGGCCGCCGGCCAGGGCACGCCCCAGCTGATCCTCCCGACCGCGTTCTGGGACGAGGAGGCGACCGCCGGACACCTGGCGCGCCGGGGCGCGGGCCTCGTCCTCGACGGCGCCCACCGCGATCCGCACCACCTGCGGACAGCGCTGTCGGCCCTCCTCCGGGACCACGATTTCCGCCTTCGGGCGCGGGCTTTGCGCGAGGAGATCGAGATGCTTCCCGGACCGGCCGCCCTCGTGCCGGTGTTGGAGCGGCTGACCGACCTCCACCAGCGGATCTGAGCTGCCGGCCCCCACTCCAGTCGGAGTCCGGCCCCCCGCGCGTGTCCGTGGCGGAGACGGCAAAGCAGTCCCGGGACGGACGACCGGGCGGGGGCGTCACTGACACGATCGATCCGACGAATCTGACGCGGGCACACCTTCACGACCAGCCGAATGCGGAGCCCTCCACCATGCACAGCACCATCGCGGACACATATCCGCGGATGAGAACCGGGATCTTCTTCACGCCGACCGCAGAAGGCGACGGCGTCCTGCTGACCAACGGCAGTGAGATCGTGACCTTCCACGGCGCGTCCACCCACGCCTGGCTGGAGAAGCTCTCCCCCCACCTCAACGGCCGGCACAGCATGGCCGATCTGACGGGCAGCCTGCCGCCCGGACCCCGCCGGATGGTGGAGAAGCTGGTGGGCGCCCTGTACGAGGCGGGGCTGGTCCGGGACGTGAGCCAGGACGAACCGCATTCCCTGACGCCGGACGAACTGGATTCCTACGCTTCTGAGATCGCGTTCGTCGAAGCGTTCCGGACGTCTCCCGCCCTGCGCTTCCAGCGGTACCGCGAGACCCGCACGGTGGTCATCGGCTCCGGCGCGATCTACGCCGCGGCCGTGGAGGGCGCCCTGCTCACCGGGGTCGCCCGGCTCTCCGCCCGGCCCGTCCTCGTTTCCGCGGAGGTCGCCCCCGCCCCGGGGCGGCCCCCGGGCGAAAGAGCGGCGGAGTCCCGCCACGGCGATCCCGGTCAGCGGCTGGAGACGGCGCCCCTGGACGCCGCCGACCCGGTGGCGCTGCGCGCGGCGGTCACGGACGCCGGACTGGTCCTGTACGCGGCCGACCGCACCGACCCCGTCCTGCTGAGCGCGCTCGACCGGCTCTGCGCCGAGCTCGGCCGGACGTTCGTCCCGGTCACCGTGTACGCCGACGAGGCCTGGGTGGGGCCGGTGTGCGCGGCGGACCGGCCCGCCGCGCGCTGGGAGAGCCTGTGGCTCCGGCTGGGCGCCCGGGCGGGGGCCGGAGGGGAACCCACCGGGTTCCTCACCGGCCCGGTACCCGGCATCGTCGCCAACCACCTCGTCTTCCGGGCCTTCGAACACCTCACCGGCGTGGCCGGGGCGGGCTCGCCCGACGCGTCCGGGGCCCTGCCGGGCGGCAGTGCCGTACGCATCGATCTCGAAACGCTCCAGACTTCGGTGCACGGACTCGCGCCCCACCCGCTGGTCCGGCCGGCCGGCGGCGCCGACACGGAGCCGGAGGCGGCGCAGGCCGCGCCGACCCCGGTGTCCGCCGCGGGGGCGGCCGTGCACGCCGACGAACTCGCCGCACGGGTCGCGGCGCTGACGGACACCAGGCTCGGTGTCCTCGGCCCCGTCTCGGAGGCCCACTTCGAGCAGTTCCCGCTCCGGGTGGTCCGGGTCCCGGTCACGCATCCCCGCCGGCCGGACGCAGTGCTGTCCGTGTGGGGGGCCGGCCCCGATTTCCCGCACGCGCGGGACGCCGCCCTGCGCCTCGGGCTCGCCGCCCACGCCGTGCGCCTGACCGGCCCCGGGGACGCCCCGGCCGGCGCGGACACCGTGGCGGGGACATCCCTCGCCGACGGCTCCGCCGCCCGCGTGCCGGCCGACGCGGTCTTCGCCGCGTCCGGCACCGACCCGGCCGTGCCCCTTCCCGCCGGAACGGCGGGCGGAGTCACCTGGACCGAGGCCGTCGAACAGGGCCTGCTCGACCACGTCCTGCGGTTCACCGCGGACGGTCCCGTCCCCGGCCCGGACAGCCCTGCGCGCTCCTGCGAGGAGCTCGAACTGACAGAGCGGTCCCGGACGTTCCTCGACCTGCTCGTCGCATCGGGCGAGGGCGTGACCGCGTACGCGGTCCGGGCCCCGGAGGGCGTGCACGTCCACGCCTTCCGGCTGGGCACCGGCGGGGCGGGCCTCGTCGAGCACGGCGCGGGATTCACCGAGGCCGAGGCGGTCGAGGCGGGACTCGCCCGGCTGCTGCTCGCGCGGCAGTCCCGTACGTCGGGACAGCCCGAGTACGCACCGTCGCCGGCCGTGTCCCTGCGGACATCGCTGCGGCCCGGGGACGAACCGGCCGGCGGACCGCGCCACCGCGGACTCGTCGACTCCCTGCGCGCCCTCGGACACGCGGCGGTGGCGGTCCCCCTCGACGGCGACCCGGCCGTCCGCGCCGCGCTGCCCCACCTCGTCAGGGTGGTGCTGCTCGATGTCTGACCCGAACCGGAACGCTCCGGCCGCGCGCAGCGTCGCCCTGGTCGGCGACGGCGGTCTGCTGGACCTGGCCGTCGCGGCGGTCGCGGCACGCACCTTCCACGTCGTCCGGCCGGGCGACGGGGCCCTCGCGGAGGTCCTCCCCTCGTGCGTCGCCGTGCTGGTGGCGACCGACACCCCGGGCACCGACCGCCACGGGGACGTGCGCGAGAGCGCGGAGGCCGCCGGAATCCCCTGGGTGCCCGTCGCGACCGACGCGGACGCCGTCCACGTGGGTCCGGCGACCCGCAGCGCACGGGACGCCTGCCCGGCCTGCGCGGGCTGGCGGCGGCGCCTCGCCCGGGACCAGGCCCAGCACCACGAGGCGCTGCGCGCACGCCACGGTGCCGCGCTGACCGGCCTGCCGTCCCGGCTGCGCTCCCGTCCGGCCGCGGCGGTGGCCGCGGAACTCGCCGTCCGTCTGCTGGAGTCCGCGGTGTCCGGCGCGGACGATCGCAACGCCGGCCCCACCGGCCCCTGCGACTCTACCGACTCCACCGACTCCACCAGGATCCGTCGCCCGGGAGACGTGTTCCTGCGCGTCGACCTGGCCTCACTCGCCGTCAGCACCCACCGTTACCTGCCCTATTCTCTCTGCGAGGACTGCGGGGGCCTGCCCGACGACGCCCCCGGACCGGCGGAGGTGGTCCCCGTCTCCCGCCCCAAGGCGGCTCCCGATGTCTTCCGGGTGCAGGACGTGGTGGCGCGCGAACGGGAGCTCTACGACCTCTACGTCGACCCCGCCGCCGGTGTGGTCCCGTCGGTCGACGACGAGCGCGGCGGACCGCTGCCGCGCGCCGTCGCGCCGCTGAGCTCCTTGCGGGGCAACAACTCCCAGCACGGCTGGGGCCGTACGAACGACTACCGGTCGTCCAGGATCACCGCGGTGCTGGAAGCCCTGGAACGCTTCGGCGGGGAGCAGCCGCGCGGCCGCCGCACCACGGTCACGGCGAGCCGCCGGGAGCTGGGCGACCGTGCCGTCGACCCACGGGCCTTCGGCCTGTACCCGGACGACCGGTACGACCTGCCGGGCTTCCCGTACACCCGGTACGACGAGGACCTGGTGATGCCCTGGGTGTGGGGGTACTCCTTCGGGCGTGGCGAAGCCGTGCTGGTACCGGAGCGGTACGCCTACTACGCCGCGCACAGCCACGAGGAACCGCGGTTCGTGTACGAGATCTCCAACGGCTGTGCCATGGGCGGCTGTCTGGAGGAGGCGATCCTGTGCGGCCTGCTGGAAGTGGCCGAGCGCGACGCCTTCCTGATGACCTGGTACGGGCGGATGCCGATCCCGCGGATCGACCCGGCCAGCGCGCGGGACCGCTCCATCCCGATGATGATCGAGCACCTGCGCCACCGAACGGGGTACGCCGTCCAGCTGTACTCGGCCACGCTGGAGCAGCGCGTGCCGTGCTTCTGGGCGGTGGGGATCGACACGGCCGGCGACCCGGGCCGGCCCCGGCTGCTGTGCGCGGGCGGCTCGGCGCTGCAGCCGGAGAAGGCCGTGATCAACGTCCTCCACGAAATGGCGCACCTGCTGGAGCACGCGAAGCTCTACGACGCGGCGGAGCAGGACCGCGCGGCCCGCATGGTGGCCGACCCGTCCCTGGTCAAGGTGATGGGTGACCACTCGGTGCTCTACAGCCACTGGAGCGCCTTCGACCGGTTCGACTTCCTGCTGTCCGAGCGCGAGGCGCGGCCGTTCGCCGACTTCGAGGAGCAGTGGCGGTGGCCGGTCCACACGGACCTGCGGTCCGATCTGGACGAGATGCTGCGCCGGTACCTGGACCGGGGCATGGACGTCCTGGTCGTCGACCAGACGACGCCGGAGCACCGGGCGGGCGGTTTCGCCTGCGCGAAGGTGATGGTGCCGGGCACCCTGCCGATGACCTTCGGGCACCGCAACAGGCGCGTCGACGGCCTGCCCCGGCTCCTGAACGTCCCGTACGAACTGGGCTACCGCGACCGGGTTCTGACGCCCGGGGACGTCAACCCCCACCCTCACCCCTTCCCCTGAGGACACCGCCCATGACCGCCATCGAACGCCCGGACGGGGCCGGCGCATCGCCCGGCGCCCGGTACTGGCACCGGTCCCTCCACGACTACGCCGCCATGACCGCGCGGGCACCGGGAGGCCGCGAGGGGGGTGCCGGGGAACCGGCCAGGTTCACCCGGTTCGGCGGGCTGCCCCGGCATCCGCTGCCCGCCCCCGCCCGGACGCTCGGCCCCGTGGCCTCCGCGTTCGCCCCCGCGTACCCCGAGGACGCCCCGGCCCGGCCCGCTCCGGCCGGACCCGTTCCGACGGCCGTGGCGGACGCGGCCTTCCACTCCGCGCTGCTCCACTACGCGTGCGGCGTGCTGCGGACCGAGTTCGGGCCGACGGCCCGCTGGCCCTACCACCGGCCCACGCCCTCCGCCCGGTGCTTCGCGCCGGTCGATGCGTACCTGTGGACCCCGGGACACGAGGGGCTCCCCGCGGGTGTCCACGCCTACGACCCCGCCCACCACTCGCTGGTCCTCCTCCGGCCCGGCGACCACCGTGCCGTCCTGGGCAGGGCGCTGGGCGCGGACCTCGACGGCGCCATCGGGGTGCTGATGCTGTCCACCGTGTTCTGGCGGACGGCCTTCCGCTACGGCAGCTACGCGTACCGGCTGTGCGCTCAGGAGACCGGGCTGGTGGCCGGGAACGCGATGATGGTCGCGAACGCTCTGGGCGCTCAGGCTCACCTGCACCACCAGTTCCTCGACGGGGTCCTGGAGCGGCTCGTGGGGATCCCGCGCCCGCAGGAGAGCCTCGCCGCGGTCCTGCCGCTGTACCCCCGGCGGGGTGACGCGCACCGATCGGTCCGGCGCAGCGGAGCCGCCGACACCGAGGGGGCGCTGTCCGCCCTCATCGGCCGGCCGGCAGCCCGGCCCGCGCCCGGGGCCGACGGCCTCGGCTCGCTGGACGCGCTGACCGGGATCGACGCGGCCGCCCGGCTCGACGACACCCGCTCGTTCTCCCTGCTGCCCGTCGGCCCGGTCGCCGGCCGGGGGCGGGCGGGTGCGGTCCGGGCCGCCGAACTCGCCGACTGCCTGCGCCGGCGGAGCTCGGGCAGCCCCGCCTTCAACCCGGTGGCCCGCCCGGTCCCCCTGGAGTCCGTCCTGCGCGTGCTCGGACCCGTACTCGGCCCCTGGGCCGGCGACGCCGTGCCGGACGGCTGCGTACCGCCCGTGACCGCCCATCTGTGGGCGGTCAACGTGGACGGACTCGCTGACGGGGTGTACCGCTGGGCGGCGGACGGACTCCACCACGTCGGCCCCGGCGGCTCCTCCCGGCTCGGGACGGAGGCTGCCAACATCGACTACCGGGCGGTCGCGGGCGTGGTCTTCCTCTCGGCACCTCGTGCGGACGCACAGGCGGCCTTCGGTGACCGCGGTTTCCGTGTCCTGCACCAGGAGGCCGGGGTGGTCGCCCAGCGCGTCTGCGTACTGAGTGCCGCGGAGGGCCTCGCCGCCAGGATCCACAACGGCTACGCGGCGCGCACGCTGTCGCGGGCCCTGCGGCTGCCGCCGGGCCACGAGCCGTTGTTCCAGATCGCGCTCGGGGTGCCCGGGCCCGACGAACGCTATCTGATGCCGGTCCTCCCGGCGCCCACACCGGCGCGGGTGCGAGGCCTGTCCGACGGTCACGGGGGCGGAGCCCCGGCAGGGAACGAGGTGCACGCGGCATGACCACGCACGATCCGTCCGCCGGCTCGGCGGCCCTGGCCTTCCTGGACTCCGGCCACCGCCCGCCCGAGGCCCTGCCCGCCGCGGACCCCGCGCGCCTCCCGCCGGTCCACAAGAGGTACCCGTCGGCGGTCCGCGTGCCCCTCCCGCCCGGCGGCGCGCCGGCGGACGACACCGGGCCCGCACTCCTGTCACGGCTGCTGCGCCACACGAACGGGATCACCAGGATGCGCTGGATGAGCGGCCTGATGCCGCTCGGCCTGGGCGGCGCGGGCGCTCCGGGGGACCGGCGCGTGCTGCTCTCCCCCGGGCGTACGGCGGCGGCGTCGGGCTCCCGCTATCCCGTGGAGGTCTACGTCGCCCACGGCGGGACGGCCGGTGCGCCCGGCGGGCTCTCCCACTACGACCCGGTGCACCACGTGCTGGAACGCCTGCGGGACGGTGACGGGCGGGCCCGCGTCCTCGCGGCGCTCCGGACCCCGCCGGCCCGGGACGCCGAATCGGTGCTGCTGCTGACCAGTGTGCTGTGGCGGAACGCCGCCAAGTACGGGGCGTTCGGCTACCGGCTCCAGAGCCTGGACGTCGGGGCCGTGACGGCGCAGGCGGCGGCCGCCGCCGAGGCGGCGGGGCTGGCGGTGACGGTCCACCTCGATTTCGACGACGCGGCGCTGGACGCGCTCCTCGGGCTCGACCCCTTCGCCGAGAGCGTCTTCGCCGTGGTCACTCTGCACCGGGAGGACGCCCCGCCCGTGTCCCGGGCGACGGCGCCCGCCGCGTGGGACGGCCCTCTTCCGCGGGCCGAGCCCGGGCAGCTGTCCATATCCGAGGTCCCCGCCATGGCGGAGGCGGCCGCGCTGCACGCGGCCGTCCGCCTCTCCGCACCCGGTCGCGGGGGCCGGTTCACCGACCGGTCGGAACCGGCCGGCTCCCCGCGGCACGTGCTGCCGCCGGCCGGTCTGCGCCTGGCGGACGGGTTCGCCGGCCGGCGGACCGTCTACGGGTTCCGGCCCGGCTCCGTACCGGAGGCCTCCCTGGCCGCCCTCCTCGCCGCGGCGGCCGCCCCGCCGCCCGCCGGAGCCCCCGGTGCGGACGAGGTTCCTCCCGTCCGGCTGGCCGCGGTGGTGCAGCGTGTGCCCGGGGTGGAGACGGGTGCCCACGTGTACGACCCGGTCGGGCACGCGCTGGTCCGTACGCGGGGGGCCGACGCGGTGCGGGCCGTGATCGGCGCGGCCAAGAGTCCCATGCTGGCCGACGAGTGCCGCACCGCCACCGCGACGCTGGTGCCCTGCGGCCTGCTGCGGGAAGGCGTCGAGCGGTTCGGTGACCGCTGGTACCGCGCCCAGAACATCGCGGCGGGCGCGCTCGCCCAGCGGATCGCCCTGGCCTCGGCGGCCGCCGGGCTGGAGAGCCATGTGCACTGCGACTTCGACCCGGACGGCGTCGGCTCCGCCCTGGGCCTCGAACCCGGCGGTCTGCAGCCGCTGGTGGTGGTGACCGTCGGACCGCGCTCCCCGGAGCGCACGGATCCGCAGCTGCCGCTGTGGGGGACTCCGTGAGACCCGCCCGGACGGGCCCCCCGGACCCCCCGCACCCCGCGTTCCGTACACCCGCCCACCCGACCGGAGGAAAGACCGAACCGATGGACCACTACGACGTCGTGGTCGTCGGCGCCCGCAGCGCGGGCGCCTCGACCGCCATGCTGTTCGCGCGGGCCGGCTACCGGGTCCTGCTCCTGGACCGGTCGCGGTTCCCCAGCGACACGCTCTCCACCCAGCACATCCACCGCCCCGGGCTGCGGCTGCTGAACCGGTGGGGCCTGCTGGGACGGCTCGCGGACACCGGTTGTCCCGCGGTGCGGCGGATCTCGTACACCCTCGGCGACCTCCGGCTGGAGGGCGCCGTGCCGGTCGAGGAGGGGATCGACGCCGTCTACGCCCCGCGGCGCTTCGTGCTGGACAGCCTCGTGATCGACGCGGCGGTCGAGTCCGGCGTCGAGTTCCGTCCGGGGTGCACCGTGACCGGCGTGCTGACCGGGAACGGCCGGGTGGACGGCGTGCGTTGGCGAACGGCCTCCGGCGCCACCGGCCGGGTCCGGGCCCGTCTGGTCGTGGGGGCGGACGGCATGCGCTCGGCCATGGCCGGGCACTTCGGCTCCGGAGTGGAGCGCGAGGACGCCCCGCTGACGTGCGTGTACTACGGGTACTGGGAGGGGCTCCCCGCGCAGTTCGAGGTGTTCGAGCGGACCGGCAGGCTGATCGGCGTCGTCGGTACGCACGACGAACTTACCCTGGTGGCGGCCTACTTCCCGCAGGAGGAGTTCCCGGAGGTCCGCCGGGACCCCCGGGGCTCGTACCTGGAGGCGTTGCGCACCACTGCGCCGGAACTGGCCGACCGCGCGGCGTCGGCGCGCAGGGTGGAGCGGCTGCGCGGTACGGGAAGCCAGCTCAACTTCTTCCGGAGGACGGCCGGCCCGGGGTGGGTGCTGGTCGGAGACGCCGCGTGCCACAAGGATTCGATCACCGGGACCGGCATCAGCGACGCCTTCGAGCAGGCCTCGCTGCTCGCCGGGGCGGTCGGGGAGACGCTGCACGACGACCGGGCGGCGGACGCCGCGCTGGAGCGGTACGCCGCGGGGCACCGGCGGCTCATGGAACCGAGGTACCGCACGGCGCTGGACAGCGCGCGGCTGGAGGTCACGCCGGAGCGGGTGGAGTTCACGCGCTGGATCGCGGGTGACCCGGCGTCCGCCGAGGCCTTCCTGTCGGTGGCGGTGAGCCACATCGACCCGGCCCTGCTGGCCCCGGCCGCGGCCGCACTGTGAGGGTGGGTGGTTTCCGGTGCGCCGCCGGCACCGGAAACCACCGCCGCCCGTCAGGCCGCGGAAGGCCTGACCAGACCCGTCTCGTAGGCCAGGATCACCGCCTGGGTGCGGTCGCGCAGGCCGAGCTTCTGGCACAGGTGGTACAGGTGCGACTTGACCGTGGCCTCGCTGAGCGAAAGCATCTTGGCGATCATCAGGTTGGAATGACCGTTCGCGACGAGCGCCAGTACGTCGCGTTCCCGGCCGGTGAGCAGGGAGAGCTGCGAGGAGGTGGCGGGAGCCATCTCCGGCGACCGGTTGAGCAGCAGCCTGATCAGCTGCACCGCCGAGGGCGACTTCAGCACCATCGCGCCTCCGGCGATGTCACGGATGGCGGCCGGGAGCGACATGGGATCGCAGTTGCCCGGAAGCAGACCGCGGATGCCGCCGCGCAGGGCGCACAGCAGCTCCTCGTCGTCGGTTCTGGAACTGAGCATCAGGACGCCCGGCGTGGTGCTCCAGGCGGTTCTCCTCAGCACCTTTGCGATGGCGATGCCGTCCATGGCATCGGGATCGTGACTGACCAACGCCACGTGGGGACGCAGTCTCTGCACGGCCCCCTCCACGTCCCGGGTGTGCAGCGCCTCTCCGACCACCGCGATGTCCGGTTCCCGCTCCAAGACGCTGGCAAGTCCCATGCGCGTCAGATGGTGCGGGTCACAGATCAGGACACGGATACAGTCGGCCTCAATTTCGTTCGTCACAGTGTGACTTACCCCCATGAATACATGAATCCCGTGCAGCTCGCACAGAAAACGGTGATCCGCAACTGGTCTGGACCACCATCGAAGGCTACCCCTACGCCAACTTGAGATCCACTGATCTGACCATTGACTCATCAGACGGGGGTGACGTATCGGGGTTGGTTCCCGTGCCCCCGGCTCAACCCACAGTCGGGGAATCAGAACTGGTCTGCAGACGGACGACGCCCCTCGGCCTCCGGTGCGAAAGTGGTGCCGTCAGCCAGAACAGGGGGTACACGTGCAAACACCGTCGGAGCCCGCTCCACTGCTCGACTTCAGCCCCTACCGGCTGCTCACGGAACCCGAGGCCGTCCACCGGCGGATGCGCGCGGAGCCACCGGTGCGTTTCGTCAGGGAGGAGAGCGGGTTCTCCTACTGGCTGATCTCCCGGTACGCCGAGGCCCGCGAGGCACTCGCCGCACCGGGCCTGTCGAACGATCCGCGCCGCCTGGGCACCGCCGTCGACACCCACCACGCCTACTCCCCGATGGCGAACAACGACCCGCCGGACCACACCCGGCTGCGCCGGCTCGTCTCCCACGGTTTCACCCGCCGGCGCGTGGCGCAGCTCGCCCCCGTGGCCGAGCGCACCGTCGGGGAACTCCTGGACGGCGTGGCCCCGTCGGGCCGTGCCGACGTCATCGCCGACCTCGCCTTCCCGCTGCCGGTACTCGTCATCTGCGAGCTGCTCGGGGTGCCCACCGGGGACCGGGCGGCCTTCCGCGCCTGGGCGGACCGCACCCTGTCCACGAACGCGGGCCCGCGCACCCGGGAGGAGCGCTCACGCCGGCTGCGCACCTACTTCACCCGCCTGATCGCGGCGAAGCGCGCCACCGTCAGGGCCGCTTCCTCCCCCGACGAGCAGCCCGACCTGCTCAGCGCACTCGTCGTCGCCCAGGAGCGTGACGGCACCCTCTCGGACGACGAACTCGTGGGTCTCGCCGTCCTGCTCCTGGTGGCCGGACACGAAACGACGACCAACCTGATCGGCAACGGGCTGCTGACCCTGCTGCTCCACCCCGACCAGCTGGACCGGCTCCGCAACGACCCGTCCCTGCTTCCCGCCGCGGTGGAGGAGCTGGTGCGGTACGAGGGTTCCGCCGGTCAGTCCTCCCTGCGCGTCGCGGTCGAGGACACCGTCATCGGCGGAACCCGGATCCCCCGCGGCTCCGTCGTCAACATCGGCCTGTCACTGGCCAATCGGGACCCCCGCGTCTTCACGGATCCCGACACCCCGGACATCCGGCGGGAGCCCAACCCCCACCTGGCGTTCGGACACGGCATCCACTTCTGCCTCGGCGCACCCCTGGCCCGCATGCTCGCGGCGACGGCCTTCGGAGCCCTGCTGGCCCGGCTGCCGCACCTCGCACTGCGCGTACCTCCCGAGGAGCTGCGCTGGCGGCAGATCAGCATCCTCTGCGGCCTCACCGCACTCCCCGTTTCCTTTGATCCCGTTTTCCCTGAAACGAGTGGTTCGTGACGATCAGCGATCCGATGGCGGCGGCCAATCTCTACCGCCTCGCCTTCGGCTTCATCCCCGCACAAATGATTCACGTCGCGGCCCGCCTGGGCCTCCCCGACCTGCTGGCGCGACAGGGCCTGACCGCCGGGGAGCTGGCGGAGCGGACCGGTGCGCACGCGCCCTCGCTGCGCCGGCTGCTGCGCGGGCTCGCCTCGCTCGGCCTGGTGGAGGAGGCGGAGGGCGGCGTCTTCCGGCTGACGCCGGCCGGTACGCCGCTGCGGGCGGACGTCCCCGGCTCAGTCCGCCCCATGCTGATGCCGTACTTCGACCAGGCCATCTGGGCCGCGTGGGGCCGGCTGCTGGACACCGTGCGCACCGGAGAGCCTTCGGTGGAATCGGTCACCGGCGGGCCCGTGTTCGCCCACTTCGCGTCCGAACCCGGCCTCGCCGCCGAGTTCCACGCCGCGATGGCCGTGAGCGCCGGCGCGGAGGCGAGCGCGATCGCCCAGCTGTACGACTTCACCGGCGTGGACACGGTCGTGGACGTCGGCGGCGGCTCCGGCGCCCTGCTCGCCGGTGTGCTGGGGCACCACCCCCGGCTGCGCGGCGTCCTCGTCGACACCCCCACCGGGGTGTCCGGCGCGCCCGGCACCCTGGCCTCAGCAGGGGTGTCGGACCGCTGCGAGATCTCGGCCCGGGACTTCTTCGAGTCCGTCCCCGCCGGCGGCGACCTGTACGTGATCAAGAGCGTCCTGCACGACTGGGACGACGAGCGGTGCGTGCGCATCCTGCGGAACTGCCGCCTGGCCATGAAGGACACGGCCCGGGTGCTGATCGTCGAGATCGTCGCGCCCGCCGCCATGGACGCCGCCACCGATCCCTTCCTGCCGGTGAGCGACCTCAACCTGCTGGTCCTCACCCGGGGCCGGGAACGGACCGAGGAAGAGTTCGCCCGCGTCCTCGGGGCCGCGGGCCTCCGGCTGACGCGCATCGGCGATCCGGTCGGGTTCAACGGCTACCGGATGATCGAGGCCGCCCCGGCGGCGGCGGGGAGCGGCGACGCATGACGACGACCGAGGAGTCCGCGGCCGCGCCCCGGACCACGATCGAGGACTCCGCCCACGGAGTCGGCCCCAGTACGCTCCGCCGCCTGGCCGCCGCCTGGCCCCGGCGGGCCACCGTGCGCACCGACATGGACAGGATCACCGGCTCCGAGGAGTACGACCCCGAACTGCTCGACTACCCGGTCTCCCTGATGCCGTTCGGTGAGCACCCGGACTTCCTGGGCGCCCCCGAGGACAAGCGCCGCACGGTGAACACCCTGGGCTGGATCGCGTACAACGAGCGTGTCGTCGCCGCCGAGGAGTTCGTCGTCAACCCGACCTTCGAGAAGCTCGGGCACGCGGTCTTCCCCGGTGTGGACCGGTTCGAGGTCAAGGAGATCGTCCGGCAGTCCCACATCGACGAGGTGTGGCACACGTACATGCACATGCTGGGCATGCAGCGCACGCGGGAGGCACGGCGGGTCACGGCCGAACCCGACTGCGGCCATCCCGTGACCAACCGTCTGCTGTACGCGGCGGAAGGGGCGGCGGGCGAGCGCTGGCAGAGGGACCTGCTGTACCTGCTGTGGACCACGGTCGGCGAGGTCAGCGTGAACGCCTTCCTCGACCTGATGGCACAGGACACCACCGTGCAGCCGATGCATTCCCTGATCGCCCGGCTGCACGCACGCGACGAGGCGGCGCACGGCCCGGTGATGATCGAGGTCATGAAGGACGTCTTCGTCCATCTGACCCGCGAGCAGCAGGACTTCTTCGTCTCCCGCCTTCCCGCCGGCATCACCGCCTTCTGCGCGGAGGACTTCGACTGGTGGCTGAAGGTGCTGGAGTTCGCGGGGATCCCCAAGGCCAGGGACATCATCGAGGACTCCCGGACGGGCCGCGGCGGACAGCACGCCGAGCTGCTCGTCACCGACTTCTCCGGAGTGCGGCGGCTGTGCCGCGAGCTCGGCATCGAGAACAGGGTGGACTTCGACTTCCAGGCCGGGAACCCCGGCCTGGCCGGAAGGGCGACATGATCCTCACAGGTCCCGAGATCACGGGCGCGGCGGCCGACGGGCGCATCGTCATCTCCCCGTTCCACGCGGAACAGGTCAACCCCAACAGCTACAACGTCCGCCTGGGAGACCGGCTGCTGACCTACACGGACGAGGTCATCGACGCCCACCGCCCCAACCCGACGCAGGAGATCACCATCGGGGAGGACGGCCACGTCCTGGAACCCGGACGGCTCTACCTCGGTCACACCATGGAGAGCGTCGGCTCCGACCTGTACGTGCCCCTCCTCTTCGGGCGTTCCTCCGTCGGACGCCTCGGACTCTTCGTGGAGATCACCGCGCCCATCGGCGACATCGGCTTCCACGGCCAGTGGACGCTCATGCTGTCCCCGGTCCAGCCGCTGCGCGTCTACCCCGGGATGAAGATCGGCCAGATCATGTTCTTCGTGTCGCTCGGGCAGGTCGACCTCTACGACGGCAAGTACCAGTCCTCGGCGGGCCCGCAGGCGTCCCGCTACTGGAGGGACGCGGCGGTGCCGGCGCCGTGATCCTGACGCGAGCAGCCATCCTCACCGCCGTCGAGCGGGGCGACATCACCATCGAGCCCTTCGCCGCCGCCCGGGTCTCCCCCAACGCCTACGACTGGCACCTGGGCGACCGGATCCGGACCTTCGAGGGCGAGGAACTGGACGCGGCCACCGCCACCCGCGTCACCGAGCACGTCATCCCTCCGGAAGGCATGGTGCTACGGCCCGGCCGGCTCTACCTCGGCGTCACGCACGAGCGCACCCATTCGGAACGCTACGCACAGATGATCAACGGCGACCGCAGTCTCGGCGCCCTGGGCATCTGGGTGCACGTGTCCGCGCCCCTGGGACACATGGGCCACGCCATCCACTGGACCCTGGAGATCCGTGTGGCGCAGCCGGTCCGGGTCTACCCGGGCATGCCCTTCGGAAAGATCGTCTTCCTGTCCACCGCCGGGCAGCCCTCCAGCTACCAGCAGGTGGGCCGCAAGTACGCGCGGACGGACGGGATCGACATCTCCCGGCTCTACGAGGAGCTGTGAGGCCCCCGGTGAAGATACTGACCGGGCTCGACCTGCCGTGGGGCAGTCCCGGTGGCAGCGTCGAGCTGCTCAAGGACCTCTACCTGGTTCCGGACGGGCCCCTGTCGGCGTCGGACGCCTTCATGCTGGCACCGGACGGAGTTCCGGCGCCGGCCGGGACCGGCCTGCCCGCCCTGCTCGACGTACCCGGCAAGCAGCTGGACGGCGAGGGCTTCTGGTCGTACGTCGACCGCCTCACCGACGCGCTCACCACCCGGTTCCCGCCCGCGGACCAGGACGTGGTCCACCTCCAGCACCTCGCCTTCGGCGCCACTCCGGCACTGCTGCGGGGCTACCCGAAGCAGCCTGCGATCGCCCTGGTCCACGGCACGGACCTGCTGTTCGCGGCGGACCATCCCACGCAGGCCGACGTACTGCGCGAGGCCACCGCCGCCGCGCGGGCGGTCGTGGTGCCGACGGCGGCGATGGCCGACCAGCTGCGCCTGCTCGCCCCCGTCGCCCCCGACCGCGTCGTCCACATCCCCTGGGGGATCCCGGACCGGCTGCTGGACCGGCCTCCCGTGCGGCCGGCCCGCCGCGACGGGGACCTCCGGGTCCTGTACGCCGGCCGCCTGACCGCGGAGAAGGGCGCCGCCGCACTGGTCCGCGCGGTGTCCGGAACCCCTGGCGTACGGCTCAGCATGGCGGCGCCGACCGCAGAGTTCCGGCGGCTCTCCCGGGTCCTGGACCTCTCCGCGGCGCGTTACCTGGGCTGGCTGAGCCGCCCGGACCTGTGGGCCGCCTTCGCCGAGCACGACCTGCTGGTGATCCCCTCGGCCAGGCTGGAGGCGTTCGGCCTGACGGCCGTCGAGGCCCAGGCCTGCGGCCTCCCGGTGGCCTACCAGCCGGTACCGGGACTGACGGACGCCCTGGGCGACTCGGCGCTGCCCCTCGACATCCTCGCCGCCCCCGACCGGGCGCGCGAGACGCTCGCGGGCCTGGCCGCGGACCGGAGCGTCCTGGACGACCTCCGCGCCGCCGGCCACCGGAACGCGGCACTGTTCCCGTTGTCCAGGACGGCCCGTGAACTGGCCGCGCTCTCCGCCCGGTTGGGCTGAACGGTCATGCCCCCTCCACCGACCACGAAGGACCGACCCATGTACTCTGCCGCGCTGTTCGACCTGGACGGCACACTGATCGACACGGAGCCCCGCAGCCGTGAGGCGTGGTCACGTCTGTTCCGCAACCACGGCGTCCCGTTCGACGAGGGCACGATCAGGGGCTTCGCCGGACGTCCGGGCAGGGAAGCGCTCCTCGACCACGTCCACCGGTTCTCCGGCCGCAGCGTCGACGAGCTGTTCGCCGAGGCCCTCCACTACACCACCCTGCCCGACATGCCGCCCGTCGGGACCGTCCCCGGCGCCGTCGAACTGGTCGCCCGGCTGCGCGCCTCGGGCGTACCGGTGGCTCTGGTCACGTCGGGCACGCGCGACTACGCCCGTTCCGAGCTGACCGCCATCGGGGCGCTCTCCCACTTCGACGTCATGATCACCGCCGACGACGTGACCTGTGGCAAGCCGGATCCGCAGGGCTACCTCGCGGGCTGCGCGGCCCTGGGCGTGGCACCGGCGTCCACCGTGGTGTTCGAGGACGCCCCGGCCGGCGTGGCGGCGGCCAGGTCGGCGGGCGCCCGCGTCGTGGCGATCGCCTCCGGGCACTCCCGCGAGGCGCTCCGCGCCGCCGACCTGATCGTCCCCGACCTCAGGGACATCACCTGGCCCCCCAGGTTCCGTCCGTTCTCCGGTGCGACCCGATCGGAGGGCTGAACGATGCGGGAACCCGTGCTGGAAGTGGTCGTCACCTCCGTGGAAGAGGCCGTGGCCGCCGTCGCGGGCGGCGCGAACCGGCTGGAAGTGGCGACGGACATGGCCGCCGACGGCATGACCCCGGACCTCGCGGACTTCCGGCGCGTCCGGGACTCGGTGTCCGTCCCGCTGCGGGTCATGCTGCGGGACCACGGCGGCTTCCGGGCAGCCGACCCGGACCGGCTCCGCGAGGCGGCCTCCGCCCTGCGGGCGGCCGGAGCCGACGCGTTCGTCCTCGGATTCCTGACCCCGGGGGGCACGCTGGACCTGCCGGCGGTGACGTCCGTCCTCTCCGCGGTCCCCGGCTGCCGCTGGACCTTCCACCGCGCCATGGACCACGCCGCGGACCGCGCCGCGGTCCGCCGCGCCCTGCGCGGCCTGCCGGGCCTGGACACCGTCCTGACCGCCGGCAGCGTCACCGGTGTGGCCGACGGTCTGGACGTCCTGCTCTCGGAGTCCGCCGTCCTCGACCCGGACGGTCCCGGCACCGGCACCGGGGTGTGCGTGATGGCGGGCGGCGGGCTGCTGCCCCGGCACGTACCCGCCCTGCGCGCGCACGGCGTCGACGCCTTCCACGTCGGTACGTCGGTCCGCCACGGGGGCTGGGGCACCCCGGTCGACCCGGCCGCCGTCAGCCGGTGGCGCCGACTGGTCGAATCCGCCGCGGTCGAACCGGGCGTGCTCGAATCCCCCGTGCCCGAATCCCCCGGAGAGGAGTCCCGCCCCCGTGTCCGGTGAGGTGACCCCGCAGTCCGACCGGTGCGACTTCTGCGAGATCGTGTCCGGCCGGCTCCACGCCGAGATCCTGTACGAGGACGAGTCGACCGTGGCCTTCCTCGACAACACCGCGGTGATGGAGGGCCACACCCTCGTCATCCCCCGTCGCCACGCGGCCGACATCTGGGCGGTCTCCGAGGACGAGGCGGCCGACGTGATGCGCACGTCCCACCGCATGGCCCGGATCCTGGACGGGGTGTTCGCCCCGGACGGCATGACCCTGTTCCAGGCCAACCGGCCCGCGGGCTGGCAGGACGTCTTCCACCTCCACGTCCACCTCGTTCCGCGCCGGGACGCCGACCACCTGCACCGCCCCTGGTCCGCGGAGCGCGCCGACCCCGCCGCGCTGGCCAGGACGCGCCGTCGCGTCCTCGGACCGCAACGCGCCGACGCCCCGGCCCGCGGCACGAACCCGTCCCCCGCCCCCGTTCCGGGCCGGCCCGAGGAGGATCGATCCCGACCGTGAACCATCCCCACCTCCCGACCACCGAGTCGGCCGTCCGCGCGATCCGCGAGATCGCCGACGAGTACCGCCTGACCATGACCACGACCGACGACATCGGCGCGGACCAGACCTCACGCCGCACCTCGGCCCCGCTCTTCGAGGTCCTCGACCCCGACGGCTCGCTGCCGCACGAGGCGTTCGTCGAACTCGCGGGCACCCCGGCGGTCAGCGTCCGCCTCTTCCCCGAGGACGACGCGAAGATCACGGTGGACCACGTCGACTTCCACGACGTACCCCGCGACGCCGTCCCCGCCTTCCTGCGCTCCGTCTACGGCGGACTGGCCCACTCCAAGAGCCGGTTCTTCCCCCCGGGCCTGTGGCTGGTCGTCCCGCTGCCCGGCGACACGACGTACCGGGAACTGGTCACCCTCACCAGCCCCAGCCCGTGGCTCCTGCGCGCCGCACGCGGGTCGTAGCGCCCCCCGCCGGCCCACCGGACGGGTCAGCCCGCGGGAGCCCACCGCGCGAGCAGGGCCCCGGTCGTGGTGACCTCCGCCACCAGCGCGAGGGAGTTGCGGATCACCTCGGCGGTGCACGAGGCCGGCACTCCGGCGATCGCGTCGGCGGGCACCACGACCGCGTACCCGAGGTTGACGGCGTCGAAGACGGTGTTGGGGATCGCGATGTTGGAGGAGACCCCGGTGACGACGAGGGTGCGGATGCCGAGGTTGCGCAGGAGGGCGTCCAGGTCGGTGCCGGCCATCGGGGACAGTCCGTGCAGCCGCCGGACCACCAGGTCCCGTTCGGCCACGGTGATCGGGGCCGCGACCTCGACGGCCCGGCTCCCGGTCAGCTGGCGCACGGGCAGCCGCTCGGCGGCCCGGAAGAGCCGCGCGTTGGTACTGGACCCCAGCCCGTCCGGCCGCCGCTCGGCGACGGCGTGCAGCACCCGCACGCCGGCGGCGCGCGCGGCGACCGCGAGGGCGGCCACGCGGTCCAGCATCCCGGAGTCCCGCGCCTCCTTCGCCAGCTCCGGCAGGGCGCTCTCCTCGCCGACGACACCGTTCTGGCACTCGACGGTGAGCAGCGCGGTGGTGGCGGGATCGAACTCCGGCATGGCTCCCCCTGGCGTGGTGACGGCGGAGCCCGCATGATTCCTGACACACAGTCAGATGTGAAGGGGAAGGGGCACGATGGACGAGACGCTCGGGGCCGGGACACAGCGGCGGGGCCGCCGCATCATGATGACCGACGCGGAAGTGGACGCCTTCCTCCGCGAGCAGCGCACCTGCCGGGTGGCCACCGTCTCCCCCGACGGACGGCCGCACGTGGGGGCCCTGTGGTTCGCCTGGGACGGCACCTCGCTGTGGCTGTACTCGATCACGCGCAGCCGCCGCTGGGCCGACCTGCGCAAGGACCCCCGGATCTCGGTGGTGGTGGACTCCGGCGAGTCGTACGACGAGCTGCGCGGGGTCGAACTGTCCGGCAGCGCCGTCTTCGTGGGCGAGGCCCCGCGCACCGGTGAGCCCTGCCCCGAGCTGACGGAGGCCGAACGGATCTTCCCCGTCAAGAACTTCGGCATCGAGGAGATGCCCCACGACGGCCGCCACGCGTGGATCCGCCTCACGCCGCAGTCCATCGTCTCCTGGGACTTCCGCAAGATCTGACCCGGGTCCGGCCCCGGGTCCGGCCCCGGGTCCGAGCCCGGACCCGGGGCGGGCGGCCCGGCCGACGAGCCCCCGGGGCGCCCTACACCGCGGCCGCCGCCTCGCGCAGCGCCCCGACGGCGGCCCGGATGGAGGGCCGCCGTCCGGCGTCCGCGCGCCAGACCGCGTACACGTGACGGCGTACGGCGTCGCACACCGGCAGCAGCCGGACGCCCGCCGGCACGGGCCCCCGGCCCAGCCGGGGCGTCACGCACACCCCCAGCCCGGCCTCCACGAAGGCGAGCTGGGTGTGGTGCTCCTCGGCGATGTGGGCGACGCGCGGCTCGACCCCGGTGCCGCGCAGGGTGAACACCAGCCACTCGTGGCAGAACTGGCCTTCGTTCCAGGAGATCCAGTCGTCGTCGGCGAAGTCGGCCAGGGAGATCTTCGTGCGGTCGGCCAGCGGGTGGGAGCGCGGCACCGCGATGTCGACGGCGTCGTCCAGCAGGTGGGTGCGGGTCAGCTCGGCCGGCACCGGCATCCGCTTGTTGTGCCAGTCGATGGCCAGGGCCATGTCGAGGTCCCCCCGCACCACGGCGAACATGGCCTCCTCCGGCTCCTGCTCCCGCACCATCGCCCGCAGGTCCGGGTGGTCGGTGCGCAGCGCGGTCAGCGCCCGGGGCAGCAGCCCGCGCATCGCGGTGGGGAAGGCCCCGATCCGCAGCTGTCCGACCGCGCAGCCCCGCTGGGCCTCGACGTCGGCCTGGGCCAGCTCCACCTGCGAGATGATCCGGGCGGCGTGATCGGCGAGCAGCCGCCCGGCGTCCGTCAGGCGCACCCCGCGGCCGTTCTTGGCCAGCAGGGGCTGGCCGACCTCCCGCTCCAGCTTGGCCATCTGCTGGGAGACCGCGGACGTGGTCACATGGAGGCCGTCGGCCGCGCCGCTGACCGAGCCGTGGCGGGCGAGGGCGTCCAGGGTGCGCAGGCGCTCCAGGTTCAACATGTAAGCGATGCTACGCGGTGAGGCGCAGGAAGTCTCGCTTGTCCTACGAGGTCCCGCGCAGCAGAGTGTGCACATGAGCGCACCCGCCCCCTCCCGCCCGGCCCGTTCCGGCCCCTCCTCCACCCCCTCCCCCTCCCCCGTCACCGCTCCCGCGACCACCTCGCCGTCCGGCACGGCCTCCGCCGCGGGCACCGCCACCGGCGGTCTGGACTGGCGGCTGCGCTTCGCCTTCCTCTCGGTCGTCTGGGGCTTCAGCTTCCTCCTGGTCAAGGTGGGCACGGAGGCGTTCGCGCCCTTCCAGGTCGCCTTCGGCCGCGTCCTGTTCGGCGCCCTCGCCCTGCTGGCCGTGCTGCTCGTACGGCGCGAGCCGCTGCCCCGGGGAGTGCGCACCTGGGGCCACCTCACGGTGGCGGCGCTCCTGCTGAACACCGCCCCCTTCTCGCTGTTCGCGTACGCCGAGCTGAGCATCCCCTCCAGCCTGGCCGGGATCTGCAACGCCACCTCGCCGCTGTGGGGCATGGCGCTCTCACTGGTCGCCCTCTCCGAGGACCGCCCCACCCGCCGCCGCTTCGCCGGTCTGGGCCTCGGCTTCCTCGGCGTGCTGACCGTCCTCGGCGCCTGGCAGGGTTTCGCGGGCATCGACGCCAAGGGCACCGCACTGGCCCTGCTGGCCTCGCTCTGCTACCCGATCGGCTGGATCTACGTCCGCCGCACCCTGGCGGGCACCCCGGGCTCCCCGGTGGCGCTGACCGGAGCGCAGCTCATGGTGTCGACGGTGCAACTGGCCGCCGTCAGCGCCCTGTTCACCTCCGCCCCCACCGGCTTCCCGCTCTGGCCGACCCTCTCCGTGATCGCCCTGGGCGCCCTCGGCACGGGCATGGCCCTGCAGATGCAGTACGGGCTGGTGACCGAGGTCGGCCCCACCACCGCGCAGATGGTCACCTACTTCATCCCGGTCATCGCCACGACCGCCGGTGTCCTGATCCTCGGCGAGCAGCTGCACTGGAACACCCCGGTCGGCGCCGTCGTCGTCCTGGCGGGCGCCGCCCTCACCCAGGCCCGCCCCCGGGCGCCCAAGCCCGCCTGAGATCCGGCCCGGCGATCGAGCACCCGCCCCCGTCGCGCTCCGCGGCGGGGGCGGATCCGTTCGGCGACGCCGCGCGGCACCCGGGCGGGCCGTTCAGTCCGAGCGGCCGCCGGGCGCCGGACGGACCGCCGCCGCCACCGCGTCGGCGAGCGGGCCCACCTCCGCCGGGGAGAGCCCGGAGACGGTGATCCGCACGCCGGGACCCGCCTCCACCCGGAACCGGGCCCCGGCCGTCACCGCCCACCCGGCGGTCAGCAGCCGGGTGACCACCGCCGTCTCGTCGGCGACCGGCACCCACACGTTCATCCCGCTGCGCCCGTGCGCCCGTACGCCGCGCTCGGCCAGCGCCGCGATCAGCCCGTCCCGGCGCAGCCCGTACGAACGCGCCACCGCCCGCGGGTCCACGGCGCCGGAGGTCCACAGCTCCACGACCGCGCGCTGCAGGAGGCGGCTGACCCAGCCCGGCCCCAGTCGCTGCCGGCCCCGGACCCGGTCGAGGGTCACCGCGTCACCGGTGAGCACCGCGAGCCGCAGGTCGGGCCCGTACGCCTTGGCCGTGGAGCGGACCAGCGCCCAGTGCCGGGTCACCCCGCTCAATGGGCACAGGGGCACGTCCACGATGCCGTGCCCGTGGTCGTCGTCGATGACGAGCACCCCGGGGTGCCCGGCCAGCAGTTCCCGCAGTTCCCGGGCCCGCGCGGCACCGACCGCGGCGCCGGTCGGGTTCTGCGCGCGGGCCGTCACCACGAGGGCCCGCGCCCCGTCGGCCAGGGCCCGCGCCACCGCCGACGGAACCGGCCCCTCGTCGTCGACGGCGACCGGCAGCGTCCTCAGCCCCAGCGCGGGCACGAGGTCGAGCATCGCCCCCCAGCCCGGGTCCTCCACCGCGACCGCGTCGCCCGGCCTGAGGTGCGCGGCCAGCACCCGCTCGATGCCGTCCAGCGCCCCCGAGGTCACGGCCACGGGCCCGGCCGGGACCCCGTCGGCGTCCAGGTCCGCCCGTGCGATCCGGGCGAGGTCCGCAAGCACCGGGTCCTGGCCGTAGAGGGCCGGGGCCTGCGCGTACCAACGGGCGGCGGCGGCCAGCGCCGCGTCGAGGGAGGGCAGCAGGGACACGTCGGGGTTGCCCTCCGTGACGTCCCGGACGCCTTCGGGGACGGTCATCCGCAGCGTGTCGCGCGGCGCCGTGGCGGGCCGCGCGCGCACCCGGCTGCCGCGCCGGCCGTCCGTCTCGATGACGCCGCGTTCGCGCAGGGTCCGGTACGCGGCGGCCACGGTGTTGGGGTTGACGCCCAGCTCCCCCGCCAGTTCCCGCATCGGGGGCAGCAGCGCTCCGGGCGCGAGCGCGCCGGAACCGACACCCGTTTCGATGCTCGCCGCGATATCCGATGCGCGACGGCCTGTGATCCGATACTCTCCTAGCACAAACAACATTATGCACTAGTACAACGGAGTCCGCACCATGAGCGCCACCCCGGCCGCCTACGAACCCACGGACCGCACCCTCCCGAGCCGCGGCCGCCAGAAGGCGAGGTACGACCGCGAGACGGTGCACTCGATACTCGACCAGGCCTACGTCTGCCACCTCGGGTTCGTCCGCGACGGCGCGCCGGTGGTCCTGCCGACCCTCTTCGGCCGGGTGGGCGAGACCCTCTACGTCCACGGATCCACCGGTTCGCGCCCGCTGCTGGCCGCCGGGAAGGCCGACCCGGGCCTGCCGGTCTGCCTGACGGTGACGCACGTGGACGGCCTGGTACTGGCCCGCTCCGCCTTCCACCACTCGATCAACTACCGCTCGGTGGTCATCCACGGCACCGCCTACCAGGTCACCGACGAGGACGAGTGCCGGATGGCCCTGGACGCCCTCGTCGACCACGTCGTCCCGGGCCGCTCGGCCGACTCCCGCCCGGCCAACGCCAAGGAGCTCGCCGCGACCGCGGTGATCCGCCTGGACCTGAACGAGGTCTCCGCGAAGATCCGCACCGGCGGCCCGAACGACGACCCGGAGGACCTGGGCCTTCCGTTCTGGTCCGGCGTGGTCCCGGTCGCGCCGGCGTACGGGACCCCGCTCCCGGCCGCCGACCTGACCCCCGGCGTCACGGCCCCGGACTACCTCGCCGCGCTCTGAGGCTCCGGGGCGGGCCCGGCCACCGGCCCGGAACCGCCCCCGGCCACCGGCCCGCCCCCGGACCCGGCCCGCGGACCGCGCGCCTCGGCCGCGATCAGCGCGCCCACCGCCGACAGCAGCAGTACGGTGCCCAGCACCACCGCCCCGGTCAGCCGTTCGCCGAGCATCCCGACGGCGATCGCCGCCGCGCTGACCGGCTCGATCAGCATGATCACCGACACCGTCGCGGCCCGCACCGACGCGGCGCCGGTGAAGTACAGCGCGTACGCGAGAGCGGTGGGCACCGTGGCCACGTAGACCAGCAGCCAGCACACCCGGCCCCAGTCGGCGGTGTGCGGCAGCAGCCCCTCGACCAGGGCGAGCGGCAGCAGGCAGACCGTGCCCACCGCCACCGACCACGCGGTGGTGACCAGCGGGTCCCCGCCGGCCCCGCGCCGGCCCAGCCACCGCGCCCGCAGGGTCATCCCCGCGTACCCGGCGGCCGACAGCAGCGCCCAGCCGACCCCGAGCGGCCGCACCTCGCCCCCACCGGAGCCCAGCACCAGCACGGCGAGACCGGCCAGGGCGCCGAGCACGGCTGCCGCTCCGCCCCGGCCCAGCCGTTCGCCCATCCAGTACCGGCCGCCCAGCGCGATCAGCACGGGCCCGGCCCCCAGGGTCACGACGGTGCCGACGGCGAGGCCGGTGTCGCGTACGGCGGCGAAGTACGCCGCCTGGAACAGGGTGAACATCAACCCGGTCCCGATCAGCGAAAGCGCCGGGACGGGCGAGGCCGGCGCGACGGGCGAGGCCGACACGCCCCGCGGAGCCCGCCGCGCCCGCACCGAACGGCGTACGGCGAGCACGCCCAGCAGGACCACCAGACCGCCCGCGCACCGCCAGAACGACAGCGCGACGGGGCCCAGGTCACTGGCCAGGAACAGGAGGGAGGCCGCCGCCCCGGCGGTGCCCCAGGCGACTCCGGCGACGACGAGGTACAGCAGACTGCGCCCGGCAGCGGGCGAATGGTTCGACACGTGTGTCTCCGCGCATGCGTGAAGGATGAGGGAAGCAGGTCATCGCTTCGCGGGCAGCGCTCACCGGCCCGGGGACTCCCCGGGCGGGTCTCTCGTTCGCGTGGAGGCCGCCCGCGCTAGGCGGCGGGAGGCGGAAGCACGATCGACGGCATGTCCGTCACCCTACGGGGCGCTCCCCGCCTCCGGCCAGTCGGCCCCGCCCTACGCCCTGGCGGTCTCGGGGGCCGGCACGGCCGGATCCGGCGCCGCGGGCGGCGCCGGCCGCGAGGACTGCGCGATGAAGGCCCCGCCGAGCACCAGCGCGCCGCCCACGATCTGCGGGGTCGAGAGGTGTTCGCCCAGCAGCACCCAGGCCAGCACGGTGGCGATGACCGCCTCCAGGCAGGCCACCACACCGGCCACCTGCGGGGAGAGCTTGCGCACCGAGACCACCCCGGTCAGGTACGCGAACACGGTGGCGACCAGCACCACCCAGCCCAGCAGGGCCAGGGCGGGAACCTCGGTGTCCCCGAGCAGCGCGTTCCCGCCGAGCACGGCCCAGTCCATCTCCCAGGGCCGCGCGAGTACCGTCATGACCGCGGCCCCGACGAGCATCCCGTACGCGATCACGCCCATCGGGTCGGGCACGTCGTCCCCGTCGGCGCCCTGGTCGGCGAAGACGAAGTAGAAGGCCTGGCAGCAGGCGGCGGCCAGCCCCAGCAGCACCCCGAGCGGGTCCAGGCTCAGCCCCGACCAGATCTGGACCACGCACGCCAGCCCCGCGACCGCCACCGCCGCACCGGCCGCGGCGGCCCGGGTCACCGGTTTGCGCTGCACGAAGCGGATCCAGCCGAGCAGCAGGGCCGGGCCCAGGTACTCCAGCAGCAGGGCCACGCCGACCGGGATCCTCGACAGGGAGGCGAAGTAGAAGGCCTGCACGCCCGCGACGGCGACCAGGCCGAAGCCCGCGAGCAGCAGGGGCTTGCGCCGCACCAGACCGCGGTGCCGCCAGGCCAGCGGGGACAGCACCAGCGCCGCCCCGGCCACCCTCAGCCACACCACGTGCAGCGGGTCCAGACCCGCCTCGATCAGCGGCTTCGCCGCCACACCGGAACCACCGAACGCACACGCCGAGACGAGGGCGAGGCCCAGTCCGGCGTTCTTCCCTGACGCTTGCATCGGGCCATCATGGCAGGGCCGGTCAGGAGCGTCACGCCGGTGACGCCTGTTGAGACGCAGTCGGTACCGGCCGGTCCGGAACCCGCCGTTTCTGACAGGTCGTCAGTATTGAATGTTCCGCCCCCCGGGACTACCTTCCGCCGCACGAACCCGACGAGAAGGGGTGGACGCATGGCTGAAGTCACCGCGGAATCACGCATCGAGGCGCCCGCCGCGAAGCTCTGGGCCCAGCTGACCGACTGGGACGCGTACGGGCAGTGGAGCATGACCCACACCGACTTCCCGAAGGGCGGTCCCGAAACCCTCGCGGTCGGGTCCACCTTCGCCGAGAACATGAAGATGATGGGCTTCCCCGCAGAGGTCCTGTGGACCGTCTCGGAACTGGAGGACCAGCGCGTCTTCGCGATCACCGGCAAGGGCCCGATGGGCGTGGCCGTCCTGACCCGCTACACCCTGCTCCCGGACGGCGACGCCACCACCGTCCGCATCGACGGCGAGTTCACGGGCGCCGCGGTGTCCCTCATGGCGGGCAAGCTCAAGGACTCGGCGACCGCCGCCCTGAACGAATCCCTGCGCAAGCTGGCCGGCCTGGTCGCCTGACCCGCCCCCGGCCCGGCCCCCGGCACGCGCACGGCGCGCCCCGCGAGCGATCTCGCGGGGCGCGCCGTGCGTGTGCCGGGAGGCCCGGCGTCCTGGTCAGTGCTCGTCGGCCAGGATCAGGTAGAGCTTCTTGCGGGCGTCGTTGACGACCGCGAGGGCCTTCTCCCGCTGCTCGGGCGAGCCGGTCTTGAAGACCTGCCCGAAGGCTTCCATCAGGCCGACGCCGGCGGTGCGGACCTCGTGCATCGCCTCGAAGTCGAAGCCGCGCCCGGCGTCCGCCCAGGGGGCGTCCGGACCCGATTCCGCCTCGGTGCGACCCGCGTCGGTGAGCGTGAACAGCTTCTTGCCGCCCTCGCTCTGGCTGACGATGAGGCCCTCGTCCTCCAGCAGCTGCAGGGTCGGGTACACCGAACCCGGGCTGGGCTTCCACGCCCCGCCGCTGCGCTCGCCGATCTCCTGGATCATCTCGTAGCCGTGCATCGGCCGGTCGGCGAGGAGCGCCAGGATCGAGGCGCGCACGTCACCGCGCCGCGCCCGTCCCCGGGGCCCGCCGCGGCCGCCCCTTCCGCCGAAGGGTCCGCCGCCGAAGGGCGGCCCGAACGGCCCGAAGGCGGCCCGCAGCCCCCGGAACTCCTCCCGACGGTCCGGCCCGCAGTGGCCGTGACCCCGTCCGTGCTCGTGTCCGTGCTCGTGCTGTCCACGTGAACGCATCACTGCGCTCCTTTCGTCATCGCTTGTCGTGGTGGCTGTCGCAGCGACTCTCGACGCTTCGACTCCTTCACTATCGCTGACCCATCGCGATGCGTCAACGATATATCGGAACCTATCTTCGACAGTCGAGCGGAATGGGGCCGTTCGAGTGGATCCGTGCGGGAACCTCCTGACGAGGGACGTACGCGTGTGCTGTGCTGGCCGCGCTCCCCGCGCGGGGCGCGGAACGGAGCACCCGCACCGAAGAGAAAGGGACCTTCGTGCGCCACACGGGACGCGCCGGAAAATGGCTCGCCGCCACCCTCAGCGCCACCGCGCTGCTGCTGGTACCGGGCCCGGCCAACGCGGACGCCGGGCACACCCGGCCGCCGGCCGGCCACACCCTCAACCTGCACCAGTGCGTGTACGCGCCCACTCCGGGCGTCGACTACCTGACCACGGTCGTGCCGCCCAGCGGCGACGGGCGGTTCACGGCCGCGACGAACACCGCCGCCGCACCGGACCCGGACCTGTCCTGCGGCCCGGGAGACGGGAACTACACCACGATCCGCCCGTGGGCCTCACTCCAGTCGCTCGACCTGGGCTCCGGCCGGTACCTGAACCTCCACCAGTGCGTGTACTACTCCGAGCTCCAGCACGACCACCTCACCGTGGTGGCCCCCGGCGGCGGCAGTGAGTGGAGCTCCGGCACGAACGTCTCCGACACGCCCGACACCACCGTCACCTGCGGCCCCGGCCGCGGCCTCTACTACCTCGTCCCCCTGCTGTCCGACGTGATCGCCCTGGACCTCACCGCCGGGCGGTACGTGAACCTCCAGCAGTGCCAGTACTACTCCGCCCGCCTCACCGACCACTTCACCACGGTGGTGCCCACGCGCCGCGACGGCCGGTTCAGGACCGGGACGAAGGTCTCCGGCACCGCCGACACGACCGCGACCTGCGGGGGCGGTGACGGGAACTTCCTTCCCGTCCCGGTCCTGTCGGGCACCAAGGCCCTCTCTCGCACCTGACCGCCCGCACCAAGGCCAGTCATCCCGGATTGGCCTTGGTGCGCGCCGGCGGGGGCGCCCTACGGTCGGTCCATGCGCATCCGAATCGTCGACGCCTTCACCGACCGCCCCTTCCAGGGCAATCCCGCCGGGGTCCTCGTCCTCGACGGGCCCTTCCCCCCGGACGGCTGGCTCCAGCAGGTCGCGGCCGAGGTCAACCTCTCCGAGACCGCCTTCGTCCGTCCCCTGCCGCCCGGCGGGGCCGCCGACTGGGCGCTGCGCTGGTTCACCCCGGCCGGCGAGGTCGACATGTGCGGGCACGCCACCCTCGCGACCGCCCACGTACTGAACGAGAACGGCCTGGCCAAGGGCCTGATCCGGTTCGACGCGCGCTGCGGGGTCCTCACGGCCGAGGCGGCCGGGGACGGCACGGTCACGATGGACTTCCCCACCTCCTCGCTGACCCCGGTCGATCCGGTCCCCGAGGTCGCCCGCGCCCTGGGCGCCACGATCGTCTCGCTGCACGACACCGCCGCCCACATCGGCGACCTGCTGGTGGAGCTGGCCGACGAGCGGACCGTGCGGGAACTCGCGCCCGACCACGCGGCCCTGCGCGCCTACGCCCGTCGCGGCGTGATCGTCACCGCCCCCGCCGAGGAGCCCTCCCGGGGCTACGACTTCGTCTCGCGCGGTTTCTTCCCCGTCCACGGCATCGACGAGGACCCGGTGACGGGCAGTGCCCACACCGCCCTCGCACCCTTCTGGGCCGCCCGCCTGGGCCGCACCGAGATGACCGGCCTCCAGGGCGGAGCCCGCCGCGGCCTGGTCCGGGTCACCCTCGCGGGCCAGCGGACCCTGCTCACCGGCCGCGCGGTCACCGTGATCGACGGCGAGCTGCTCACCGCGCCCTGAGCCCGGCGGCTACGGGGTGGGCAGCCAGCCCACCTTCCCCGCGAGCAGCGCGTACCCGCCGAAGGCCACCACGTCGAGCAGCGTGTGCGCGACGACGAGGGGTCCCACCCGGCCCCAGCGGCGGTAGGCCAGCACGAAGACGACGCCCATCACCATGTTGCCGACGAACCCGCCGATGCCCTGGTAGAGGTGGTACGAGCCGCGCAGGACGGAGCTGGCGAGCAGCGCGGCCGTCGGCGACCAGCCCAGCTGGCCGAGCCGGCGCAGCAGGTAGGCCAGCACGATGACCTCCTCCACCACGGCGTTCTGCACCGCGGAGAGGATCAGTACGGGGAATTTCCACCACACGTCGGGCAGCGCCTCCGGCACCACCGTCAGGTTGAAGCCGGAGGCCCGCGCCGCCAGGTAGAAGGCCAGTCCCGCGCTCCCGATCCCGGCAGCGACCAGCGCGCCCCGGGCCAGGTCCCACCCCGGCCGGGTCCGGTCGAAGCCCAGGACGCGCAGCCCCGGCACGCCCTCCCGGGTCAGCAGGTGTGCGACCAGCAGGACGGGAACCAGGGCGGAGGCGATCCCGAACAACTGCCAGGCCAGGTCCAGCCAGGGCCGCCCGGGGGCGTACGAGCCGTTCAGCGTGGCCGCCTGGTCCTTGAGGCCGCCGGGCTTGGTCAGCGAACCGATGAAACTGATCAGGGCCGAGACCCCGCTCGCGCCCAGTGACAGCGCGAGCACGAGCAGGGTCTCGGTCCGCAGCAGACCCCGCCGCCCGTCCCCGCGCAGTTCCCCGACCACCGGCTCCGGCTCCGCCCGCACGCCCGACTCCCGTCCCGCCAACCCACCGCGTCATCCTGTTCCGACCACCCCATACTGCCTCCTCGGGGCCCGGAGCGGATCACCGGTCAGCGCCGGACGGCCCCGCCGGCGTCCACCTCCTGCTCCTCCACGCCGACGGGCCAGGTGTGGACCGGGTCGCCCTTGTGCATCAGCTCGCTGTAGCGGCGGGTGGTGGCCGCCAGGGCGGCGTCCCGGTCCAGCCCGCCGGCGAGCGCCCGGTGGTAGGTGTCCACCTGCCAGGTCGCCCCGTTCACCCGGCGCCGGCAGCGCTCCTCGATGATCCCGAGGTACAGGTCACGGTCGGCGGGTTCGATCCCCCAGGCGTCCAGCCCGGCCGCGGCCATCGGCAGCAGCTCGTCCAGCACCAGGCGCACCGCGGGCACGCTCACCAGTCCCCCGGCCCGGCCGCGGCGCGGCCAGCGGATCCGCGCGTCGATCCCGTAGCGGCAGGCCGCGTCGAAGTTGGCCTCCGCCTCCGCGAACGGCATCCGGGTCCACACGGGGCGCTGCTCGTCCGCGAGGGTCCGTACGAGCCCGTAGTAGAAGGCGGCGTTGGCGACGACGTCGGCCACCGTCGGCCCGGCCGGCAGCACCCTGTTCTCCACCCGCAGGTGGGGCACCCCGTCGGCGACCCCGTAGACGGGGCGGTTCCAGCGGTAGACCGTGCCGTTGTGCAGCACCAGCTCCTGCAGCCTCGGCACACCGCCCTCCGCGAGGACCCGCAGCGGCTCCTCCTCGTCGCAGATCGGCAGCAGGGAGGGGAAGAAGCGCACGTTCTCGGCGAACAGTTCGTACGCCGAGTCCACCCACCGCTCCCCGAACCAGGTGCGCGGCCGCACCCCCTGTGCCTGCAGCTCCGGGGGCCGGGTGTCGGTGGCCTGGGTGAACAGCGGCGGACGCGATTCCCGCCACAGCTCCCGCCCGAAGAGGAACGGCGAGTTGGCGCCCACCGCTATCTGCACGGCGGTCACCGCCTGCGCCGCGTTCCACACGTGCGCGAACCGCGCCGGGGTCACCTGGAGGTGCAGCTGTACGGAGGTGCAGGCGGCCTCCGGCACGATCGACCCGGTGCTCCAGGTCAGCCGCTCCACCCCGTCGATGTCGAGGGTGAAGTCCTCGCCGCGCATCATCAGGATCTGCTCGTTGAGCAGCGAGTAGCGGTCCACGGCCGAGAGGTTGGCGAGGGCGAGGTCGGACCGGGAGATCGTCGGCAGGATGCCGATCATCACCACTCCCGCGTCGATCTCGGCGGCCTGCCGGTGGGCGTAGTGCAGCCCCGCGCTCAGCTCTTCGGCGAGCTGGTCGAATACCCGGCCGCCGAGACGGTGCGGGAGTACGTTCACCTCCAGATTGAACATTCCGAGTTCGGTCTGGAAATCGGCGCTCGCAATCTTCTCCAGTACCTGTGCATTCACCATGCGCGGCAAACCGTCGGCACCCGCGAGATTCAGCTCGATCTCCAGTCCCATCATGTTCTTGGGCCGATCGAACCTCTTCTCCGCCAGAAGGCGCTCCAGTCCCTCCAGGCACTCGTGGAGCTTCCTCCGATACCGATGCCGATCGGACAGGTCGAATCCTCCTGCCACGACCTTCTCCCCCATCGAAGCGTCCCTCCTCGTGTGGCCCGGAACGGTGCACCCGGGCGCGCGTTACGGTCGATGATGCCCAGCCCCGTGATCGATAACTCCGGGCCGGGCGGTCCGGCGGGGAGCGCGCGCCGGTATGGCCTGATGGGCGCTTCGGCACATTCACCTGGCAACTCGCCGTATGCAAATTCCGCGTAGACTGTGCCGATTCCCGATAACAGACGCTTTCCAGCCGAGCGCCCTTCGGGTAACCTCCGAGGTCAGCGCGGCACGTTCGCGCGCAACCGGCATGAATAGCCTGACAGCGGGACCGGTATGCGCCTTGTCGGCAATAGGCGGGACAGCTAGCCGAAACACCGCGTGAACACATGTCGTATAAACTCCGCAAACGAGGCAGAGAGTTGGCGCGCGGCCATTGCCCCTCAGCCCCCCTCTGGCCCCAGAATGCGACAGCGCCGTCCGCACCTTCCCCCGTACCACAGGTCTCCCAAGTGAGAGGCGACCCACCATGCCGCTGCATGTTCCCCCGGCTCCCGCGCCCGCCCTGCGCAGCGTCCTCGCGGCACTCGGTTCCCCCACCGCCGTCCACGAGGCGCACACTCCGTCCCTGCGCGCGCTCCAAGGGCCGGTGACCGCCGAACTCCCGCTTCCGGTGCACGTGCTCGACCGGCTCGACGGGTCCGGCCGCCCGGCGGGCGGCCGGCCGCCGCGCACCCGGCTGACCGGGTGGCGGTTCCTGATCCGCAGCGGCGACCGCTTCGTCGCCGCGGCCGACACCCGGCTGACCCCGGACGGGTGGGCCTTCTCCCACTTCTTCGAGGGGCCCTACGTCGCCGCCACCGAACGCGCCCTGCGCCAGGCCGAGTCGCTCGGCAAGGGCTACCAGCCCCGGCTGCTGTCCGTACCCGAGCTGTACATGCTGACGCTGTGGCTGCACGGGGCGGTCGGCGCCGACGCCGCGGCCGGCCTGCCCGCCGCCGCCGACCTGCTGGTGCCACTGGCACCGGCGCCACCCGGGATCGCCGCGTTCCGGCCCCACCCCGTATCCGAACTGCTGCCCGTGCTGACCCACCGGCTCACCCGGTCGGCCCCGCCCGTCCCGCCCCCGGTGGCCGCCCCGGCCGCCTGAGGCCCCGCTCCGCCGTTGGCCTGTTCGGGGTGGCCCGGGTTGCCCATCCGGCCTAGTCCGCCCGGACCACCCGCGAACCATCCGAAATGACAGGGCAGTTGGCCTGAACCGCCCGCACGAGTGATGCGTCCTCAATCCATGAGGACAGCTGCCGGGAAATACCTGCGAAGCAGCCGTCGTGGGGGAAGACTGAGGACATCCTCCCCGCAGGCGCGGGGACGACCCAGGGGGACGGCCATGAATCACGCATCGAGCCGTAGCGAACAGACCACACCGCAGCGAAAGAACGCATCCATGTGCCAGCACCAGCCTGCCTGCCCGTCATCAGAGTCCGCCGACCGGGAGGCCGCGCGCCCGGTGGCCAACCACCCGGAACAGGGCTGGAGCCTGCTGTGCAACGGGGTCCTGCTCTTCGAGGACACCGGTGAGCTGCTGCCGGACGGCCAGATCATCGCTCCGCACCGCCCGCTCGCGGTGGCCTAGGCCACCTTGCACCGAGCCGGCACGAGGAAGGACCACGCGAAGGGGCCGGTCCCGGAGCTCACGCTCCAGGACCGGCCCCTTCACCGTGTCACGGGACTCAGTTGTCGTACTCGTCCAGCGGAGGGCACGAGCAGACCAGGTTGCGGTCGCCGAAGGCACCGTCGATCCGGCGCACCGGCGGCCAGTACTTCTCGGCGGCCGTGACGCCGCCCGGGAAGACAGCCTCGTCACGGCTGTACGGGTGGTTCCACTCACCGCCCAGCGCCGCCGCCGTGTGCGGGGAGTTGGCCAGCGGGTTGTCGTCCACCGGCCATTCGCCGCCCGCGACCCGCTCGATCTCGGCGCGGATGGCGATCATCGCGTCGCAGAAGCGGTCGATCTCGCCGAGGTCCTCGGACTCCGTCGGCTCGATCATCAGCGTGCCGGCCACCGGGAAGGACATGGTCGGCGCGTGGAAGCCGTAGTCGATCAGGCGCTTGGCGATGTCGTCCACGCTCACGCCGGTCGCCTTCGACAGCGGACGCAGGTCGATGATGCACTCGTGGGCGACCAGGTTGCCCGGACCGGTGTAGAGGACCGGGTAGTGGGGCTCCAGGCGCTTGGCGATGTAGTTCGCACCGAGCACGGCCACCTGGGTGGCGCGCTTGAGGCCCTCGCCACCCATCAGGCGTACGTACGACCACGAGATCGGCAGGATGCCGGCCGAGCCCCACGGCGCGGCCGAGATCGGACCGACGCCCGTCTCCGGGCCGGCGGTCGGCTGGAGCGGGTGGTTCGGCAGGAACGGGGCCAGGTGGGCCCGGACACCGACCGGGCCGACGCCCGGGCCGCCGCCGCCGTGCGGGATGCAGAAGGTCTTGTGCAGGTTCAGGTGCGAGACGTCGCCGCCGAAGTGACCCGGCTTGGCGAGGCCCACCAGGGCGTTCAGGTTGGCACCGTCGACGTAGACCTGGCCGCCGGCCTCGTGCACCTGGGCGCAGATGTCGGCGACGTGCTCCTCGAACACACCGTGCGTGGACGGGTAGGTGATCATCAGGACCGCGAGCTCGTCGCGGTACTGCTCGATCTTGGCGCGCAGGTCGGCCGCGTCCACCTCGCCGTCGTCGGCGGTCTTGACGACGACCACCTTCATTCCGGCCATCACGGCGCTGGCGGCGTTGGTGCCGTGCGCGGAGGACGGGATCAGGCAGATCGTGCGCTGCTCGTCGCCGTTGGACCGGTGGTAGGCGCGCACGGCCAGCAGGCCGGCGAGCTCGCCCTGGGAGCCCGCGTTCGGCTGGATCGAGACCTTGTCGTATCCGGTGACCTCACAGAGACGTTCCTCCAGCTCGGTGATGAGCGTGAGGTAGCCCTCCGCCTGCTCCGCCGGGGCGAACGGGTGCAGCTGACCGAATTCGGGCCAGGTCACCGGCTCCATCTCGGTGGTCGCGTTGAGCTTCATGGTGCAGGAGCCCAGCGGGATCATGCCGCGGTCCAGCGCGTAGTCCTTGTCCGAGAGCTTGCGCAGGTAGCGCAGCATCGCGGTCTCGGAGCGGTGCTGGTGGAAGACCGGGTGGCCGAGGTACGCGTCCGAGCGCAGCAGGCCCTCGGGCAGCGTGTCGGCGGTGGTGGCGTCCAGGGCCTCGATGTCCGCGCTGACGCCGAAGGCGGCCCAGACTGCGTCGAGGTCGGCGCGCAGGGTGGTCTCGTCGCACGAGACGGAGACGTGGTCGGCGTCGACCTGGAAGAGGTTGACCCCGCCCTGACGGGCGGCGGCGACGACCTCGGCCGCCTTGCCGGGCACCCGGGCGGTGACGGTGTCGAAGAAGGAGCCGTGCACCAGCTCGACCCCGCCGGCCGTCAGGCCCGCGGCGAGGAGCGCGGCGTAGCGGTGGGTCCGGCGCGCGATCGTGCGCAGGCCGTCCGGGCCGTGGTAGACGGCGTACATGCCGGCCATGACCGCGAGCAGCACCTGGGCGGTACAGATGTTGCTGGTGGCCTTCTCGCGGCGGATGTGCTGCTCGCGGGTCTGCAGGGCCAGGCGGTACGCCTTGTTGCCGTCCGCGTCCACGGAGACGCCGACGAGGCGGCCGGGCAGCGAGCGGGCGTGCTGCTGCTGGACGGCCATGTAACCGGCGTGCGGGCCGCCGAAGCCCATCGGGACGCCGAAGCGCTGGGTGGTGCCGACGGCGATGTCGGCGCCCAGCTCGCCCGGGGAGGTGAGCAGGGTCAGGGCGAGCAGGTCGGCGGAGACGGTGACGATGGCACCGAGCCCGTGCGCCTGGTCGATGACCGGCTTGATCGCGCGGACGGCGCCGGAGGCACCCGGGTACTGGAGCAGCACGCCGAAGACGCCGCGCTCGGCGATCTCGGCCGGGATGCCGTCGGACAGGTCTGCGACGACGACCTCGACCCCGATGGGCTCGGCGCGCGTCTCGATCACGGCGATGGTCTGCGGCAGCGCGTCGGCGTCGATCAGGAAGACGCCGCCCTTGACCTTGCCCACGCGGCGGGCCAGGGACATGGCCTCGGCGGCGGCGGTGCCCTCGTCGAGCAGGGAGGCACCGGAGGTCGGCAGGCCGGTCAGGTCGGCGACGACGGTCTGGAAGTTCAGCAGCGCTTCGAGGCGGCCCTGCGAGATCTCGGGCTGGTACGGGGTGTACGCCGTGTACCAGGCCGGGTTCTCCATGACGTTGCGCAGGATCACCGGGGGCGTGAAGGTGCCGTAGTAGCCGAGGCCGATCATCGACGACAGCACCTGGTTGCGGTCGGCCAGCGAGCGGAGCTCGGCCAGCACCTCGGCCTCGGTGCGCGCCTCGGGCAGGTTCAGCGCCTCGGCGGTCTTGATCACATCCGGTACCGCGGCGGCGGTGAGTTCGTCCAGGGAGCCGTAGCCCACCTGGGCGAGCATCTTCGCCTGCGCCTCGGCATCCGGGCCGATGTGACGCTGCTCGAAGGGGATGCCTCGCTCCAGCTGAGAGAGCGGAATGCGGTTGGCGGTCATGACGGAGGCCTCCTGGTCGTATGACCTGCGAGGGGCACCACGGCGCGGGCACCCGGACGGCCTCCCCCTCTGTCATCTCAACCTGAGAGCTTCACCGGGCCGCACGGGGATCGCCCCTGAGGTCCGGCTTTCACCGTCGGTGAGGAGGGGAACCGGTACTGCGTGCCCGGTACCCGCCCCTGCTTTCCAGAGTGGCCTCACCACGTGCGGTACGTATGCCTGAGAGATTCCGGGGAGGATTTGCTCCTTCGGCGCCTCCGTCGTACTCACTCGGAGGACTCTCCCGCACAGGGTCAACAGCCATCACCCAGCCTACCAGCGAGGATCTGGACCCTCCCCGAGTGGCCCCCTCTTCAAATATGCACTTTCGTAGTCATTACGAATGACTTGTACCACTGCGACCGTACGGAGGGACCGTGCAGACCGACATCGATCCGCGCAGCCTGATCGGCCGCAAGGCGTTCGACCGCAACGGCGCCAAGATCGGCACCGTGGACGAGGTCTACCTCGACGACGCCACTGGCGTGCCCGAATGGGCCGCCGTCCGGACCGGCCTCTTCGGGCGGGACGCCTTCGTCCCCCTGGAGCCCAGTGAAGTGGTGGACGACACCCTGCGCGTGCCCTTCGAGCGTTCCTTGATCAGAGATGCACCCGATTTCGGTGTCGGGCGCCACCTGTCCCCCGAGCAGGAGCTCCAGCTCTACCACCACTACGGCCTGGACGTCTCCCTGCCGACCGACTTCCACCACCCGCCGCCCGAGGAGCGGATCTAGGTCGTGGCCGTCCCTTCCGCCCGCCCCACGAGGGGCAGCGGATCGGAGGACGCCAGTTCGGGATCGTCCACCCGGAAGGTGCGCACCCGCCCGGGCGGCGATCCGGGCCGCTCGAACCGTACGGTCACCCGCCCCACCCCGCTGCCCTGGACCCATCCGGGCCCGTACAGGGCGTGCCGTACGTCGCTCCCCGCCGGCCAGTACCGCGCGGCCGCCGCGTCCGGCCCGCCCGCCTCCGCGACGGCCCCACCGGCCGCACCGGTCCCGCCGGCCGCACCGGTCCCGCCGGCCGCGTCCGGCTCGCCCGCCTCTTCCTCCTCCGGCGCGACGCCCTCCGAGGCGGCGCCCTCCGAGGCGGCACCGCCCTCCTCCGCCCCGGCGCCGAGCACCTGGGCGAAGAGGTCCTCCTGCGTGTAGTCCGCGAGCCCCGTCACCCCCACCCCCAGCAGCCGCACGCCTCCGGTGGTGTCCACGCCCTCCAGCAGCCGCGCCGCGGCCTCCCGGACCACCGAGGGGTCGTCGGTCGGCCCGCGCAGGGTCTCCGAACGGGTCAGCGTGGAGAAGTCGTAGCGGCGCACCTTCAGCACGATGGTCCGGCCCGAGTGCCCGGAGGACCGCAGGCGCCCCACGCACCGGTCCGCGAGCCGCTGCACCTCGAAGCGGATGCGGACGCGGTCGTGCAGGTCCACGTCGAAGGTGTCCTCCACCGAGACCGACTTCGCGTCCCGCTCGGCGACCACGGGCCGGTCGTCCAGCCCCAGCGCCATCCGGTACAGCCCGGCCCCGTGCGCCTTCCCCACCATCCGGACCAGCTCGTCCTCGCCGGCCTCGGCCAGCTCCCCCACCGTGGTGATCCCGGCCCGCCGCAGGTGCTCCCCGGTGGCCGGCCCGACCCCGGGCAGGGTCCGCACCGACATGGGCGCGAGCAGCTCCCGCTCCGTCCCGGGCTCGATCAGCAGCAGCCCGGCCGGCTTGGCCTCCTCGGAGGCCACCTTGGCCAGCATCTTCGACCCGGCCAGGCCCACCGAGCCGCTGAGCCCCGTGGCGGCCTCGATGTCGGCCCGCAGCCGCTCCCCCGTGGCCCGGGCGCTCGCCGAGTCGAAGGCCGTGCCGCCCGCCTCCAGGTCGACGAAGGCCTCGTCCAGGCTGAGGGGCTCCACCAGCGGCGACAGCTCCCGCAGCAGGCCCATGACCAGGTCGCTGACCTGCCGGTAGAGGCTGAAGCGCGGGATCAGGTAGGCGCCGTTCGGGCAGAGCCGACGGGCCTGGGCGGTCGGCATCGCCGAGTGCACCCCGAACCGCCTGGCCTCGTAGGAGGCGGTGGCCACCACACCGCGCGGCCCGAGCCCCCCGACGATGACGGCCTTGCCCCGCAGGCTGGGCTTCGACGCCTGCTCGACCGAGGCGTAGAAGGCGTCCATGTCCAGGTGCAGGATGGTCGGCGCGGCTCTCACGGCCCCGATGCTGCCCTACGCCACTGACAACGCGGCCACGGGCGCCCCCGCGCCGCTCAGACGGCCCGGTTGCGGCGCGCGGCCAGCTCGTCGGCGGGGTTGTGGCCCACCAGGGTCTCCCCGGTGTCCACGCGCTCCCCGTGCAGCTGCGACAGCGCGTTCTCCACGTCCCGCCACACCACGCCGACGGCGATGCCGAAAACGCCCTGTCCACCCTGGAGCAGGCTCACCACCTGGTCCGGGGAGGTGCACTCGTAGACGGTGGCACCGTCGCTCATCAGCGTCATGCGCTCCAGGTCGTCGAAACCCCGGTCACGCAGGTGCTGGACGGCGGTGCGGATGCTCTGGAGCGCCACCCCGGTGTCCAGGAAGCGCTTGACGATCTTGAGGACGACCACGTCCCGGAAGCTGTAGAGGCGCTGCGTGCCCGACCCGTACGCGGGCCGCACGCTGGGCTCCACGAGCCCGGTCCGGGCCCAGTAGTCGAGCTGGCGGTAGGTGATCCCGGCGGCGGCGCACGCCGTCGGTCCCCGGTAGCCGACCTGCTCGGGCGCCGGAGCGTCGCTCACCGGTCCGACCGGCGTCGAAGCCGGCTGACGGTGCGCGGAACCCTGCGCGCCGCCGTGCAGCGGGTACGAGCCACCGTCACTCCGTGCGGGGGTGCCCCCGGTCGTACCGTCGCCCGTGATCCTCACGCCGACCCTCCGTCCTTGACCTGCCACCTTGAAGGTAGGCAGTGACCAGGGGTGCGTCAACGATCGCCACACTCGGCACGCCGAGTGATAATCACCCTGAGAGTGGTTTCCCGTACCCCGTTGCGGGGAAAGGCTACTCGAATGGGCTGAAAGTTCCCGGTGGTCGACGCGGCCCGCGTTTCGCCGCGGCTGCGCCCCTCACACCCCCCGGCCCTCACTGCGGGCCGGTGCCGAAGTCCTCGGGTGAGATCTGGTCGAGGAACTCGCGGAACTTCTCCACCTCGTCCTCCTGCTCGTCGGGAATGGCGATTCCGGCGTCGTCCAGGACGCCGTCACTGCCGTAGATCGGCGTTCCCGTGCGCAGGGCCAGCGCTATGGCGTCGGAAGGCCTCGCGCTCACCTCGACCCCGCTGGCGAAGACCAGTTCCGCGTAGAAGACGCCCTCCCGCAGATCCGTGATCCGGACCTCGGTGAGCTCCTCACCGACCGCCTCCAGCACGTCCTTGAACAGGTCGTGCGTCAGCGGCCGGGCAGGGGCCATGCCCTGCTGCGCAAAGGCAATGGCGGTCGCCTCCCCAGGACCGATCCAGATGGGGAGGTACCGATCGCCTCCCACTTCACGCAGGAGCACGATCGGTTGGTTGGAGGGCATTTCCACCCGGACACCCACAACGTCGAGCTCGTTCACACAGCAACCCTAGGACCTGCTCGGCAGGTTTGGGTAGTCGGGGCCCCTTCCGGGGCCGTCCGGTCAGTGCGACCGCACCCCGAGGGCCGTCTGCACCAGGGCCTCGTGGAGCCGTACGGAGAGCCCCACGAGCTCCTTCATCGTGGCTTCGGCGTGCGCCCTGGTCTGCGGGTTGCGGTGCCGCCGCAGCGGTGCCACGAGCTGCTCCACCAGACCGGCCTCCCGGTCCGCGGCGGCCTTCATGGCCCGCAGGTGGCGGGGTTCCAGCCCGAAACGGCCGAGATCCGCGATCAGGCGGGCCACGGTGACCGCCTCGGCGTCGAACCCCCCGTCCGGAACCTCGGAGATGAGCCCGTACGACTCCCATTCGACGAGCTGTACCTCGTCCACCTCGGCGGCGGCGATCAGCTCGGCCCGGCCCACCCGGGCCACGGTGGGCCGCTCCCGGCCCACCTCCCCGTACAGGGCGACGGGACCGGCCGGGTCCACCGCCTCCCCGTGGGACGCGGGCCCGGGAATGCGGATCTGCTCGCCCCGGTCGAGCGCGTCGAGCTGTTCGCGGATGACCTTCAGCGGCAGGTAGTGGTCCCGCTGCAGGCGCAGGACGCGGCCGAGCCGCTCCACGTCACCCGTGCTGAACTTGCGGTATCCGGAAGGTGTGCGCTCGGGCTCCACGAGCCCCTCCGCCTCCAGGAAGCGGATCTTCGAAATCGTGACGTCGGGGAACTCGTCACGCAGCATGGTGAGCACCGTTCCGATGCTCACCAGCCGCCCGGCGGACCCGGCGGTGCCGCTCTTCGGGGCACCGCCGGTCGGGGTACGCAGCATGGGACCTTCCCTGGGGTCCCCCCGGACCACGTCCGGGGGAAGGGTCAGATGCCCCGCAGGCTCGCGTAGAAGACCAGCCGGTACTTGCCGATCTGGACCTCGTCGCCGTTGTGCAGGGCGACCGAGTCGATCGGCTCACGGTTGACGTACGTGCCGTTCAGGCTGCCCACGTCGGCGACGGTGAAGCCGCCCTCCTGGCCCCTGCGGAACTCCACATGCAGCCGGGAGACGGTCACGTCGTCCAGGAAGATGTCGCTCTGCGGGTGCCGGCCGGCCGTGGTCAGTTCGCCGTCCAGCAGGAAGCGGCTGCCCGAGTTGGGGCCGCGCCGCACGATCAGCAGGGCGGAACCGGGGGGCAGTGCCTCCACCGCGGCCTGGGCCTCGGGGGACAGCGAGGACGACACGTGCGCTTGTCCCGACACCTCGGCCTCGTAGGCCTCGAGGCCCGAGATCGAGATGGTGGACGTGGTCTCCGAAGCACGCTCCGGCGTCAGACCCGCCCGCAGCGGCGCCCCGCAGTTCGAGCAGAAACGGCTCGCCGCATCGCTGCGGTGGCCACACCTGCTGCAAACCTGCTCGGCCGACATGGACGGCTCCTCGCGCCGCGGCTGCCCCGCGGAGGCATTGGTGGCATACGGGTCGGGGGCAAACCCTCCACCCGCACTTGAGGTTGATGGGTCACCGAAACCTATGCGTCCGGAACCGGCAGGGTCAACAGACGACGCGCCCTGCGCGCCCGAAATGTCACCCGGACCGGCCACCTCGTCGCGGAAGAGCGGCCGGTCGCCCTGCCCTTCGCCGTCACCGTGCCCCGCACGGTGGCGCGCCGCGCCGCTTTCCTCGCGGTTCTTCTTGCCGAACAACTTCTCAAACAACTTCACGGGCGATTCCCCTTGAACGAAACAGACCCGCCCGTGGGGCAGGACGAACTCTGCATGCACACACCTGCCGACCCGGACATTCTCACAACGTCCGTAACCACCAGACAGTTTCCACCACGCACCGCGACTTCGGTGCGTCGACCCCCCGCAGGCATACGCCCACGTGAGCCTGTCCACACTCCGCCCCGCGTCACGACGATGACGACCGAGCGTAGTCAGGCTGCTTCGCAGCCCGCAAGGCATCCACAACGATCTTCGCCGACCGTGTGACGGCGACCGTGGCCTGCTCCTTCTCCATGGTCTGCACGACACCACCCGGGATGTTGAGCGCCGGCTCCAGGTCCTGCGGTCTGCCGATCACCCTGAACTCGTAGGGCTGTGTGATCTTCTTACCGTCGATCGAGACCCCTCCGCCCTCGTCCGAGAAGTACGAGCCCGCGACGACGCGCACGCCGTTGATCTGGATCGCCTCGGCCCCGGCCGCCCTCAGCTCCTGGAGGGTGTCCAGAAGCTGGTCGGAGCGCACCTGGCCCTTGGTGTCGGTGATCCTCAGTGTGATCCCCGGCCCCTGAGCAGCCACGGTACCGGCCAGGATGCCCAGTTGGCGCTCCTTCTCCACCGTCTGCCGCCGGGCCTCCTCGGCCTGGTTGGAGCTGCTCTCCAGCTCCTTGCGCTGGTCCTCCAGCTTCTGCTTCTCGTCCTCCAGGCGCTTGGTCCGCCCGTCCAGCTCGTCGAGGATCCGGACGAGGTCCTCCTGACGGGCACCGCGCAGCGGCGCGCTGGAGTCGCTGTTGGACCGCACCTGGATCGCGAGCCCGAGCCCCAGCACGAACAGCAGCAGCGCGACGATCAGTTGGGCCCGGCTGACCCGCGGCGGCCACAGACCGGCCGCCAGGCGCCGGCGCCCGCTCTCCTGCGGCTCCCCGGGCCCAGGACCGGACCGCGGAGCCTCCGCGCCGGCCTCGCCCTTCTGGGGGCGCTCGGGAACCCGGGGCTCCTCGGGCGGGGTGTTGTCGTTGCTCATCGGCCTCACGCCCGGAAGACGTGCCGGCGGATGGCCGCGGCGTTGGAGAAGATCCGGATGCCGAGGACGACGACCACGCCCGTCGACAGCTGCGAGCCGACGCCCAGCTTGTCGCCGAGGAAGACGATCAGCGCGGCCACCACCACGTTCGAGAGGAACGAGACCACGAAGACCTTGTCGACGAAGATCCCGTCCAGCATCGCGCGCAGGCCGCCGAACACCGCGTCCAGCGCCGCCACCACGGCGATCGGCAGATAAGGCTCCACCACGGCCGGCACTTCGGGCCGGACCAGAAGTCCGACCACCACTCCGGCCACGAGGCCCAGTACCGCGATCACGATGCACCCTTCTTCGGCTCTACTGCTGTGGCTGTGCGGACGGTCAGGCTCGACGCGGCCGGCAGCTTCACCTCGTCCACGGCGGACAGGGTGTAGCGGATCCCGTAGCTCTCCTGCAGGACGTGCAGGTACTGGCCGTCCACGGAATCCTGGAAGGCGGTGCCGAGCCGCTTCTTGTCCCCCACCGCGAGGATCTCGTAGGGCGGCACCAGAGGCCTGTTGTCGACCAGTATCGCGTCACCGGCCGCCCGGATCGCCGACAGTGACGTCAGCCGCTGGCCGTTGATCGAGACGGCTTCCGCCCCGGCCTGCCAGAGCCCGTTGACGATCCGCTGCATGTCCCGGTCACGGACCCGGCCGGTGTCCGAGAAACCGGCGCTCTCCCGCGGGCCGCCACCGCCGCCCGACGAAGATCCCTTCGCGTCGTCCACCACCAGTTTGACGCCCGGACCGTGCACTTCGGTTGCACCCGACAGCAGGGCGAGCAACCGGGCCCGCTCCCCGCCGGGCTGCTTGAGCACCGCGCCCTGCCGGTCCTCGACCTCGGTCCGCAGCCGCTCGATGTCCCGCTCCAGGCCGTTGGCGTGCGCGTCGGCCCGCTCGACCCGGTCGATCAGCTCCTGGCGCTCCTTGGCCAGCACCGGCGCCGCTATCCGCGCCTGGGCCGCACCGAGGGTGACGACCATCGCGGCCAGCACGAGCCCGGCGGCGAGCGCCAGCTTGGCCTTGAGGGTACGCGGCAGTCCCGCCGTGCCGTCCGCCTCGCGCCGGGCCGACGCCTCCGCATAACCCTCGTCGAGGCTGTTGTCCATCACGTGCGTCAGCAGCGACATGGACGCGTCCGGGCGCGCGGGCGGCGTGGCCGGACTCCGGTTGGTGGGCGGCTGCGACATGCCGCACATCGTCGCATGTCGCCGCCGCCCACATCCAATGCGCCGTCCGGAGGACCGGGCCGGGTGACTGACCGTGCCCGCCCCGGCCGCGGTCGCGCCCCCGGCCGCCCTACGGGGCCGGCCTGCGGTCAGTGCTCCCCGGCACCGTCCACGACCGCGCCCCACTCGTCGAGCAGGGCCTGCGCGGAAGCGTCGTCGGGTCCTTCGGCCCACAGGTGGGTGACGGCCTCCGCCGGGTCCGGCAGCACCAGGGCCCACCGTCCGTCGGTCTCCACGACGCGCACGCCGTCCGTGGTGTCCACCTGCCGGTCGCCGGCCGCCTCCACGACCCGCCGCATGACGAGCCCCTTGGCCGCCCACGGCGTCGGCACGTCCCGCTTGAGCACGTGCGCCCGCGGGATGCGGGCATCGATCTGGCTCAGGGTGAGCTGGGTGCGCGCGACCAGTCCGATCAGCTGTACGAACGCCGCCGATCCGTCGAAGACGCTGCTGAACTCCGGGACGATGAACCCGCCCCGGCCGTCGCCGCCGAAGATCGTGGTCTCCTCACGGCCCACCCGCGTCAGATCGTCGGGCGAGGTCGTCGTCCACTCCACCTGCGTGCCGTGGTAGGCGGCGACCTGCTCGGCGACCCGTGTGGTGGTCACCGGCAGCGCGACCTTGCCGCTGCGCTTCTCGGCGGCGACCAGGTCGAGCAGGACGAGCAGCGCCCGGTCGTCCTCGATGATCCGCCCTCGCTCGTCCACCAGCGAGATCCGCTCGCCCACCGGGTCGAAGCGCACGCCGAAGGCAGCCCGCGCCGAGGCCACGATCTCCCCGAGCCGCACCAGTCCGGCCCGCCGGGACTCCGCGGTCTCGGTCGGCCGCGACTCGTCGAGGCCGGGATTGATCGTCAGCGCGTCCACCCCGAGCCGGCCCAGCAGGCTGGGCAGCACGAGTCCGGCGCTGCCGTTGGAGGCGTCCACGACCACCTTGAGGCCGGAATCCGCGATGCCGGTGGTGTCCACCCGGCGCAGCAGCGAGCCCGTGTACGAGTCGAAGACGCTTGACGGGAACTGGAGGTCGCCGATCTCGCCGGGGAAGGCGCGGCGGTACTCCTGGCGTGCGTAGACCCGGTCCAGCTTGCGCTGCTGCGCCTGCGAGAGGTCCGCGCCCCGCTCGTCGAGGAACATGATGTCCACCGAGTCCGGCACCCCGGGAGAGGTCCGGATCATGATCCCGCCGGCGGCTCCTCGGGCGGTCTGCTGCCGGGCGACGGGCAGCGGTACGTTCTCCAGGTCGCGCACGTCGATGGCGCTGGCCTGGAGGGCCGAGATCACGGCCCTCTTGAGTGCTCTCGCGCCTCGGGAGTGGTCACGGGCCGTGGTGACGATGGCCCCCTTCTTCAGGGTCGTCGCGTAGGCCCCGGCGAGTTTGACCACCAGTTCCGGGGTGATCTCGACGTTCAGGATCCCGGAGACCCCGCGGGCACCGAAGAGGTGGGCCTGGCCGCGCGACTCCCAGATCACCGACGTGTTGACGAACGCGCCGGCCTCGATGGTCTTGAAGGGGTAGACGCGCACGTTGCCCTGGACGATCGATTCCTCGCCCACCAGGCACTCGTCACCGATGACGGCCCCGTCCTCGATCCGGGCGGCCCTCATGATGTCGGTGTTCTTGCCGATGACGCAGCCGCGCAGGTTGCTGTGCGGCCCGATGTACACGTTGTCGTGCACGACGGCCTTGTGGAGGAAGGCGCCGCTCTTGACGACCACGTTCGACCCGATGACCGTGTGCTCGCGGATCTCCACACCGGCTTCGACCTTGGCGTAGTCCCCGATGTACAGCGGCCCGCGCAGGACGGCGTCCGGGCTCACCTCGGCCCCTTCGGCGATCCACACGCCGGGGGAGATCTCGAAGCCGTCCATGTCGACCTGGACCTTGCCTTCGAGTACGTCGGCCTGTGCCTTGACGTAGCTCTCGTGCGTGCCGACGTCCTCCCAGTAGCCCTCGGCCACGTAGCCGTAGATCGGCCGGCCTTCCTTCATCAACTGCGGGAAGACGTCACCGGACCAGTCGACGGAGACGTCGGCGTCGACGTAGTCGAAGATCTCCGGCTCCATCACGTAGATGCCGGTGTTGATGGTGTCCGAGAACACCTGCCCCCATGTCGGCTTCTCGAGGAAGCGCTCGACCTTCCCCTCCTCGTCCACGATGGTGATGCCGAATTCCAGCGGGTTCGGCACCCGGGTCAGGCACACCGTGACCAGTGCGCCCTTCTCCTTGTGGAAGTTGATGAGATCGGTGAGGTCGAAGTCCGTCAGCGCGTCACCGGAGATGACCAGGAAGGTGTCGTCCTTCAAGGCCTCCTCGGCGTTCTTCACGCTGCCGGCGGTGCCGAGTGGCTTCTCCTCATTGGCATAGGTGAGCTCCATTCCGAGCTCCTCGCCATCACCGAAATAGTTCTTGACGAGTGACGCCAGGAATTGGACGGTGACCACGGTCTCGCTGAGTCCATGCCGCTTCAGCAGCCTCAGCACGTGCTCCATGATCGGCCGGTTCGCCACCGGCAGGAGCGGCTTGGGCATGCTTGAGGTCATGGGGCGAAGCCGCGTACCTTCGCCACCGGCCATCACGACGGCCTTCATGTCGGAAGAGTCCTCCTAGAGAGATGACGGTCTGGCCGACCTCACCCGTCCCGGACGGTGACTCCGCTACTCCTCCGCGTCAGTACCGGCGCCGAGCGAGCTCAATCGGCCGTGGCATCCGCCTTCACGAGACGGCGGACCTGCACCACGTATAGGATTCCTGCCCACCAATAGAGCGTTGTACCCCAACCCGCGAACGCCCATCCGAAAACGGACGCCGTCCAGGCCAACCAGCCGGTACCGTCGCTCAGCAACAGCAGCGGGAAGGCGTACATCAGGTTGAAGGTGGCGGCCTTGCCGAGGAAGTTCACCTGGGGCGGCGGATAGCCGTGCCGACGCAGGATCCACACCATGACCAGCAGCATTGCCTCACGGGCGAGCAGCAGCCCGGTCAGCCACAGGGGCAGGATCCCGCGCCAGGTCAGCCCGAACAGCGTGGTCAGGACGTAGAGGCGGTCCGCGGCGGGGTCCAGCAGCCGCCCCAGATTGCTGATCTGATTCCAGCGTCGCGCGAGTTTCCCGTCGAGGTAATCACTGATCCCGCTGAACATGAGGACGGCCAGCGCCCACCCGTCGTAGCCCTCCAGGATCAGCCAGAGGAACAGGGGTACGCCGGCGAGGCGAGCCATGCTCAGGATGTTCGGAATGGTGAAAATTCGGTCAGTCTGAACCCGAGTCTCCTGGACCTCCACCCGGGGGCCTCCACTGTGACGCTAGAAATGGTTGAATCGCTGCCCCCTGACCCTACAGGAGTCCACGAGCGGACCGACCGGCCCCTGAACGCAGAAAAGCCCCGCACCATAAGGTGCGGGGCTTTCCCACAATGATTGTTCGGCGGCGTCCTACTCTCCCACAGGGTCCCCCCTGCAGTACC
>NZ_JBVIKC010000028.1:0-94894 GCF_055581065.1 Streptomyces sp. NPDC031479
CCCCCCCCCCCCCCCCCCCCCCCCCCCCCCCCCCCCCCCCCCCCCCCCCCCCCACACCCCACCCCCCCCCCCCCCCCCCCCCCCCCCCCCCCCCACCCCCCCCCCCCCCCCCCCCCCCCCCCCCTCCCCCGCGTCGGGCAACGCTTCCTGGCCCTCACCGTGGCCATCCGGCACACCGGTCGCCGATCGCCGATCGCCTACGACCACTGACAAGATTTCGGGCGTACTCGCCTAGCGGCTCAGGCCCGCCAGCTTGTCGGGGTTGATCTGGAAGCGGAGGTTGCGCATCAGGCCGTCCTCCAGGTCGTAGGTGATCGCACCGACCGGGGTGTCGCCCGCCAGGATGAGGACGCCGAGCTCGCCGTTGATGACGGCGGGGGTGGGAACGGGGAAGACGTCCACGGCGTCCCGCGCGGCCTTGGCGATCACTCCGATCAGGAAGCGGCCGACGTGGTCGGAGCCGTACACCGGCCGCCTGGCGGCGCTCACCTTGCCGCCGCCGTCCGACCACGCGGTGACGTCGGGGGCGAGCAGTTCCAGCACGGCGTTGAGGTCGCCGCCGGCGCAGGCGCTCAGGAAGCGGGCCGTGACCTCCTCGCGCTGCGCGGCGTCGGTGTCGTAGACCGTGCGCCGCTCCGCTACGTGCTTGCGCGCCCGGTGCGAGATCTGGCGGACCGTCGGCTCCGGGCGGTCCAGGAAGCCGGCGATCTCGGCGTGCGAGTAGCCGAAGACCTCGCGCAGCACGAACACGGCGCGCTCCACGGGGGTGAGGCTCTCCAGGACGACCAGCATCGCCGTGGACACGCTCTCGGCGAGTTCGCGTTCCTGCGCGACGTCGGGGGCCGTGAGCAGGGGTTCGGGGAGCCAGGGGCCGACGTATTCCTCGCGCGTGGCGCGGGCGGAGGTCAGGCGGTTGAGCGACAGGTTCGTCACCGTGCGGACGAGGTACGCCTTGGGGTGACGGACCTCGGACCGGTCGGCCTTGTTCCAGGCCAGCCAGGTGTCCTGGACGATGTCCTCGGCGTCACTGACGGTGCCGAGCATGCGGTAGGCGGTGGCGAACAGGAGCCTTCGGTGGGCGTCGAAGGGGTCCGCTTCGGGTTCGGTCGTGATCACTGTTCGATTCTGCACGGCGGGCGGCGCCCGGGACCAGCCTCGGACCGGCCTCGGGGCCGGGCTCACGGCCCGGCCCCGGGCGGTCCGGGGCGGTGTCCGTCAGGTGAGGGTGCGCACCCGCTGGTCGTTCAGTTCGTAACGGGCGGCCGCCACTGCCAGTTTCCCGGCGGATACGGCGCGGGCCAGGTCGGGTTCGGCGGCGAGCCGGTCCCGGGTACGGCGGGCGTGGGCGTCGATGGTGGCGCTGATACGGGCCTCGCCCTGCCGGCTCCGGTCGATCGCCGGGCGTATCTGGTCGGCCAGGTACTGGATGTGCGCGGGCAGCCGGTCGCCGCTCTCGTCGGCGTGGACCGCCGCGCCGACCGCCCCGCAGGACTGGTGTCCGAGGACGAGCACCAGCGGTATCGAGAGTTCCAGGACCCCGTAGGCGATGCTGCCGAGCACCGCCTCGTCGAGCACCTCGCCCGCCGAGCGGACGGTCAGCAGGTCGCCGAGCCCCTGGTCGAAGACGAGCTCCGGCGGGACCCTGGAGTCCACGCAGCCCAGCACGATGGCGAAGGGCCGCTGTCCCTTGGCCAGCCGGAGCCGGGTCGACGGGGACTCGTTCGGGTGCTCCTGACGGTACGTGCGCCAGCGCCGGTTGCCGGCCTCCAGCTCGCGCAGGGCCTGCTCCGGGGTGGCCGGCCTGGCGCCGCCCGCGGGGCCGACGGGCGCGGCGGCGGCGGGAAAGGCGGAGCCGAGCGCGAGGACGGACCCGGCGGCCGCCGTCCCGGCCGCGGCGGTGCGCAGGAGGGCGCGCCGGCTGGTCGAACCACCCTTCGCCTCCTGGACGTTGGAGGTCCGGAGCCGCGAGGTACGCATGTTCGTATGCTGTTTGTTCGAAAACATGCGCGACGGTATCCCGCTTTACCTCTCCTTGACCAAGGGTTGGGGAGGGGTTGGCGCGATCACGGCCCCCGGCGGCTCAAACCGTTCGCAGCGTGACCACGGCCGCCCGGCCCTCCGTGCACAGGACCACGGTGGCGGGCCCCTGGAGCAAGGCCGCGTCGTACGGACCGAGTTCGACGGCCGGGCCGGGCTCCGGCGCCGCATCCACCGGATCCACCGTGGCCGGACCGTCGAGCGCGCAGACCAGCAGGGTCTCCCCGGGCAGGACGGCCAGGGTCGGTTCGCCGCGCACGACGGCGGTCCGGGCCAGTGTGCTCGCGCGCCGGTACATCACGTTGAAGTTGACGACGGGACCGCCCAGCAGACGGCAGCCGGTCGGCCGGTCGCCGGGGAAGTGCCGTGGCGCGTAGCGCTCGTCGACGAGCCGGCGCTCGCCCGCGACGGTGAGGTCCATGCCGGCCCCTTCGGCCAGTGTCAGCGTCCGGTCGACACCGGGGAACTCCGAGAACGGGCCGTCGGCGTCCACTTCGGCGAGGCTGATCCGCCAGTCGAACGCCGCCGTGCCCGCACCCTCGGGGAGGGCGGCGATCTCGCGGGTGACTCCCCCGCCGTTCTTCCACGGCACGGCCGTGCGTACGGCGGCGCGCAGGATCCGGATGTCGGCGGCGCCGGGCATGCGGTTGTTCCTTCCCTCGGGTCCGTACCGTCCCACGGGACGGTACGGACCCGCGCGGCGGCCCGAGCCTACCGGGGGCAGGTGCGGAGGCGGTCGGCAGTCCGCGGGCCGGGGCCGGGCAGGGCGGGAAAGGAGGGCGGTCAGCTCACGGTCACGACGACCGTCGGGGAGACCGTCTTGTCGTCACCCATGACCCGCAGTTGCTCCTTGCCCTTGGTGTTGAGCTTGCCCGGCAGGGTGTAGCTGCTGCCGTTCTTGACCAGGGTGTTCGCCTGCAGTGTCGTCCACTTGCCGTTGTTCAGGTGCTGGAGCACCAGCTTGCTGCCGACCTTCAGCCCCTTGGTGCGCCCGATGAAGATGACCTGGTCCCCGACCTTCACCGCGGCCTTGTCGGCCTTGATGGTGATCGACTTGTCGGCGGCCGGACTCGCGCTCGACGAGGGCGGCGTCGGACTGGCGGCGGCGAAGGCGTTCACGGCTCCGCCGGTCAGCAGCGCGGCGGACAGCAGGCCTGCGGCGACGCTCCGGGCGCAACGGCTGCGCGGTATCGACTTCACGGTGGCTCCCGTCTCGGGTGTGCCCCCCTCGCATGAACCTCTGCGAGGCTACCCACCCCCCGGGGGATCGGCGACCGGACGGGTACGGGCGAGGACCGGAAGGGGAGGGCGGACGCGAGGTCGGATTACCGCCAGCACGGCACACCGGCACCGCCTTTCATTGAAACCGCAACCAATCACGAGGAGCGGCAGATGAACGGCAAGACGGTTCTGGTCACGGGCGGCAGCCGGGGCATCGGCGCGGCCACCGCGCTGCGCCTGGCCACGGCGGGCGCTGATGTGGCGATCACCTACACCGCCGACGAGGCGGCGGCGCTGAAGGTGGTCGACGGGATCCGGGCCCTGGGCCGCCGGGGCGTCGCCGCCCGTGCGGACGCGGGGGACGCGGGCGACGCGGCGGGCGCCGCGGACTGGGCGGCCGGAGCCCTGGGCGGGCTCGACGTACTCGTCAACAATGCGGGAATCGGGGTGCTCGGCCCGCTGGAGGAACTCACCCTGGCCCAGGTCGACCGCGTCCTCGCGGTCAACGTCCGCGGGGCGTTCCTGACCGCGCAGGCCGCGGCCGAGCGGATGGGGCCGGGAGGGCGGATCATCACCATCGGCACCTGCATGACCCAGCGCGTGCCGGGCCCCGGCGGAACCCTGTACGCGATGAGCAAGTCGGCGCTCACGGGCCTCACCAAGGCCCTCGCCCGCGAGCTCGGCGGACGCGGCATCACCGCGAACATCGTCCACCCGGGCCCGGTCGACACCGACCTGAACCCGGCGGACGGCCCCTACGCGCCGTCGCAGACGGCGCTGACCGCGCTCGGCCGCTTCGGCCGCCCCCAGGAGGTCGCGGACATGGTCGCGTTCCTGGCCGGGGACGGGGCCGCGTACGTCACGGGCGCCGAGTTCTCCGTGGACGGCGGGCACGCGGCATGAGGCGCGCCCCCGTCCCCGTCCCCGCCGTCGGCGGGGCGGGGACGGGGGCGCGGGCCGGGGGTGGTCAGCTCACGGCGAGGTCGTCGCCGAGGACGGCTCCCTGGCCGTACCAGCCGTGCAGGTAGACGGTGACCGTGCCGAAGGCGCCGGTGGTGAAGGGCACCGTCAGCTTGGTCCAGGCGGCCGAGCCGGTCCACGTACTGGCGTTCGCGCCGCCCCGGACCCCGAGGTAGGCGTAGCTGCCCTGGACCCAGCCGCTGAGCGTGTAGGCGGTGTTCGGGGCGAGGGTGAGGGTCTGCGCGCATTCTCCGGTGCGGTCACCGGAGGGGGTGGCCCGGACGGCGTACGCGCCCCCGTGCACGGGGGCGCTCACCACGGCGCCGCCGCTCTCGCAGGTCCAGGGCGCGAGCGAACCGCTCTCGAAGCCGCCGTTGACGAGGGCGCCGCTGCCGCCGCCCGGCCCGGACACGGTGAGCGTGAACGCGGCCGTACGGGTGAACGCGGTCCCGGCGCCGGTGACGGTGAGCGCGTAGGTCCCGGGCGGGGCCGACGCCGAGGCGGCGACCGTGAGCAGGCCGGTGCCGCCCGCGGTGACGGAGCCGGGGGCGACGGTGGCCGTCACGCCGGGCGGGGCGCCGGCGACCGTCAGCGCGACGGGCTGCGGGGTGCCCGCGGTGACCCGGGTGGCGACGGTGGCGGTGGTGCTGCCGCCGGGGGCGACCGAGGCGGAGCCGGGCGTGACGGAGACCGAGAAGTCGTCGGCGACCGGTCCCGCGTCCCGGGTGAAGGGCGCGAAGGTGTGGGTGAAGTACCAGGGGTCCTGGGCGATGCCGGAGCAGGTGTCGGAGCCCCCGGTGCCGGGGCAGCCGCCGTTGTCGCGCTGGAGCGCCCAGAAGGAGAGGGTGTTGATGCCCTTGGCGACCGCCCAGTCGTAGACGGCGGTGGCGTCGGCGGTGGTGAAGGTCTCGGCGGGCCCGTAGTCGTCGATGCCGGGCATCTCGGTGACGCCGACCATGCCCCACAGTTCGGCGGGCGTCTTGGCCGGGTACAGCGTGGCGAGCTGCCCGTACAGGCCGGTGGCGGCGCTCCGGGTGTCCGCCGCCATGTCGTGGCCGGCACCGTCGTAGTAGTCGAAGGTCATCAGGTTGACGACGTCGACCCGGGCGCCGGCCGCCTTCGCGCTCTTGAGGACGGCCAGCCCACTGCTCGCGAGTCCGCTCGTGGTGGTCGGGAGGGTGTAGGAGACCTGGAGGGGGCGGCCGCTCGCGGCGGCCCAGTCCTGCACCTTCTTGATGGCCTGGTTGCGGCGGTCGATCCCGGCCTTGTCGGTCAGGGAGTTGTCCTCGATGTCCATGTCCAGGCGGGTGACGTCATAGGTGGTGATCACCTTCTGGTAGGCGGCGGCGATCGAGTCGACGCTGGTGCAGCTGTCCGCGATCTCGGTGCCGCCGTTGTCGGCCGCGTAGCCGCCGAAGGAGGGGATGACGTCGCCGCCGCGCGAGCGGAGGGTCGCGAAGTCGGCGCCGAAGACGGAGGAGGCGATGGGCCGGTCCGTCGAGCCGTTCCAGTAAGGGGTGCAGGAGCCCTTGGCCTCGGTCTGGACGAAGGCCATGGTCAGGTACTTGGCGCCGGACTTCTGCGCGAGGTCGGCGGGGCTGTCGGAGGAGTACGCCTCGAAATAGGGCGCGAAGACGTGCGCGGGCAGTGGGGTCGGCGCCGCCTGCGCGGGGCCCGCGCCTGCCGCGACGAGGAGCCCGGCACTGGCGGCGAGGGTGGCGAACGCCGCCGTCAACGAGCGGACGGAACGCGAAGGGTGTCTCAACGAAGCTCCCGGTGGGGCGCGAGCGAACGGACGGACGCCCCATGATTGGTCTGGACCAACTATGGGGTCAAGGGTCCGGGCGCCCCCGGATCCGTCCGATCGCCCTGCGGCTCAAGGAGGTTCAGCGCAGGATGCCCGCCCGCCGGGCCGCCCCCAGCCAGGAGGGGAACTCCGAAAGCAGCCGGTCGTAGAGCTCGGCGTCCGAGAGCCGGTCGATGTCGTCGACGGCGAAGAAGCCGACGTTGTCGACCCGGCGCCCCGGCATGGTGTCGAAGCGCTCCAGCACGCCGAAGCCGGCCCGGCCCAGACCCACGAACTGCCAGAACACCGGCTCCTCCACGGCCTCGCGCAGTTCCCGCTCGATCTCGGCGTTGCGGTAGACGCCGCCGTCGGAGAAGAACAGCACCAGGGTCGGCGCCGGAGCAGGGTGGGAGCGCACGTAGGCGCGCACCTCGGCGATCACCTTCTGCTCCTCGTTCTGGAAACCGACCTCCCGCATGTCGATCTGGCCGGGGAGCAGTCCGCGGGGCGGCTTCCTGCGGCCGAAGAGGCTCATCTGGCCGACGCGCACGTGCAGTCGCAGCCATTCCGGGAGGTCACCGAGGACGAGGTCCGGCAGCCGGGCCGGATTGCTCGCGAAGGTCCAGGCCTGCATCTCGCCGTCGTCGTCGAGCTGCGCCGCGACGGCCGCCATCCGTTCCACCACCGAGGCGACGGTGCCCCGGGAGTAGAGCGCGCTCATCGAACCCGAGGCGTCGAGGACGAGGATCACCCGCGCGGTCACTCCCGCGGCGCCGTTCTTGCTCAGGCTGACGGCGACCTGCTGCTTGCGCAGCGAGAGACGGCCGCGCATGTCCTCCGGGAGCCGCTCCTCCCCCTTGACCATCCGGACGGCGGGGGCGGGTTCGGCGGGTGCCGGTCCGGGCGCGGCGGCGGGCGGCCTCGGGGCTGCCACGACCGGCGCGACGGGCCGGGTACGCGCCGGGGCGGGGGTGGGCACGGGGGCCGGGGCGGGAGCGGTCGCCGGGGCGGGAGCGGGAGCGGTCGGCGCCGCCGGTGGGGCGTCGTCGACGGTGATCCCGAAGTCCGTCGCCAGTCCGGCGAGCCCGCTCGCGTAACCCTGCCCCACCGCCCGGAACTTCCAGACGCCGGCCCGCCGGTAGAGCTCACCGCTCACGAAGGCCGTCTCGGGGCCGGCGGTCATGTCGAAGCGGACGAGTTCGGCCCCGGAGCTCGCGTCGAGGAGCAGCAGGTGCAGTCCGGGAACCCGGCCGAAGGTGCCCCCGTCCGCGGAGGCGCAGAGCGCGACCCGTTCGACGCCCGGCTCCAGGGCCGCCAGGTTCACCTCCAGCGCGTCCCCGCCGGGCCGCTTGCCGAGGTGGCGTACGGCGCCGGAGGCGTGGACCGGCTGGTTGTAGAACACGAAGTCGCCGTCGGAACGGACCCGCCCGCCGCCCGCGAGCAGCAGGGCCGACGCGTCCACGTCCGGCACGCCCGGCCCCGGCCGCCAGCCGAGCACCACTCTCACGGAGGCCGCCGCGACCTGCAGGTTGGCGCCTTTGCTCAGTGTCGTCACGACGCACAGTCTGCCGGGTGCGCCGCCGCCCCCGGTAGGAGTACGGGACAACGGCGCGGGTCGTTCAGGAAGCCCGGCGGGTGCGGTGCGGGAGGGACGAGGCGGCGGGGCGCTCCCGCTCCTCGGGGGTGCCCTCCGGGGCGTCGGTGTCGATGGCGCGGACCATCAGCGGGGAACTGCCCGTGGGGCCGCCCGCGGTGGCGCGCAGCCGGTAGTGCTCGGTGCGTACGGCGTCGCGGGAGAGCGACGAGCCGCCCTCGTAGAGGGAGTACGGCTTGAGGTCGCCGGCGATGCGCAGTTCCGCCGGGCCCCACCGGCCGGTGCCCGGGTCCCGGCGCTCCAGCAGGAGGGAGGCCTGCGGGCCCGGGGTGTCCCCCGGCCCCGGGACGAGCCCCTCCATCTGGAAGGCGAGCAACAGGTGCCGGTAGGCCTCGGAGTTGCCGTTGCGCAGGGTCACCGTGAACTCCTGCGCGGGGCCGCCGCGGACGAGGTCGAGCCGCCCGCCCGGGGTGGTGACGGACATCGACAGGCGGGTGGCGGGAGCCGGGGGCGGCGCCGCGGCCGGGGGCGGGCTCGGGGTCGGGGCCGGGCTCGGCGAGTCCACCGGGGCGGCCGGCGCGGTGGGGGCACTCACGGCCGGCGCGACCGGCGGCGGGGCCGGGGAGGAGGCGGTGGGGTTCCCGGAGGGGGCGGGGGCCGGACGCGGCGGGGCGGTGCCGTCCTCGCAGCCGGTCAGGGCCGCGCCGAGGAGCAGTGCGGCGGCCGCGGCCGCGGCGAGACGGGATCTGACGTGCATGACGGCCCTCCTGCGGCTCCCGGGTGCCGGGTGCCCGATGCCGGAGGAACGTAGCAGTGGGCAGAGGCGAGCACAGCGGGTCCGCACATGACACTTCGGTCACGGCGGGAACGGAAACGGGGCCGGAAACGGGGGCGGGGCCGGAAACGGGGCCGGAAACGGGGCCGGGGCCCGCACCATCGGTGCGGACCCCGGCTCTCGGCTGTGCGTCGGCGTCAGGCGGGCACGATGTTCTCGGCCTGCGGGCCCTTCTGACCCTGCGTGACGTCGAAGTTCACCTTCTGGCCCTCCTGGAGCTCACGGAAGCCCTGGGTGGCGATGTTCGAGTAGTGGGCGAACACGTCGGCGCCGCCGCCGTCCTGCTCGATGAAGCCGAAACCCTTTTCCGCGTTGAACCACTTCACGGTGCCGGATGCCATATGGATTCTCCTTCGGGGCTGTACCCGGGGCCGCACTGTGCGACGCCGGCGTCGCCGTGTTGATTGACCCTGTCCGAAAGCATCCGGAAATTAAGAAGTGCACCCGTCCGACAATCCGACGGGAGCGCTTGAAATCTTTGGGAACCACACCTGCAACTGAACGGCACCGTAGCACAGAGAAACGGTTCAACCTCGAAGAGTTACTGCAACCGGGGTGGCCCTCAGCCCCGGAATTCCTCCGTCCGGACGGGCGAGGCCTCGGCCAGGGCGCGGGTGACCGCCTCCACCCCGGCCCGCAGTCCGTAGACGGGGGTGTCGGGCTGCTGGCGCCAGGAGTCGTCGATACCGCCGGCGTCGACGGTGTCGAAGCCGAGCTCGTCGACGAGGGCGCGGACGGTCTTCTTGGCGGCCTCGTCGTCGCCCGCCACCGGGATGGCGATGCGGTCCGGGTCGCCGGCCGGACGCGGCCGGTCCAGGATGTCGGCGGCATAGGTGCCGTTGAAGGCCTTGATCACCGGGTGACCGAGGTGGCGTTCGGTCCAGCGGCTCTCGGTCAGGCCCTCGTCCTCGATGGCGGCGATGCGGCCGTCGCGCAGGCGCGGGTAGTAGTTGCCGGTGTCGATGACGACGAAGCCCTCGGCGGCCCCGTCGAAGAGTCCGGCGGGCAGGTCGGGGACGTTCTTGAGGGGAATGGTGACCACCACGACCTCGGCGCCCCGCGCGGCCTCCGCGACGGTGACGGCGGTGGCTCCGGTCTCCTCCACGAGGGCGGTCAGGGTCTGGGGGCCGCGGGAGTTCGCGACGGAGACCCGGTGCCCGAGGGCGGTGAGCCGGCGGGTGAGGTTGCCGCCGATGTTCCCGGCGCCGATGATGCCGATCTTCATGAGCTCTCCAGTGCGTGCGGAGTGGGATGTCGCGTCTGTGCGAACCCCCGGGGGGCCGCCGGCATTCCTCCGGACGGCGGACCGAATTTCGAAATCCTCCGTACGAGCTAATTCCGGCCATTCCCCGGACGCCGAGAACCGGTTGGCGGCGCGTCACGTCCTGGAGGGCAGTGCCGGGGACCGTACCGGCACGCAGTCAGAACGGGGAAAGGTACCCACCTGTGTTCACGTTCCCTAACAAGCGCGCCACGTCCATCGCCCTGGCGGCCACCGCCTGCGCGGCGGCGCTCTCCTTCGCCCTCGTCACCGGTACGTCCGCCACCGCCGCCCCGCCGCAGTCCGTGTCCGGCAGCCCGGAGGGCGCCTTCAGCCGGATCTCCGACTTCTACGGCTCCTACATCGACGCCGTGTACGACGGCGACGGCAAGACGGCCGACCAGCTGCGCTCCTTCTACCTCTCCCAGCCGCTGCGGCAGGAGCTGCGGCGGTGGGAGGAGACCAACCACGCCAACGGCGTGCTGCGCGCACAGAACGTGCCCACGCAGTGGAAGGTGACGTCCACCGGCAGCGGGACGGGCAAGACCAACGCCACGGTCACCCTGACCTGGGGAGGCGGCGACACCACCCGGATCCACGTGCAGGCCGACCTGAAGACGAAGAAGATCACCTCCATCACCGGCTGATCCGGGCTCCCGGGGACACCCCGGGAGCCCGGACGATCGAGTGGGGCCCGCCGTCCGGCGGGCCCCACTCGATCGTTCACGCGCCGCTGGCGTCGAGCATCTCCTCGCGCTCCACGATCTTCACGCGCTCGCGGCCCTGCGGCTCGCCCAGCGCCTTCTCGGCGGCGTCGAGCCTGTGCCAGCCCTCCCAGGTGGTGAAGCGGACCTGCCGCTCGGCGAGGAAGGCCTCGACCGCCTCCGGCTCGGGGGTGGCCGGCGTGAGCAGGCGGCCCCCGGCGTGGTCGGCGAGCAGGTTGGCGACGGTCTCGTTCGCGTCGCCCTTGGTGTGGCCGATCAGGCCGATCGGGCCGCGCCGGATCCACCCGGTCACGTACGTCGAGGCCAGGTGCCCGCCGTTCTCGATGACGCGGCCGCCCTCGTCGGGAACCGTGCCGGACTCCACGTCCCAGGGGAGCTTGGGCAGTTCGTCGGAGAGGTAGCCGACGGCCCGGTAGACGGACCGCACGTCCCAGATGGTGAACTCGCCGGTGCCCTTGACGTTGCCCGTGCCGTCGAGCTCGGTGCGCTCGGTGCGCAGGCCGACGACCTGGCCGTCCTCACCGAGGATCTCGGCAGGGGACTCGAAGAAGTGCAGGTACAGCTTGTGGGGGCGGTCACCGATGTCGCGGATCGCCCAGTTCTCCAGGGTCTTGGCGACCATGTCCGCCTGCTTGTTGGAGCGGCGGGTGGTGATCGAACCCTCGTCGTAGTCGATGTCCTCGGGGTTGACGATGACCTCGATGTTGGGCGAGTGGTCGAGCTCGCGCAGCTCCATCGGGCTGAACTTGGCCTGCGCCGGGCCGCGGCGGCCGAAGACGTGGACCTCCAGCGCCTTGTTGGCCTTCAGGCCGTCGTAGACGTTCGCCGGGATCTCGGTCGGCAGCAGCTCGTCGGCCGTCTTCGCGAGGATGCGGGCCACGTCGAGGGCGACGTTGCCGACGCCGAGCACGGCGACCTTCTCCGCCTCCAGCGGCCAGGTGCGCGGCACGTCGGGGTGGCCGTCGTACCAGGAGACGAAGTCGGCGGCGCCGTAGGAGCCGTCGAGCTCGACGCCCGGGATGCTGAGCGCACGGTCCGCGGTGGCGCCCGTGGAGAAGATCACGGCGTCGTAGAACGCGTGCAGCTCGTCGAGGGAGATGTCGTTCGGGTAGTCGACGTTCCCGAACAGGCGGACCTGGGGCTTGTCGAGCACTTGGTGCAGGGCGGTGATGATGCCCTTGATGCGGGGGTGGTCGGGGGCGACCCCGTACCGGATCAGACCGAACGGGGCGGGCATCCGCTCGAAGATGTCGATGGACACGCCGGGAGCGACGGCCGCCTCGGACTTCAGCAGCGCGTCGGCCGCGTAGATACCGGCGGGGCCGGCACCGACGATTGCTACCCGCAGAGGGCGAGGCATGACTTGGGTTCCCTTCGACCGACAATCTGACTGATCAAGAGAACCCTAAACTAAGGCGACCCTTACCCGGCACCCGCCCCCCGGTTATGACCCCATAACCAGACCTTATGACTTACCAAAGCCTGACTTTTGGCTGACGCTACGGTGTCCGCCGATGGGTGTCGAGGGCGGCCGTGCCCGCCGGCACCTCCGCCGGGGCGCGACCGGTCGGGCCCGCTCCCGCGTGAGCAGCGTCGCCGGGCGGATGCCGAGCCGGTGCGCCAACCGCGGGTCCACGGTTCCTCCGGTCCGGGGCGGGCGGAGCGTCCGTCCCTGTGCCGCTCGCACCCCGGCCCCGGCCCCATGGTGGTGCCCGCTCCCCCGCCGGGCCGTCGGCCCGGTGGCGCGGGGCTCAGGGCGGTCCGGTGGACCCGGGGGTCGTCCGATCGGCCGATGCGGACGGCCGGGGCCCGTGCGGGGGCGGGTCAGGCCTCGTACTCGGTGAGGTCGATGCTGTGGAGGACGAGGAGGGCTCCGGACTCCGGGTCGGTCACGTTGCCGTCCTGCTTCATGCCGAGCTTGCGGACCACGTTCTCGGATTCCTCGTTGCCCGACCGGTTGACGGCGACGACGCGGTCCAGGCCGCGGTCCTGGAGGGCGAACTCCAAGGTGGCGTGCGCGGCTTCGGAGGCGTAGCCCTGGCCCCAGAACGGCCGGCCCAGCCGCCAGCAGATCCCCACGGCGTGCTCCACCTCGGCCGGGCCCTCGGGGACGGTCAGGCCCACGGCGCCGATCAGCTCGCCGGAGGCGAGGAGTTCGACGGCGAACACGCCGAAGCCCTCGTCGTCCCATTCCTCCTCCCACCGCTCGATGGCTTCGGCGGTCTCGTCCAGGTCGAGGACGGAGCCGTCGCCGATCCAGCGCATCACCTCCGGGTCGGCGTGGATCTCCGACAGGGGGACGAGGTCGTCGTCGCTCCAGCGGCGCAGGATGAGGCGGGGGGTACGGATCTCGGTCATGCCCTCATCCTGCCGAACGCGGCCGACCAGGGGTAATCGGGTCCCCTCCCCCGCCGTCGGGCGGCCGGTCTCAGGAGACGGTGATCGCGTCCAGCTTGGCCCGCAGGTAGGTGTGCGAGTCGACCGGCTCGTGCACCACCCGTCCCAGCGGCGCGGGCAGGGACTCGACCCGGGTGTGCGGGTCGCACTCGTAGAAGTAGACGAGGGAGAGGAGTTCCTCGGCCGGGGCGTGCGCGGGCGGCGGGAGGACGCGGTGGCGGCCCGCCCGCCAGCGGTCGCCGGTCCAGCGGGCCAGCAGGTCGCCGATGTTGACGGTGAGCGCGGCCGGGTCGTACGGGGCGTCCTGCCAGCCCTCGGCGTCGGTGTGGATCTGGAGCCCGCCGGCGCCCGGCTCCCGGTCCAGGACCGTCACCGTGCCGAAGTCGGTGTGCGGGCCGATGCGGAACTGGCCGGGCAGGGGCGTGCCGACGGTGGCGGCGCCCGGGTACCAGTTGACGTTGAACCCCCAGGTGGGGTGGCCCGTGTGCCGGGTGAAGTGGTCCTCGGGCAGCGTCAGGGCCACCGCGAGCAGCTCCAGCAGCTCGTCGGACAGGGCCCGCATGGCCGTGAGGTATCCGCTCACCAGCGGTCGCAGCTCCGGTACCTCGGCGGGCCAGGCGTTGGGCCGGAACCACTCGGCGTCCACCGAGGGCACCCCGGTGGGGTCGTCCGCCGCCCAGGACCAGGATTCCTTCAGGTCGGGCGGGGAGGCCGTCCCCTCGGCGTAGCTGTTGGCCTCGGCGCCGGGGCCGAGCCAGCCGCGCCCGCCGACGCTGACGGCGTAGGGCCGCTTCGTCCCGGGCGGCAGCCGGAAGAAGGTGCGGGCCGCCTCCCGGATCCGGGCGGGCAGCTCCGGGTCGACGCCGTGGCCGGTGACCAGCAGGAAGCCGGCGGCCTGGAGGGCCTCGTCGACGCGGGCCGCGGTCCGGGCGCGCACGGCGGGGTCGCCGGACCGCCACGGTCCGAGGTCGATGACGGGTACCTGGGAACTCACCATGCGGGGAACCGCCTTCCGGGGTGGGGAGCCGGCCGCCGGTCGGGCCCGCGGCCGGGGGGGTGGGGGTGGGGTTCAGGGGCGTTCGAGACCGCTGCACGGCGGCGCGTAGTCCAGGTAGGGCATGTACGAGGACCACTGCGCGCGCGTGATCCGCGGGCCGGTGTGCGCGCAGGCCCCCGCGAGGGCCCGGTGGAGGTCGGTGTCGGCCAGCCGCAGGGTGGTGTCGAAGCCCCCGGAGGCCAGGGCCGTGCCGTCGGGGCTGAAGGCGACCGAGCCGACGGCGGTGGTGTGCCCGGTCAGGACCGCCAGCGCGGCGGGGCGGCCGTCCCGGGGCAGGCTCCACAGCCGGACGGTGCGGTCGTCGCCGGCGGAGGCCAGGGTGCGCCCGTCGGGGCTGAAGGCCACCGCACCGACCACGTCGGTGTGCCCCGTGAGGGCGGCGACCTGGGCGGGCGCGCGCGGGTCGGAGACGTCCCACAGCCGGACCGGGGCGCGGCCGCCGGACGCGGTGGCCAGGGTGCGGCCGTCGGGGGCGAAGGCGACGGAGAAGACGGCGGTGTCGTGGCCGGTGACGACGGCGAGCCCGGTGGGCCGGGTCCGGTCGGTGACGTCGGTCAGGCGCACGGTGGCGTCCTCCCCGGCGGTGGCCAGGACGTGCCCGTCAGGGCTGAACGCGACCGCGCGCACGGTGTCACGGTGCCCGGTGAGCAGCCCGGTCCGCTCGGGCGGCCGCCGGGCGGGATCGCCGACGTCCCACAGCCGTACGCCGCCGTCCGCCCCGGCGGTGGCCAGGGTCCGGCCGTCGGGGGCGAAGGCGAGGGCGCGTACGTCACCGCCGTCCGCGGGCAGTTCGGCGGACACCGCCGGGCGGGCGGGGTCGGCCACGCCCCACAGCCGGACGGTGCCGTCGGCGCACGCGGTGGCCAGGAGGCGGCCGTCCGGCCGGTAGGCCACGGCGCGCAGGTCGGCCCCGTGGCCGGCGAGGGTGGCCACCAGGGTGGGCCGGTCGGTGCCGCGGGTGCGCCACAGGCGGGCGGTGTGGTCCCCGCTGGCGGTGGCGAGCTGGCGCCCGTCGGGACGGTAGGCGAGGGCGACGACCTCCTTGTCGTGCGCGGGCAGCGAGGTCATCAGGGTGGACAGGAGGCTGTCGCGGGTCCGGGCCGTGGGCGAGAGGCGGTGGGCGGTCAGGCTCAGCTGGACGGCGAGGCCCGCCTGGGTGGCGGCGACGTCGGTGGCGGTCTCGGCGAGGTTCTGTGCGACGGCGTCGTTGCGCTGGCGGGTGACCTCCCCCTCGGCCCGCACGGCGTTGCCGGTGGCGACGGCGGCCACCGCGACGAGCACGGCGAGCGCGCCGACCAGGCAGCGCAGCCGGCGGGTGCGACGGCGGGCGGCGTGGCCGGCGGCGGCCTCCGCCGCGGTGCTGGCGTCGAGGAACTCCCGTTCCCCGGCGGAGAGTCCGAGGGCGGGCGGGGCGAGGATCTCGCGGGCCAGGGCGAGCCGGGTACCGCGCAGCAGCGCGCCGGGGTCGCGTCCCACGCCCTCCCAGGCCCGTGCGGCCTCGGCGATCTGGCGGTGGCGGCGCAGCCGTTCGCGGTCGTCGCCGATCCAGCCGCGCAGCCGGGGCCAGGCCCGGATCAGGGCCTCGTGGGTGAGCTCGACCACGCCCTGGTCCAGGGTCAGCAGGCGCAGCGCGGCGGCGCGGGCGAGGACGGTCCGGGTATCGGGGTCCCGGCCGAGTTCCCCGCGCGCGACGGGCCGTTTGGTGTCCTCGGTGCCCTCGCCGAGGGCGATGAGGTGGACGAACACCTGTCGGGCGAGGGTCTGCTGGTGTGGGGAGAGGGAGGCGTGGAGCGCTTCGGCGGACTGGGCCAGGGCCCCTTCGAAGCCGCCCGCCGCGTGGAAGCCGTCCAGGGTGAGGGCCGCGCCGCGGCGGCGCCTCCAGGTCTCCAGCAGGGCGTGCGAGAGCAGGGGCAGTGCGCCGACCTGGCCGTGGGCGTGCGCGACGAGCGTGGCCTGGAGGTTCCCCTCGACGGTCAGGCCGGCCCGCCGGGCGGGTTCGACCACGGCGCGGCGCAGTTCGGCGGCGCTCATCGGGCCGACCACGATCTGGGCCTCGTGGAGCACCTCGACGAGTTCGGGGTGGCGGGTGCAGTGCGCGTAGAAGTCGGCGCGCACGCCGAGGACCACGCGGCAGCCGGAGCCGGGGCGCCGGGCGGCCTCGACGAGGGTGGAGACGAACCGGTCGCGTTCGGCGGCGTCCGCGCAGACGGTGAAGACCTCCTCGAACTGGTCGACGATCAGCACGCGTTCGGCCGAGTCGGGCTCCTCGGGGCCGGCCAGGGCCTGCCGGGCCCGGTCGAGGGGGTGGGGTCCGGGGGTGAACACGCCGACGGTGGGGGCGGGAGCGTCGGCGCGCAGCCGGGGCAGCAGTCCGGCGTGCAGCAGCGAGGACTTGCCGGCTCCGGACGCGCCGACGAGGGCCACGACGCGGTGGCGGGTCAGGGCGGTGAAGAGGTCCCCGACGAGGCGTTCGCGGCCGAAGAACAGCCCGGCGTCCTCGGCGCGGAACGCGGCGAGTCCGACGTAGGGAAGCCCGTCCGGGCCGTCCTCCCGCGCGGACCCGGGCGCGCCGGCGGCCCGCGCCGCGTCCCCGGATCCGGCGGGCGCGGGGGATGCGACCGCGAGTTCCACGGCGACGGCGTGCCAGCGGCGCTCCCACTCCCCCGGGTCGCCGCCGCAGGCGCGCACGTAGGACAGGGTCACGTCCAGGCTGGGCAGCCGGCGGCCCGCGGCGGCCCCGGAGAGGGTGGCCACCGAGTAGTGGGCGCGCGCGGACAGGTCGCGGTACGGCGGGGATCCGGCCTCGTGGCGCAGGCGGCGCAGGGCGGTGGCGAACTCCAGCAGAGGCCCGTCCCCGCCTTCCAGCGGACGTTCCTTGCGTGCCATGCACGGCCCCTTCCACCCGGCCCCTTTGCTGCGGTCCGGGGTGGATTGTTCAGCAATTGTTTGTTCGCTGCCAGGGCCCCGACGGCGAACAACGGAGGGCGGCTACACCTGGGTCCGGACGGCGGCGGCCGGCCTGCGGACACCTCGGCACCCGGACGGGTGGCACGGCGGGGCACGGGGGTGACCCGGACGGGTGGCACGGCGGGCACGCGGTCGCCACGGCGGACGGCAGGGCTGACGGCACGGCCGCGGAACGCACCGGAGAGGAGGACCGTACGGATGAGGCGAACACGAGGGGGCCCGGCGGCCGCCCTGGCCGTGGCGGTGGCGCTGGCGGCGCTCACGGGCTGCGGCGCGGGCGGAGGGCCGGCCCGGCCGGATCCCGGTCCGGCCCCCGGGCCGCGCTCCGCGGCGGCGGCCCCGGAGCCGGACGCCGGGGCGTCCCGGCTGCTGGCGCGGGCCGAACAGGTCCTGATCAGCCGCTGCATGGCGGAGCGCGGGTTCGCGTACGCCGTCACCGAGCCGCCGGCGCGGGAGCATCGCTCCTTCCCGTACGGGGTGGACGACGTGGAGTGGGCCCGGGCCAACGGCTACGGCGGCCGGGCCGCCCGCGAGGACGAGCGCGCCCGGCAGGCCGATCCCAACCAGCGCTGGTTCCACCGGCTGTCGGCGCGCGAGCGGGCGGCCGCCCGTACCGCGCTGATGGGGGCCTCGCCGGTGGGGCTCTCCGCCGAGGCCCCCACCGGCATGACCCTCACGGCGAGCACCGAGGGGTGCCTCGCGCAGGCCCAGCGCGCGCTCTACGGGGATCTGGCCGCCTGGTTCCGCGTCAAGGTCGTCACGATGAACCTCCGCCCCGCGCAGGAGGAGCGGGTCCGCCGGGACCCGCGGTACGCGGAGGCGGTCGGGCGGTGGGCGGCCTGCATGCGGGCGTCCGGGCGCCCGTACGAATCCCCCGAGGCCTCCCGGCGGGCGGCGGCCGCCCTGGCCGAGGAACTGCCGGCGGAGCGGGCCGACGCGGCCGAGACCGCCCTCGCGGTCACCGAGGCGACCTGCGCGACCGGCACCCCGCTGAGCCGGGTCTCCCGAACTCTGGACCACACCTACGGCGATGAAGTCCGCGCGCTCCACCAGGACGAGATCGACCTCAGGCGAAGGCTCCAGAACGACGCGCTCCCCAGGGCGGAGCGCGTCGTGTCCCCATCCGAATCCGACCGAAGCACCGACAGCACCGACAGCACCGACAGCACGACACGATCCGGAGGATCCCATGGCTGAGTTCCGTAAGACGATGCTGGCCTGCGCGCTCGCCCTTCCGCTGCTCGCGGTACCCGCGACCCTCACCACCGCCTCGGCGGCCCCGGCCGACGCCTCCGGCGTGGCGGCCGACGGCAACTACTGGGTCTGGGCGGACACCAACAGGGGCGGCCCGGCCTGCGGCTGGAGCGGCAACGACTCCGACTGGCGCACGTGCGGCGCCGGGAACAACTACGACATGAACGACCGGGCCTCGTCCTGGTGGAACAACGGCTACGCGGGCTCGCTCGGCGATGTCCGCGTCTACGAGAACATCGGCTACGGCGGCGCCTCCACCTGCGCCCCCAACGGTTCCTCGGGCAACATCCCGTGGGAGTGGAACGACCGGATCTCCTCGCACAAGTGGGTCACGAACTGCGGGTTCTGATCCGCGGTCGGAAGACCACCGAGAACGGCCTCCCGGGACCCGAACCCGGGAGGCCCCCGGTCGTCCGTCAGCGCCCCGCCGCGCGCAGTGCGTAGCGGCCGGCTCCCCGGTGTTCGAAGCCGGCCCGGCGCAGCACGGCCCGGGAGGGCTCGTCCGTCTCGTCGACGTCGGCGCACAGCTCGTGCGCGCCGGGCTGGGCGAAGGCCCAGCGGGCCAGCGCGCGCAGGGCCTCGGTGGCGTGCCCGCGGCCGCGGGCGGAGGGGACCAGGTCGTAGCGGATCCCGGCGCGGCCGTCGGCGTCGGGGGCGGCGTGGAAGCCGATCCCGCCGATCGCGCGGTGATCGCGGGAACGCACGATGGCGTACGGTCCCCAGCCCGGCCGGTACGCGCCCCGGTCCCGGGCCCGGAGCACCGACGCGGCGGCGGTGCGCGTCCCTTCGGGGGGTCCGTGGGCCGTCCAGGTGAAGCCGCCGGTGCCGCCGCCGGCCAGGTCGCGCGCGAGGGCCGGGGAGATCTCGCAGAGCACGACGCCGGTGCCCACGACCGGGTCCCCGTACCAGCGCCAGGTCCGCTGCCGGGGCAGACCCGGGAAGCCGGCCCGGCCGGTGGCCGCCAGCAGGGTCTCCCAGGGGCCGCCCGGCCCGGAGCGCGGCACGTGCGGGAAGAGCCGGTCCAGGACCCGGGCCGCCGCGGGGTCCTCGCCGCGCCAGTGGGTGACGCCGAGCCCGTTGAGGATGTCGTGGGTGTGGATCAGCAGTTCGGCGGTCCCCATCGCTGCGAAGCCGCCGGGGCCCGCGGGGCCGGCCGGGTGCCAGGCCCGGTCGTCGGGGCGGGCGGCCCGGACGGCGGCGGCCAGCAGCAGCCCGCTCGCCCCGACGAGGTCGGCCAGGGCGCCGGGCGGGGTGCCGGGGGCGGCGCCGACCGCGAGGGGGAGGTAGGAGCCGGTGACCCGGCCCGCGAGCTGCGCGGCGAATCCCGTCAGGTCACCCGCCAGGTGGACGGCTGTCTCCCGGCAGCTCCACTCCAGTCCCGCCGCCGGGGCGGACCAGTCCAGGTGCGCGACCGCGCGCAGCGCCCGCACTCCGGCGGCCACGGCGGCGCCCAGTCCGCCCGCGGGGTCCTCCTCCGTCACGGCTCCTGCCGGGCCGTGCGGGCAGCGGCGGTGGGGCGGTGCCCGGCCGCGGCGGCGTCCCCGGCCGGGTCCGGGTGCGGGCGGGTGCCCTGCCGGGGGAAGGGGGCGAGGTCCGGTTCGACCCAGCCGGCCCGCGCCCGCGGGGAGTCGAGCGTTCCCGGACGGTAGAAGCGGGTCGGCAGCTCCTTGTCGAACAGGTGGGGGTGGCGGTCGGCGAAGCGGGCGAAGCCGTCCGCGTCCGGGTCGGCCGCGTGGCGGCCCACGAGCTCCACCCAGGCCCGGGTGAGGGTGGCGTGGAACTTCTCGGGCACGCCCGCGCGGACCGTGAGGGCGCGGATGCCGTCGCCGATCAGGCAGGCCGCGGCGGGAACGCCGAGGCGGCGCACGGCGAGCCAGGTCAGGTGGACGTGTTCGCGATGGCCGAAGCGGCCGGTGGCCTCCTTCACCTCGGCGAGCAGCGACGCGAAGTCGGGGGCGGCGGGCTCGGGGGCGGGCGCGGGGGTGGTCATGAGGACACCTCGGTGAGAGCGTTCAGGGCGTTGCGCAGGGCGACGACCGCTTCGTCGGGGAGGCCGGCGAGGGCCCGGCGCTCCAGGCCGGTGACGGCCTGCCGGATGATGGCGGCGGCGCGACGTCCGGAGGGGGTGAGTTCGACGAGGACCGCGCGGCGGTCTCCCGGGCGGGTGCCCCGGGTGACGTGGCCGCGGCGTTCCAGGCGGTCGAGCACGCTGGTCAGCGTGGTGGGGCGGGTGCCCGCGGCCGCGCCGAGTTCGGACACGGTACGGGCGTGGCCGTCTGCCAGGTTGGCCAGCGCGTTGATCTCGGAGGGGGTCAGGTCCAGGTCGGCCAGCTCCGCGGCGAGCACCTGGAGGGTGGCGTGGGTGGCCCGCTGGAGCGCGAGGAGGGCGGACCAGTCGGACGGCACGGATTCGGACTTCACGATTCCGGATTATACGATTTCGTAGCAATGGCCGCCAGTGGGCCGAGGTCCCCGGACCCGCCCGCCCGCCCGGCACCTCCGCCGCTCGCCCCGGCTGGGCTCAGTCGGGGAGCCCCGCACCGCACCGGGAGCAGTAGTGGGCGTCGGATTCGGTGGCGAGGCGGCCGCAGTCGGGGCAGACCCGGTGCAGCAGGCATGCGGCCTCGCCGCCTTCGGCCCTTTCGGCGCTTTCGGCGCGGAGCCCGGTGGCCGGGGGCGCGGCGGGCGCGCCACGGCCGGCTCCGACGGCGCCGGCCCCGCCGGGGGCCGTCCCGATGCCCAGGCCGGGGCGCCGGGTGTGCACCGTCAGGTACGTCATCCCGCGTGGGCCCGCGGTCAGCGAGCGCCGCGCACCGCGCGCGAGCAGGACGGCCGAGTGCGGGCGCAGCCGGTGGGAGCGGCCCTCGGTGTCGATCCGCCCGGCGCCGTCGACGACCACGAGCAGGACGTCGAGGGCGGGCTCGGCGTGCTCCGCGATGACGGCGTCGGGGCGCAGGCGGATCAGGTTGGCGTCCAGCCCCCGTGCCGCGGCGGTCAGCCGCCACAGTGCGCCGGTGGCCCCTTCGGGGGCACCCGCGATCACCGCGTCGAGGTCGGCCAGAACCCCGGTGGGGTCCGGGTGGGTCGTCATGCCGGTCCTTCCTTCCGTCCGCGCGTGCACCCGCAGTCATACACGATCGGGGCCTGCGCTCCGGGGTTCTCGCGCCCATCGCACGGATGCCTGGGCCACCCCCGCCGCCGACGTCGCACGGCTGAACGATAAAATCGTGGCCGGATCGCGTCGGCCGTACACGGAACGGACGCGCGGCCCGGCCCGAGGTCGATCACCGGGCCGCGGCCCGGCTCCCCGCGCTGTTCCCCGCCGCCCTGCCCTCCTGCCCCGGAACCCACCCTGCGATGAACCCCGGTACCGCCACCGCCACCCCACCCGTCACCACCGCCACCGATTCCCGCCCGACCGCGCCCCGGGCCCCGGCCCGGCCGAGTGCGGCCGCCGCCGTCCACAGCGTCAGCGCGGCGACGACGGTGCTGCTGGCCCTCGTCGCGATCGGCGCGATGATCCACGAGCCGGTGCTCATCCCCCCGCTGGCCGCGAGTGCCGCCCTGATCCACAGCGCCCCCACCCTGCCGCTGGCCCAGCCGCGCGGCGTGGTCGTCGGCCATCTGATCGGCGCCGCCGCGGGATACGCTGTCCTCGCGGCGGCGGGCAGCAGCGCCTGGGCGGCGGCCCTGGCGGCCGGGCTCACCCTCGCCCTGCTCACCCTCGCCCGCACCCCGCACTCCCCGGCCGTGGCCACCGCCGTGGTGACCGTCCTGCAGACCCCGGCGCCCGCCCGGTTCGTGCCCCTGCTCTTCGGATCCACCGTGCTCCTCGTCCTCACCGGTTACGCCGGTTCCCACATCCGCCGCAAGGCACCGAGGTACCCCGCCTACTGGTGGTGATGACCCGCTGGCGCGCCTGCACGGCCCCGGGGGGCGGCGGGCGCTACTTCTTGTCCGTGGAAATTTCTGCGAAGGACGTCTTCGGCGCCCCCTGCTGGGTGAGCCTGATGGCCCGCGACCTGGAAGCCTCCCAGCGCTTCTACGGCGCGGTCATCGGCTGGACCTTCCGGCCCGCGCGGCTCGGCGAGGGGTTCTCGGTGGCCGTGCTGGACGGCGTCCCGGTCGCCGGCATCGGCGCCCTGGCCGTCGACCTGGCCGTGCCGGTGGCCTGGACCCCTTACTTCGCCGTCGACGACGCCGACGTGGCCGCGAGCCGGATCCGCGAGCGCAGCGGGACGGTCGCGGTCGGTCCGGTCTCCTTCCCCTCGGGCGGCCGGGCCGCCCTGGTCGCCGACCTGGACGGCGCGGTCTTCGGGATCTGGGCCGGACCCGTCGCCTCCGGCTGGCGCGTGGGCAAGGGACCGGCCCCGGCCTGGCTGGAACTGCGCACCCGCAACGCCTTCGACGCCGCGCTCTTCTACGGCGAGGTGCTGGAGTGGGCCACCGGCCGCCCTGGCTGCTGCGAGGTCTCCTACGAGCAGGAGCAGGTCGTCCTGCGCCACGACGGCGATCCGGTCGCCCGGCTGGACAGCGGCCCGGTGGAGCCCGGCGCCTACAACCCGTACACCCGGCCCCGCTGGCACGTCCACTTCCGCGTCCCGGAACTCGACGCGGCCGTGGAAGCCGCCCTCGACCTCGGCGGACGCACCGTCTCGGTGGTCACGACGACCGGGACGGAACGCTCCATCGCGCTCCGCGACCCCGACGGGGCCCTGTTCACCCTCACCTCCGGCGGCTGAACCACCGCGGGAGCGGCCCGTCGCCGACCGCCGGTCCGTCGGCCGCCCTTCGTGGAGCGCCGGTCGCGGGGCGGGCGGTCGCGGGGCGGGCGGTCCGTTGCGACACTGGCCCGGGAGGAGGTGCCCCATGGACCCGGTGGCGGCGCTGGACCGGATCGCCTTCCTGCTGGAGCGCGGGCAGGCCCCCACGTACCGGGTGCGGGCCTTCCGTACCGCGGCCGCCGCGCTGACCCACATGGGCGAGCGGGAGACGGCCGAGCGGGCCGCGGCCGGCTCCCTCGAATCGGTGAAGGGCATCGGACCGAAGACGGCCCGCGTGGTGACCGAGGCACTGGCCGGTGACGTCCCGGAGTACCTGCGGGCCCTGGAGGACGAGGTCGCCGCGATGCCCGGGGGACCGCCGCCCACCCCCGCCGCCGCGGCGCTGCGCGAGGCCCTTCGCGGGGACTGCCACGTGCACTCGGACTGGTCGGACGGCGGGAGCCCGATCGAGGCCATGGGCAGGGCCGCCGCCGCGCTCGGACACGACTGGGCGGCGCTGACCGACCACTCGCCGCACCTGACGGTCGCCCGGGGCCTGACGGCCGAACGGCTGCGCGAACAGCTGCGGACCGTGGCGGAGCTGAACGCGGGGTGGGCGCCGTTCCGGCTGCTCACCGGCATCGAGTGCGACATCCTGCCCGACGGCTCCCTCGACCAGGAGCCCGAGCTGCTGGACGAGCTCGACCTGGTGGTGGGATCGGTGCACTCGAAGCTGAGGATGGAGTCCCCGGCCATGACGCGCCGGCTCCTGGCGGCGGTGCGCAACCCCCTCATGGACGTGCTCGGACACTGCACGGGACGCCTCGTCACGGGCCGGACGCGCCCCGAGTCGGAGTTCGACGCCGCCCGGGTGTTCGCGGCGTGCGCGGAGTCCGGCACCGCCGTGGAGATCAACAGCAGGCCCGAGCGGCTGGACCCGCCCCGCCGGCTGCTGCGCCTGGCCGTGGCGGCGGGCACCTTCTTCGCCCTCGACACCGACGCGCACGCCCCGGGCCAGCTCGACTGGCAGATCGTCGGCTGCGAGCGGGCCGTGGAATGCGGGGTGCCCACCGGCCGGGTGGTCAACACCTGGCCCGCGGAGCGGCTCCTGGAGTGGACCCGCACCCGCGTCTGACACGGGTCAGCGCAGTCCCGCACCGCGGACCAGGAGCAGCAGCACGTCGGCCCCCGCGACCCCCATCGTGGCCAGGAACGGCATCCGGCCGCCCGCCCGGGCCGTGCCGTACAGCAGCGCGCAGGTCAGCACGAGCAGCCACCGGCCGTACGGACCGACCGGGCCCGGCGGGCCGAGGAGCAGGCAGGCCGTGGAGGCGAGGACCAGCCCGGCGGCGACCGCGGCCGACCGGCGGGCGCCGAGGCGCTGGGGCAGCCCGCGCACCCCGGTGGCGAGGTCGTCGGCGATGTCCGGGAGGACGTTGGCGAAGTGGGCGCCCGCGCCGAGCAGGGCGGCGGCGCCGGCCAGCCAGAGGGGCGGCCAGGGCCCTCCGGGCAGCGCGAGCGTCACGAAGGCCGGGAGCAGCCCGAAGGCGAGGGCGTACGGGACCCAGGACGCGGCCGTGGCCTTGAGCCGCAGGTTGTAGGCCCAGGCGGCGCCGACCCCCACGAGGTGCGCGGCGCCCGCGAGCGGCCCCGCGGCCAGCGACAGCGGCACGCACAGGAGCAGCGCGCCGACAGCGGCGCGGGTCACGGCGGCGGCGGGCAGGACGCCCGTCGCCAGGGGTTTGTCGCGGCGGCCGGTGGCGCGGTCGCGCCGCAGGTCGGCCCGGTCGTTGGACCAGCCGACCGACAGCTGCCCCGCCGCCACCGCGGCGGCCGTCAGGGCGGTGCCGGCGGGCCCGCGCCCGGCAGCGGCGGCCAGCGCCCCCGCGAAGAGGGTGACGCCGGCGGCGGGGACGGGGTGACACGCCCGCAGCAGTCCGCCCACGAGGGCGGCGGGCGCGGCGGGCGGTGCCGGAGGAAGGACGGCGGCCGGTCCGGAGACAGGACCGGGGGCGGGCAGGGAAGCGGGACCGGGGGCGGGCACGGCGTCACGCTACGCCGTGACGGCACGTCCGTTGCACACCCTTCGCGCCGTTCGCCGGATGGCGGCCGTTCTTCCCTATGTTGGGCCAATGACACGTGTCCTGGCAGTGAGCAGCGTGTTCCCGCCCCACCTGTACCCCCAGCCGCAGATCACGGAAGCGCTCGCCCGCTGTCTGCCGCCCGGCACGGACCCCGCCCTGCTGCGCCGTGTGCACGCCTCGGTGCGGGTCGACTCCCGTCACCTCGCGCTCCCGCTGGAACGCTACGGTCCGGGCACCGACTTCGGCGCCTCCAACGCCCTCTTCGTCCGCGCCGCCCTGGACCTCGGCGCCGCGGCCGTGGAACGCGCCCTGGCCGGTGCCGCCCTGACGGCCGGGGAGATCGACCTGGTGCTGTCGACGACCGTCACCGGACTGGCCACCCCCTCCCTGGAGGCCCGGCTCGTGGCCCGCACCGGGCTGCGCCCCGACGTGCGCCGGATGCCGCTCTTCGGCCTCGGCTGCGCGGGCGGCGCGGCCGGACTCGGACTGCTGCACGAACAGCTGACGGGCCGTCCCGGGCTGGCGGCACTGCTGCTGTCCACCGAGCTCTGCTCGCTCACCCTCCAGCCCACCGACACCTCGATGGCGAACCTGGTGGCCGGGGCGCTCTTCGGGGACGGCGCCGGAGCCCTGCTGGCGGTGGGGGCCGGCCATCCCCTGCACGACACCGGGGCCGGGCCCGTGGTGGTGGCCGCGCGCAGCCGCCTCTACCCGGGCACCGAGCACCTGCTCGGCTGGGACATCGGCCACTGGGGCTTCCGGATGGTGCTGGGCCGCGAGGTGCCGGAGCTGGTACGGCTGCACGTGGCGGAGGAGGTCGAGTCCTTCCTCGCCGGGCACGACCTCAAGCCCTCGGACGTCGACACCTGGATCTGCCACCCCGGCGGCCCGAAGATCCTCGACGTGCTGGCCGGGGCCCTGGGACTGCCGGAGCGCGCCTTCGCGCACAGCCGCCGCTCCCTGGCCGTGGCGGGCAACCTCTCCTCCGCGTCCGTCCTGCACATCCTCGGCTCCGTCCAGGCCGCCGGTCCGCCGCCGCCCGGATCGGTCGGGCTGATGCTGGCCTTCGGCCCGGGTTTCGCCTCCGAACTCGTCCTGCTGCGCTGGTGAGGTCCTGATGCCGACGACCCCCTACCTCCTCCCCTACCTCCTGCTCCTCGCCCTGGTGGCGGCCGAGCGGATCGCCGAACTGGTCACCGCCCGGCGCAACGCCGTCCGCAGCCTGGCGCGCGGCGCCCGGGAGTACGGCCGCGGCCACTACCCGGCCATGGTCACGCTGCACGCCGCCCTGCTCGTGGGCTGCGCGCTGGAAGCGCCGTACCGGCCGTTCCTGCCCGCCCTCGGCTGGACGGCGCTCGGCCTCGCGGTGGCGGCGCAGGGCCTGCGCTGGTGGTGCGTCGCCACGCTCGGGCCGCGCTGGAACACCCGGGTGCTCGTGGTCCCCGGACTGCCGCTGGTCACCGGCGGCCCGTACCGGTGGCTGCGGCATCCCAACTACGTGGCGGTGGTGGCCGAGGGGCTCGCGCTGCCCCTGGTGCACTCGGCATGGCTGACGGCCACCGCGTTCACGGTGCTCAACGCCCTGCTGCTGCGGGTCCGGATCACCTGCGAGGACCGGGCTCTGGCCACCTGCGGCGGCGGGGCGGGGCGGCCCGCCGCCCCCGACCCGGCCGAGGGTCCGGGCATCGCGAGGGCCTCCGGACTCCCGGGGGTCGCGCCGTGATCGACCTGCTGGTCGCGGGCGGCGGCCCGGCGGGACTGGCGACCGCCATCCACGGGGCGCTGGCCGGGCTGGAGGTGGTCGTCCTCGAACCGCGGCCCACCCCGATCGACAAGGCCTGCGGGGAGGGCCTGATGCCGGGCGCCGTCCGCCGGTTCGAGGAGCTGGGCGTACCGGTGCGCGGCCGGCCCTTCCACGGGATCCGCTACGTGGACGGGGTCACGGGCCGGAGCGCGGAGGGGCTGTTCGGCTCCGGCCCCGGGCGCGGCACCCGCCGTACCGAACTCCAGGCGGCGCTCGCCGCGCGGGCCGGGGAGCTGGGCGTACGGGTCCTCGCGCGGAGGGCCGGCGAGGTCCGCCAGGACGGACACCGGGTCGGCGCGGGCGGCCTGACGGCCCGGTACCTGGTGGCGGCGGACGGACTGCACTCCCCGGTGCGGCGCGCCCTGGGCCTGGCGGTACCGGCCACGGCGGGGCGGCCCGCGCGGTACGGACTGCGCCGGCACTACCCCGTGGCGCCGTGGAGCGACCTGGTGGAGGTGCACTGGGCGCACGACTGCGAGGCCTACGTGACCCCGCTGGGACCGGACCGGATCGGTGTGGCGGTGCTGACCTCGCGCCAGGCGCCGTTCGACGTCCAGCTGGCCGACCGCTTCCCGGCGCTGGCGGCCCGGCTGCCGCCCCCCGCACCGGGCGCCGGGGTGCGCGGCGCCGGGCCGCTGCGCCAGCGGGCGCGGGCCCGGGTGTCGGGGCGGGTGCTGTTCGTCGGGGACGCGGCCGGGTACGTGGACGCGCTGACCGGGGAGGGGCTGACCCTGGCCGTCGCGGCGGCGGGTGAGGCCGTACGGTGCGTGCGCGCGGGCCGGCCGCAGGAGTACGAGCGCGCCTGGCGGGAACTGTCGCGGGCGTACCGCGTCCTGACCTCGGGCCTGCTGTGGGCGCGGGGGCGGCCGGCGCTGGCCGGGCGGGTGGTTCCGCTGGCGGCCCGCCTGCCGGGGGTGTTCACGGGCGCGGTGAACCTGCTGGCACGGTGAGAGGGGCCCCGGCCGCGCAGTAAGCGGCCGGGGCCCCTCGTCCGGGTGGGGTCAGGCGGTACCGCCTGACCCCGTGTGCGCCGGCCGGTACGTCAGCGCCAGGCCGGCCAGGACCGCCCCGGCGCCGGGGCAGAGCACCGCCGTGACGCCGGCCCAGGGGTACGCCCCGCCGAGCGCGCCCAGGAGCGGGTCGAAGAACACCACACCGCCCACGACGTGCAGGGTGACCACCGCGAGGGCGGCCACGGCCGTGGCCCGCCAGACCACCGCGGTGTCCCGTATGGCCAGCAGCGCGCCGACGAGGAGGCACAGCAGGGCCGTGGCCGGTGCCGCCCACCGGGCGGGGTCCCCGCCGGGCAGGGCCGCGGCCAGGTCCTGCGGCAGGTGCAGGACCCCGCACAGCGACAGCGCGGCGGCCGTGGGCCAGCGCAGGACGTGGCGCAACGCGCCCCGGTCCCGGGCCGGGACGGTCACCGGCGCGGGGGGCGCCGCGGGAGCGGGCCGGCGCTCCGGGGGCGGGGGCGGCGCCAGGGGCGGCCGGGTGGGCCGGAACGCGGCGGGAGACGCGTCGGCGGGCCCGCCGACAGGATCGCCGGGAGGCCCTTCGGGAGCCTTGTCGGGCCCCAGGATGCTCGCCAGGAGGGCGACGTCCTCGATGGACCGGCCGACCGCCGCGGCCCGCAGGGTGATGTCGGCCTCGGCCTCCTCCTGCGGCTGCTCGGCCAGCAGGGCGACCATCCGCCGGACCTCGTGGACGGGCCGGGAGACGGCGGCCGCGCGCAGTGCGTCGTGGCCGGGGCTGGGGGGTTGGCCGGTCTGCTTCAGGAGGCTCACCAGGGCGGTGACCTCCTCGACGGGGCGGCAGGTGGCCGCCGTCTCCAGCAGGGTGCGCATCGGTTCGTTGGGGGGTCCGGGGTGGTTCCCGGCGCCGGGACCGGGCTCCGGCGGCACCGCCGCCGGGGCGGGGGCGGGCGGGGCGGTGACCGACGGGGCGCCGTCGGCGGGGGCCGGGGTGGCGGCGGAGGTGCCGGCCGGGGGTCGGCCCGGGGCGGGGTCCGGGGTGCGGGGTGGACCGTCGCGGTCGTCGTGTGGGGTGGCCGCGAGGGTGCTGGGGTCATTCATGGAAAGCTCCGTTCGCCGACACGCGGGTCTACACGTCGCGCGCCGGTCATCGTGCGTCATGGGAATCGCACGCTTCGTTACATTCAGCGCCCCGGACCGGCACTGCGCCATTCGGGGCGGGCAAACGGGTCTGTGCCGCGCCCGTACGGGGCTGCGGGCCGGACACTCCCCCGGCCGTAGCCTCCCGGGGACCTCGCCGAACGGGCCGGAGGGGCCCGACGGGCCTGGCGGGCCGGGCGGGCCGGGCGCCGCCGTGTGGCCGCGGTTCGCCCCTCGCGCCGCCTCCGTGCTGATACTGGCTCCGGGACCGGGCGGGATCCGTCCGGTCGACGCGGCCTCCGCACACCACCGCGCCCTGTGGGACCCGCTCCGGGCGCCCCACCCCCACCCCGCCCTCCGGAAGGTGAAGCCATGAGCGGTCTGCGCGAGGTCCTGGAACCGTACGTGGGCGGCGCGGGGGCGCCCGGTGCGGTGGCCCTGGTCGCGCACGGCGACCGGGTCGAGTCCGTGGCCCTCGGCCACGCGGAGGCGGGCGGGGACACGCCGATGGCCCCGGACTCGCTGTTCCGGGTGGCGTCGCTGACCAAGCCCGTCATCGCGGCCGCGGTGTTGATGCTCGCCGAGGAGGGTCTGCTGACCCTGGACGCCCCGGTGGCGCCCTGGCTGCCGGAGCTGGCCTCGCCGGTGGTCGTCCGCCGGCCCGGCGGGCCCGTCGACGACGTGGTGCCGGCCCTGCGGCCCGTGACGGTCGAGGACCTGCTGACCTTCCGGGCCGGCTGGGGCTTCCCGTCCGACTTCAGCCACCCGGCCGTCGGACTGCTGTTCAGCGAGCTCCGGCAGGGCTCCCCGGAGCCGCAGCGGATCGCGCCGCCCGACGAGTGGATGGCGGCCCTGTCCCGGATCCCCCTGCTGCACCAGCCGGGCGAGGCGTGGTTGTACAACACCTGCTCCGACGTGCTCGGCGTGCTGATCGCCCGGGTCTCGGGGCGGACGCTGCCCGGCTTCCTGACGGAGCGGATCTTCGGGCCGCTGGGGATGGCCGACACCGCGTTCTCGGTCCCGGAGGGCGTGCTCGGCCGGTTCACGGGCTACTACCGCGCCGGTCCCGAGGGCGGTGCGCCGGAGCTGGTGGACGCCCCCGACGGCCAGTGGAGCCGCCCGCCCGCGTTCCCTTCGGGCGCGGGCGGTCTGGTCTCCACCGCGCCCGACCTGTACGCCTTCGCGCGGATGCTGCTCGCCGGAGGGCGCGCCGACGACGGACGGGCCCTGCTGAAGCCCTCTTCCGTACGGCAGATGACGACCGATTGGCTGACACCGGCCCAGCGCAGGGGCGGCGAACTGTTCCTGGAGGGGCAGGGCTGGGGCTTCGGCGGTTCCGTGGACGTCGCGGCACGGGATCCGTGGAACGTCCCCGGCCGCTACGGCTGGGTGGGCGGTACGGGCACGGCCGCGCACATCGTGCCGTCCACCGGGACGGCCGCCGTCCTGCTGACCCAGCTGGAGATGAACGGCCCTACCCCGCCGGCGGTGATGCGCGGGTTCTGGACGTACGCGGCCGGGCCGCGACGCACCTGAACCGGCGCCGTCACCCGGCCGACCGCGCCCGCGCCCGCGTCAGAGCCGGACGGTCCAGCTCACCGTCGACGTGAGGGTCCGGGCCACGGCGGGGTCGCGGACCGCGGGGGTCCGGTCCTCGGCGGTCACCGTCAGCTTGTGGGCCCGCAGGTCGAGCAGCCACAGGTCGGCCACGCGCACCTCGTCCCGGCCCGCGAACCGCTTGAGTTCCCGTCCGTCGAGGTACCAGCGCACCACCGGCTGCCGTCCGTCCGCTCCGGCCAGGCGCGGAACGGCCGCCTTCGCGGTGTGCCACGGTCGCAGGGCGCGGTCGGTGGGGGTGAGCGCGGTGACGAGGTTCGCGTGGCGGTGGAATCCGCCGATCATCGCCTCGACGCCCGGGAGGTTGAAGGGCTTCCCCAGCACGCGCATGATCGAGTTGTCGGTGGGGCGGTAGAGGCCGGTGACGTAGTAGCCGCCGCCTTCGTACGCGCCGACGGTCCCGCCGTCGGGGGACGGTTCGCCCAGCCAGCGGTACCACTTGGCCCGCTGCCCCGCCATCTTGTCGGCGTCCAGCGTGGAGGTGTTGGCGTCGGCGGGCTCGGGGCCGGTGTACTTCTCGTAGTCGGGAACGCCGGGGTAGAAGTACTCGTCGGCGAGCTTGCCGAGGGAGTGCCCGGTCTCGTGGATGGCCACCTGGCCGGACTTGGGGTGTCCGGCGGACGCGGTGGAGATCCCCTCGTAACCGAGGGTGGCACTGGGCTCGTTGTACCCGGCCCCGCCGTACTTGGCGCTGTTGGCGAGGACGATGACCAGGTCGGCGGCGGGCGCCTTGGCCACGTACGCGTCCACCTTGGGCTGGTCCACGCACAGCAGCCGCTCGATGGACTCGCACCAGAAGTACGAGCCGAGCGCGGTGTCGCGGACGGTGTCCGGGCCGGGGTCGCCGGAGACGCCGGACTGGGCCGAGACCGCGTCCACGGTCCAGACGTTGAAGAGGTCGCGGTAGGTCGTGTAGGGCTCGACGGCCGTGACCTCGGCCCACTTGGCGCGGGCGTCGGCGTGGAACTGCCCGAGCTGGTCGGCGGTGTAGCCGTCGCCGATCACGACCACGTCCAGCCGGTCCGCGGTGGGACCGTTGTCGATCATCTTGGTGACCTGGCCGTCGGCTTCCCGGGCGGCCCCCGAGAGGCGGGAGGCGGCCTTGGCGGGCCCGGTGGCCGGCACCCGCACGTGCCCGGAGCCGGCTTCGCCGCCGTGCTCCGGACCGGGTATCTCGACCTCGACGGCGGTGCGGTGGGGCGGTTCGGCCGCCGCGACGGGCGCGGTGGCGGTCAGGAGTGCGGCGCCCGCGCAGAGCGCGGCGAGGGCCGCGCGCAGGGCCGGCCGGACGGCTGGTGTCATGAAGTCCTCCGCCTGGAGCAGGGGTGGGGTGGGGGGTCGGAGAAGCGTGTTAAGCGCGAACTTAAGTCTGCTGAACCGGCTGCTTAAATTAGGCGGCGCGCGGGGCGTGCGCAATGGGTGACTCCCGCTCGATACTGGGGAGTTGGAGCAAGCGTCGGCACAGCGAGGGGATTTCATGGACGAACCGGCCGAGATCGGGCGCAGGGTGCAGCGGCTGCGCGGGGAACGCGGGCTGACCCAGAGGCAGTTGGCGCAGCCCGACTACACCCCCGCCTACGTGTCCACCCTGGAGGCGGGGAAGGTGCGGCCCTCGGAGACCGCCCTGCGCTTCCTCGCCGGACGGCTCGGGACCTCGTTCGAGGAGCTGGCCACGGGGCGGCCGGCCGGCCTGGCCACCGCGCTGCGCCTCGCCCTGACCGACGCCCAGAGCACCCTCGCCACCGGCACGGCGCGGGAGGCGGCCCCGCAGTTCGGCCGGCTGCTCGCCGAGGCGGAGCGCCTGGGCCTCACCGACGAGCGGGCCGAGGCGCTGCTCGGACTCGGCGAGTGCGCCCTGGAGTCCGGGGCGCTGACCGAGGCCGCCGGGCACTTCGAGGCGGCGGAACTGCTGCTGTCCGGGGAGCCGCTGCCGCGGCGGGCGCGGGCCGTGCGCGGCCGCGCGGTCGTGCACCTGCTCGCCGGTGAACTGCGCTACGCCTGCTACCTGCTGGAGTCCGCGATCGACGCGCTGAACGCGGGCGGCCTCGGGGATCCGGAGGCCCTGGTCCTGCTCTACACCGCGGTGATCGGCCCGTACCTCGACATGGGCGCGCGGACCCGGGCGGCGCAGGCCGCCGAACTCGCGCTGGCGCTGGCCCCGCAGGTCGGGGACCCCGCGCTGGTGGCGGGGATGCACCGGCAGGTGGCGCGGACGTTCCTCGCCGACGGGCGGACGGCCGACGCCGACGCCGCGCTGGCCAAGGCCCAGGCGGTGTACCGGCAACTGCGGCTGCGCACCGACCTGGCGCACTGCCACTGGATGCGCGGGTACGTCCGGGCGCAGCACGGGGAACTGGACGCGGCCGAGTGGGAGCTGCGGTGCGCGCGGGAGATGCTGACGGCCCGGCGGGCGGTGCTGTACACCGCGCAGGTGGAGGTGGAGCTGGCCGACGTGCTGCGGCGGCTCGGCCGGTACGACGAGGCGGTGGACCTGGTCACGGGGCTGCTGGAACCGGACGCGGCCGGTGGGAGCGTGGCCGGGGCGGCCGTGCACGCGGGGGGCGCGCACCGGCTGCTCGGGCTGGTCGCACAGGAGCGCGGGGAGACGGAGGCGGCCGAGGAGCACTACGTGCGGGCGCTGTCGCTCCTGGAGCGCAGCGGAGCGGACGGCGATCTGGCGGACGTGTGCCGGCTGCTCGGTGACCTGCTGCGGCGGGCGGGCCGCACCGAGGCCGCGATGGACGCGTACCGCACCGGGCTCGGGCACCGCGCGGCGGCCCCGGGCACGACCACGCTGGGCCCGGCCCCGGCGGCCCCGCACCCGGCTCCGGTCCGGGCCGGTTCCCCGGAGACGGGGCCGCTCCCGGCACCGCGGTGAGGGCGGCGCCGGGAGCGGCGGATCGGGAGCGGCGGACCGGCGGACCGGGGGCCGTAGGGGCCGTAGGGCCTGGGTGGCCGTACGGCCCCGGGTGGCCGACGGGTCAGTGGTCCTCGGTGGGCCGCAGGTCGTGCGGGATCAGCGCCCAGGTGGTGGCCGCGGCGGCGACCGCGAGGGCTCCGGCCATCAGGAACGCCGGGGTGATCGCCAGCGTGTAGGCCTGCGAGGCCGTCTCCAGCAGGGCCTGCCCGACGGCTCCGCCCAGCTGCTGCGCGGTGTGCGCGGCCTCGCCCACGGAGTCCCGTACGGCATCGGCGGCCGGGCCGTCCAGGTCGAGCACCGGCAGGTTGCCCCGGTAGAGGGCGGCGGCGGTGCTGCCGAGGACGGCCACGCCCATCGCGGAGCCCAGCTCGTAGCAGGTCTCCTCTATCGCCGCGGCGCTGGAGACCTCGTCGGCGGGCGAGGTGGAGACCAGGGTCACGGAGGCCACGGTGGTCGCGAGGCCCGCGCCCAGGCCCATGACCGTCAGGGCTGCCGCGAAGGCCGGGTAGCCGAGGCCGGTGAACTGCTGGAGGCTCCAGGGCAGGGCCATGCCGGCCGCGAGGACCACCAGGCCGGCACCGAGGACGTGCCGGATCGGGAAGCGCTGCATCAGCGTGGGCGCGACCATCGAGGCGCAGATCAGGGCGAGCGGGGCGGGCAGCAGCCGCAGTCCGGCCTCCAGCGGGGTGTACCCCTGGCCGTACTGGAACCACTGGGTGACGAGGAAGAGGATCGCGCCCATCCCCATCATCGGCAGGAAGATCGCGGCGGCGGCGACGCTGAAGGCGGGCTTGGTGAACAGCCGCACCTGGAGCAGCGGGGTGTCCACGCGCAGCTGACGGCGGACGAACACGGTGAGCGCGACGAGGGCCACGGCCAGCAGGGCCCACGGCAGCGGGTCGCCGACCCCGGCCTTGCCGAGCTCCTTGATGCCGCCCGCGAGGGCGAGCATGCCGACGATCGACTGGGCGACACCGGCCCAGTCCCAGCGGCCGGTGCTGCGCGGGTTGCGGGATTCGGGCAGGTAGCGCAGGCCGGCCGCGACGATCAGGGCGGCGACGGGGAGGTTGAGCAGGAAGGCGGAGTGCCAGCCGTGGTCCTGGACCAGGAGGCCGCCGACGACCGGGCCGAAGGCCATGCCGCCGCCGAAGACGGCGGCCCACACGGCGAGCGCGAAGGCGCGCTCCTTGGCGTCGGTGAAGACGGTGCGCAGGAGCGAGAGCGTGGACGGCATGATGGCCGCGCCACCGATGCCGAGCAGGGCGCGGGCCGCGATCAGGTGCCAGGCCTCGGTGGAGAACACGGCGATCAGCGAGGCCACGGAGAAGATCGCGAAGCCGGTCATCAGGAGCCGCTTGCGGCCCCAGCGGTCACCGAGGGCGCCGGCGGTGACCAGCAGGCCGGACAGGGCGAGGGCGTAGACGTCGATGATCCACAGCTGCTGCACGGCGCCGGGCTGCAGGTCGGCGACGAGCGAGGGGAAGGCCACGTTGAGGATCGTGGTGTCCATCGAGATGAGCAGGAGGCTGCCGGAGAGGATCGCCAGGACGATCCAGCGGCGCGGGTCCCGCGTGGGGGTGTGCATGGGGTTCCGTTCTGGTCTGTGCATGCCGCCCGGGGCGGCGGATCAGGCGGTGGGGGCGGGTTGCGGCCAGGGGGGACGCGCTCCCCCGAGGAAGGACGTCAGGACGAGGCGGCCGATCTCCCGGCGGGCGAGGTGGCCGTCGCGCACGCCTTCGGCGGCGGCGTCGAGCAGGCCCCAGAGGGAGTACCAGATCCAGTACGGCGGCAGGTCGGTGCGCAGCCGTCCGAGCCGCTGGCCGAGGGCGAGGAAGGCGAGGGCCCGCTGGTCCTGGCGCTCGATCCCTGCGCGGAACGCGGGGTCGGCGAGCACGGTGGCGTCGCGCGAGGTGAACCCGTACAGGTGGGCGGCGGGCAGCAGGGCGACGACCAGTTCCTCCAGCGCCGCGTCGAAGGAGGCGCCGTCGGCGCGCTCCGCGTGCAGGTCGGCGGGGGCGAGGCAGCCGTCGACCACCTCGATCGACCGGGCGGCGACCGCCTTGATCAGCGCCTCGCGCGTGGCGTAGCGGCGGCCGAGCGTGGCGCGGCTGGTACCGACGCCCGCGGCGATCTGCACCATCGAGGCGCTGTGATCGCCCGCAAGGACGCGCGCCACGGCATCGAGCAGTTCTTCTTCACGCATGGAATGAGCCTCCTTCGCCTCGTACGATACATTTTTGTCTCACACGATGCAAAGAAGGCTCACCTGATAGGCAATCGTCTCCCCCTCACCTCACCGAGGGGTGGGCGCCACGCACGCACGGTTCGGCCGTCCGGGTTTCGCCGGGGCCGCGTCGGGCAGAAGGCGTGTGCCGCCCCGCGCATTCGCGGGGCGGACCAGCTTCCGGTGTCAGTCCTCGGCCGTGGTACGGGCGCGGGCCCCCGTACGCGTCCGGCCGGCAGCGGTGGCACGCCGCGGATGGCGCCGGAGGTACTCCTCCTCCAGCTCCTTCAGCCGCTGGGTGTGCGTGGCCAGCGCGTCGTCCGACCCGTGCAGCAGGGTCTCGTGGCGCGTGCGGTGGATGGTCTCCAGCTCCTTGAGCAACCGGCCGTCCTCCAGCTCGCCCGCCGCCGTTCCACGGGCCGTGTGCTCCGCCATGGCAACCGCCTTCCACGTCGCCCCCACCTTCCACGGTAAGGGGACCGCACGGTCACGGCGGCCCGGGAGCGGGAGTGCGCAGGGCGCAGCGGACCGACCAGGTCACCGAGACCAGCGGGACCGCGACCACCGCGCCCACCACTCCGGCCGCGATGGCGCCGGCGACCACCGAGACCGCGACCACCAGGGGGTGCAGCCGTACCGCCCAGCTCATCACGAGCGGGTGCAGCAGGTGCCCCTCGATCTGGCCGATGACCACGATCAGCGCGACCACGATGGCCGCGGTCACCGGCCCCTTCGCCGCGAGGGCCACCACCGCGGCCACGGCGAGGGCGACCGGCGACCCGATGAGCGGCACGAAGGCGGCGACGAACTCCAGCAGGGCCAGCGGGACGGCCAGCGGAACGCCGAGGAGGTAGAGGGCCACCCCGACGAGGAGGGCGTTCGTCGCCGCGACGAGCACGATCCCGTGGGTGTAGCCGTTGAAGGTGCGCCAGGCCGCGCGCCCGCCGATGGCCACCCGCCTGCGCATCCATTCCGGGAGCTGCTCGCAGAACCAGGCCCACTGCCGGCCGCCGCCGTGCAGGAAGAACACCGAGGAGAACACCGCGAGCGCCAGCGTGGTGAACACCTGCACGAGCTGCCCGGCCCCGGTGACGGCCGTGTTCAGCAGCGTGGAGCGGTGGCTGGAGAGGTACGAGCCGATCTTCGACTGGAGGTCGGACAGGGCGTGCGGGTCCAGCCGGAAGGGCGGCCGGGCCAGCCACCGTTCGATGCTGACCAGGCCCTCGCGGAACTCCCTGACCAGGGTCCCGCTCTCCCCCGCCACCGCCTCGCCGACCAGTGCGAGCACGCCCATCAGCAGCACGGCGCTGCCGACCAGGCTCACGGCGACCGCGAGGGAGCGGGGCATCCATCGGGCCAGGATCCGGGTGGGCGGGCCCAGCAGGGCCGTGATGACCAGGCCGAGGAAGAGGGCCACGGTGATCTCGTGGAAGCGGCCCAGCACGACGAAGACCGCGTACACGGCGGCGCCCACGACCAGCAGGCGCCACGCGTAGGACGCGGCCGTGCGCAGGAACGGGGACACCGGCGGCATGCACCATGGGTGCCACGGCGGGACGCCGATGCCACGCGCGGGGCCGCGTATTCGCCCGTCCGGGGAGAAAATGCGTTGCCGTGGCGGGAGGGGCCCGCGCACGATGATCCGTTGTGACTGGATCCCGATTGTCCTCCGTACTGCCCGATCTGTCCCCGTGGCGCTCCAGCCGTGACTTCCGGCTGCTCTTCTTCCAGGGGACGGTCACCTTCTTCGGCTCGTTCATGGCGATGATCGCCCTGCCGCTCCAGATCAAGCATCTGACGGATTCTCCGCTGGCGGTCGGTGCCATGGGCGCGGTGGAGCTGGTCCCGCTGCTGGTCTGCGGGCTCTACGGGGGCGCCCTCGCCGACGCCGTCGACCGCCGGCGGCTGATCCTGCTGACCGAGGCCGGGCTCGGGGTCCTGTCCCTGGTGCTGCTGGTGAACGCGCTGCTGCCGCATCCCCTGCTGTGGCCGCTGTACGTGGTCGCGGCCGGGGTGTCCGCGCTGACCGGACTGCAAAGGCCCGCGCTGGACTCGCTGATGGCGCGGATCGTGCCGCACGACCAGCTGAGCGCCGCGGCCGCGCTCAACGGGCTGCGCTACCAGTTCGGCGCGATCGCCGGCCCGGCGCTGGCCGGCGTGGTCGTCGCGTACGCCGGGTACGCGCCCGCGTACTGCGTCACCGTCGTGGGGTTCCTCGTCTCGGTGCTCCTGTGTACGCGGCTCAGCCCGGCGCCCCCGGTCGGCGGCGGGGCGCGCCCCTCGCTGCGGGGCATCGCCGAGGGCGCGCGGTACGCGTGGAGCCGGCCGGTGCTGCTGGGCACGTACGCCGTCGACCTGGCGGCGATGTTCTTCGCGTTCCCGAACGCCATCCTGCCCTTCCTCGCCGACGAGCTCGACGCGGTGTGGGCGCTCGGCCCGATGTACGCGGCGGGCGCGGTGGGCTCCCTGGTGCTGGGGCTGACCAGCGGCTGGGTGTCGCGCGTCCGGCGGCACGGACTGCTGGTGGTCTGCGGGGCGGCCGTGTGGGGTCTGGCGATCGCGGCGGCGGGCTGGATCTCCGGGATCTGGCTCGTCCTGCTGTGCCTGGCGGTGGCCGGCGCGGGCGACATGCTGAGCGGTCTGGGGCGGGCCACGATCTGGAACCAGACGATCCCGGAAGAGCTGCGCGGGCGGCTGGCGGGCATCGAGGTGCTCTCGTACAGCTGCGGTCCGCAGCTCGGCCAGGTCCGGGCGGGCACGATGGCCGGGTGGACCGGTACCCGTCCGGCGTTCTGGAGCGGCGGACTCGCCTGCGTGGCCTCGGTGGCACTGCTGGCCGCGCTGCTTCCGAAGCTGATCTCCTACGACGCCGACACCGATGAGGACGCGGCCCTGCGCCGGGCCGCCCGGGAGGCGGACCAGGCCGCGACCGCACCGCGGCAGGGGGCCGCCGCGGCCTGACGGGCCGCGGGGCCCGAACGGCCGTCCCCACGGTGCGCGGCCCGGCCGGGGCCGGGAGGGTGACGGCATGGGCTCATGGTGGTACCGCAACATCCTGGAGCCGGGCAAACTGCCGCTGCTCCTGGCGCTGTCCGCGTTCGTGGTCACCTTCGCCGTCACCCGGGTCATCACCCGGATGATCCGGGCCGGGAAGGGCCCGTTCCGCAATGTCACACCGGGTGGACTGCACGTGCACCACGCCGTGCCCGGGGTGGTGCTGATGACCGTGGGCGGGTTCACGGCGATCGCAGGGGGCCGCACGGGGTGGGGCTCCTGCATCGCGGCCGTGCTGTTCGGCATGGGGACCGGCCTGGTGCTGGACGAGTTCGCGCTGATCCTGCACCTGAGCGACGTCTACTGGAGCAAGGAGGGGACCATCAGCGTCGAGGTGGTCATCATGACCTCGGCGCTCGCGGCCCTGCTGCTGTGCGGGTTCCTGCCGCTCGGCGTGGACGGGCTGACGCCGGACGAGGAGCACAGCCGGCTGACCGCGGTCGGGACGGTGGTGGGCAACCTGCTGCTGGCCGTCGTCGCCCTGTTCAAGGGGAAGCCGCGGATGGCCGTGCTCGGGGCGATCGTCCCGCTGATCGCGCTCGTCGCCGCGGTGCGCCTGGCCCGGCCGGTGTCCCCGTGGGCGCGCAGGTTCTACCGGCGACGGCCGAGGGCACGGGCACGGTCCCTCAAGCGCGCCTACCACCACGACCGGCGCTGGAGCGGACTGCGGCGCCGGGTCGACTACCTGATCGGCGGCGCGCCCAGCCGGTAGTCCCCGCCCTCGGGCCGGCCGTGGTTCCCCGGGCGGCGCCGCCCGGGGAACCGGGGCGGCTCAGGCCTCGGCGGGCACGGCCGGGGCGGCTTCGAGCTGCCAGGCGTGGCGCTTGAACTCGCGGCGGAAGTCGGCGTGGTCCTCCCACTGGCGGGCGATGCCGCGCAGCACGTCCCAGTGGTGTTCCACCGACTGGTCGATGACGTTGCGCATCCGCTGGTCGGCGGTCTCCCGCTGCTCGAAGAGCCCCTTCACCGCCGACGCCTCCAGCACGCTGTTGCGCAGCGCGCGCAGGGCCCGGGAGGTGTCGTCCATCGCGAAACCGCGCTCACTTCCGGTCTCCGCGTCGAACAGCGGGGTCAGCCGCGCCTCGATGAACGCGGTGATCCGCTCGAAGTGCTGCACGTCCATCAGGGGTCTCCCTTTCCCGCCGTGCGCGCGCCCGGGGCGCGGCACGGCCCTTCGAAACTGCTCGGGGCCGAGCTCCGTTGCAGGATACGAGGTCCGCCCGACGGGCCTGCCACAGGTCCGCTTCCGGCGGAAAGGGACATACTGCTGCCGTGAACGACACGGTCGGTGCGGGACGGCACCGCGGGCGCCCACGACGGCGCCGGTGGATCGGGGCGGCGGTGGCGGTGGCCGTCGCGGGGGTTCTGGTCGGAGGTGCGCTCGTCCGTGACGACGCGTTCTCCGACACGGGTGACACCGTACGGTTCGACGAGGGTGGGGGGCGGGCGCGCGGCGCGCCCGTGGACGCCCTGACCCAACTGCCCACGGGCCCCGCGCCGGAGCTGAGGATCGCCGCGACGATCCCGGAGGACGGCAGCAAGGTGCTGGTGACCACCCTCGCGGGGAAGAAGTCGGGGTTCACGGGCAAGGTGTGGCTGTGGCTGCCGCCCCAGTACAAGGAGGCCCGGTACGCGCACAGTGGCTTCCCTGTGATGATCGCGCTGCCGGGCGGGCCGGGTTTCCCCGTCAACTACTGGATGGACCGCAACCTCAAGCTGGAGGCGAGCATCTCCGCGTGGTCCAGGGACGGCAGCAGCCTGCCGTTCATCCTGGCCATGCCGGTGCTCAACCCCCGGACGGACGGGAAGGAAGGCCTCTACTGGGACGGGAGCGACATCCCGGGGCAGCCGAAGATGGGGACCTGGCTGACCGAGGACGTGCCCGATCTGGTGCGGTCGGCCTTCCGGACCATCAAGTCCCGTGACGGATGGGCGTTCATGGGGAGCTCGACCGGGGGTTTCGCGGGGCTCAAGGCGGTGCTGCAGAAGCCGGACCGGTTCAAGGCCGTGATCGCCGGGGGTCCCGACATCCTGCCCGACTCCCGTCTGTGGCGCGGGTATCCCCGGGAGAAGCTGGAGAACAGTCCGCCGGAGCTGGCGCGGCGGCTCATCGACCGCAAGGGGCCCGAGGTCTACCTCGCCTTCCAGGTCGGCACCAAGGGCAGCGACGTGCGCTGCCGGCCGCTGGTCGAGAACTTCATCCGGCAGTACGGAACGGGCCCCGTGAAGACGAGGTTCCACGTCGACGAGGGCGGCGGGCACAACGCGCGCACGTACGTCCCCGGCATGCACGACGGGGCGCTGATCCAGTGGGTCAGCGCGCACATGCGCGGTCCGGTCCCCGGCGGCTGACCCGCGGGGCGCAAGGGCCCCTGGCCACGGGGGTTCGGTCCGGGGTTCAATACGGCCATGGAGAACCCGGTCGTCCCGGTCTGGGAGACGCTGCCCGAGGACGTACGCGCGCACGTGGACGGCCTCTTGCTGCTGGACCGCCGCATCATGGCGGTGAAGGCGGTCCGTGACGCCTCCCCCGAGCCCGCGCCGGGCATCCGGGAGTGCGTCGACATGCTGGAGGAGCGGCGTGGCGCGCTCATCGCCCGGGGTACGGCGCCGGCGGGGTGACGGCCAGGACCGGCGGGGCCGGGGAGCCGTGGCGGTGGCCGCAGGGCTCGAAGACCAGGAGCACCGGCTCGCCCGGGCGTTGGCGCCAGGAGATCCGTTCCGGGGCTTCGGCGCACACCGGGCAGGAGGGCAGCGGGCCCGGCCGCACCGCCCGCAACTCGGGCGCGAGCGCGCGCGTCGGTGGCGGCACGGTCTGCGGATCACGCATGGCGGCTCCCTGGTCGGGCGGGGTCACTCCACGCACTGTGCCATGACCGACGCCTGCTCCGCACGGGCGAATCCTCCAGTGTTCCGGCTGGTCAGAGGGGATTCCACCGGTCCGCACCGGGTGCTCTGCGGACACTTGGTGATCAAGCGGGCTTCCGTTCGGCCTCGACCAGTCCGGATTCGTAGGCGGCGATGACCGCCTGGGCCCGATCGCGGACGCCGAGCTTGCCGAAGATGCCGGTGATGTGGTTCTTGACCGTGGAGATGCTGATGTCCAGCTCCGCGGCGATCTCGGCGTTGTCGAAGCCGCCGGCCAGCAGCCGCCAGATCTCCAGCTCGCGCGGGGTGAGTCCGGTGGGCGACGCCGGGGCGGTGGCGGGCCGGGGCTCGCGCGGGGAGGCCCGTACGTAGGTGGAGATCAGCCGGGTCAGCAGGCGGGGCGCGACGGCGGCCTCGCCGGCGTGGACGGTGCGGACGGCCGCGATGAGTTCCTCGGGGGAGACGTCCTTGGGCAGGAAGCCGTAGGCGCCCGCGCGCAGGGCGGCGACCACGTACTCGTCCATGTCGAAGGTGCTCAGCGCCAGCACCCGGGACTCGGGCCGGGTGCGGGCCAGTTCGCCGGTGGCCTGGACCCCGTCGAGCTCGGGCATCCGGATGTCCATGACCACCACGTCGGGGCGCAGCCGGCCGGCCAGTTCCACGGCCTCCGCCCCGTTCCCTGCCTCGCCGACCACCTCGACGTCCGAATGGGGGGCCAGGATCAGGGCCAGTCCCCGCCGGACCAGCGGCTGGTCGTCGGCGATGAGCACGCGGATCATCGGGGGGATTCCTCTCCGTCGGCGGTACCGGCTCCCGAGGGGACCGGGAGCCGGGCCTCGACCCGGAACCCGCCCGCGTCGAGCGGGGCGGCCTCCAGGGTGCCGCCCTGCAGGGCGACGCGTTCACGCATTCCGATCAGACCGTACCCGCCGCGGCCGGGCGGCCGTTCGGGGGCCGTTCCGGATCCGCTGCCCGGTCCGTCGTCGCTCACCTCCACCGTCACCTCGTCCGGGCGGTAGGTCAGCCGTACGTGGGCCCGTGCGTCCCCGGCGTGCTTGCGGGCGTTGGTCAGGGCCTCCTGCACCACCCGGAACACCGTCAGGCCGACGGTGGGCGGGAGCGGGCGGACCGGGCCCCGTACGGTGAACTCCGTCTCCATCCCCGCGAGCCGGGACTCGGTGATGATCCGGTCCAGGTCCCCGGCACCGGGCTGCGGGGCGGGCGGGGCCGTCTCCGGCTCCTCCCCGGCCCGCAGCACGTCCAGCAGCTGCCGCATCTCCCCGAGCGCCAGCCGGCCGGAGCCCTCCAGGGTCACCAGGGCCTCGCGGGCCGCTTCCGGATCGTGCGCCAGATTGGCCCGGGCCCCGCCCGCCATCAGCTGCATGGTGGTGATGTGGTGGGCCACGATGTCGTGCAGTTCCCGGGCGATCCGGCGGCGTTCCTCGGCCACCGCGCGGTCGGCGAGCAGGATCCGGTTGGCCTCGGTCTCCCGCTGCCAGCGCTTGACCAGGAGGCCGGTGACGACGACGAGGAGGGTGGCCGCCACGTTGGCGAGTACGCCGTAGCCGGAGTCGAACGGCAGGCCGCCCTGGCCCAGGCTGCTCAACGGCGCCGTCAGGAGGGCGGCCACGGCCACCACCGCGGGGCCGCGGGCCACGGCGACCGAGTACAGGGCGACGGCCGGGGCGAGACCGAAGTGCGGGGACACCGAGGTGACCACGTTCACCACCACGCCCAGGAGCAGCACCACCGCCAGCGTCGCCACCGGGTGGCGGCGCCTGGCGACCAGGGCCAGTCCCGCGGCCACCACCAGGGCCCCCGTGGTGACCCCCAGCGGGGCGTCCTCGAACTGGGTGTCGAAGGCGAAGCCCGTGAGGTCCACGGCCGTGGCGCCGACGGCCACCAGTGCGTCGTTGCGCGTCCACGTCAGCCGGTCGGCGCGCGTCGTGCTCATCGGTGTCGGTCCTCCCCCACGGACCGCCGTCCCGGCCGCCCTCGTCCGTCCATTCTCGCACCGGCCCGCACCCCGGTCGCCGTCCCCGGGGACCGCTGCGGACCAGGACCGGAGTCCTGGTCCGGGCCCGTCCCCGGACCCTGGTACCGGCCGGGAACTCCTCCTTGACCAGGACGTTTTCCCGCCCGGCCGGTGATGGTCTGGATACGTGCCGGGCACCCCGGCGCAGTCGCAACGGACCGACCGGAGGAGAACAGTGATCCGCGCCCTGACGGGATGCTCGACGAGGAACGCATGGAAGGTGATCGTCCTCTGGGCGGTACTGGGCATCGGGCTGACCATCCTGGGCCAGGTGTTCGTCTTCCGCGCCACCCAGCCCGGCAACGACGGCTTCCTGCCCGCCACCTACGATTCGGCGGCCGCGCTGCGGATCTCCGAGGACCACTTCGGCGCACGGCCCGACAGCGATCCGCTGACCGTGCTGGTGGCCCGTACGGACGGCGGCGCGCTCGGCGCCGCCGACGAACGCAGGATCGAGGAGGTGTCGGCGCGCCTGGCGGGACGGAAGATCGTCATGCCGAGGAGCAAGGACGACCCGCCCTTCACCCAGGACCACTCCCAGATCCCCCGGATCGGCGCCGGGATGACGGCCCCCGACCGTTCCTTCCGGCTGCTGTCCGTGGAGCTCAAGGGCAATCCGCAGGACCCCGGGGTGCAGTCCACCTACCGGGAGTTCCGGGAGCAGACCCGGACGGCGTTCCGGGAGGCGGGCCTGCGCACGGGGTTCACGGGCGGGCTGGCCGCGACGGTGGACACCGCCGACGCGGAGAAGACCCGGTCGACGGTGGTCGGCGCGGTGGTCATGGGCCTGATCGTGCTGCTCCACGTACTGGTCTTCCGCAGTGTGCTCGCGGCGCTGCTGCCGCTGCTCGCGATGGCGGTGATCGGGGGCGCGGCGGCCGGGTCGGTGATCCTGGCGTCGATGGCGACCGGCATCCGGCTGGCCCCCTCCACCCCCGCGCTGATCAACGTGGTGCTCATGGGCATCGGCATCGACTACTTCCTCTTCCTGCTGTTCCGCTTCCGCGAACGGCTTCGGCTGCACCCCGGGGAGACGGGACGCAAGGCCGCCGCGGAGGTCGCGGGCCGGGTGGGCACGGCCGTCACCTCCGCCGCGCTGACGATCGTCGCCGCGTTCGCCACGCTCGGGATCGCCTCCTTCGGCCAGTTCCGGGTGCTGGGCCCGGCGATCGCGGTGTCCGTGCTGGTGATGCTGCTGGGCAGCCTGACGCTGATGCCGGCGCTGCTGGCCGTGAGCGGCCGGAAGATGTTCTGGCCCTCGCGCGCCCTGCGGCGGGAGCCGCGCGCCGGCCTGGCGGGGCGGCTCGGCGGGCTGACGGCCCGGCGTCCGGTGGCGCTGGTCCTCGCCTCGGTGGTACTGCTCGGCGCGCTGACGGCGGGTCTGGCCGGCATCCGCGTGGACTACGGGCAGTCCGGCGGGGACGGGGAGCGGACCGGTGCCGTGCTGACGGCCGCGGAGATCTCCCGCTCGCTGCCCGCCGGGGTCTCGGACCCGACGAGCGTGCTCGTCGCTGCCCGGGACGGCGCGCCGCTCGGCGCGGAACGGGTGGCCGGGCTGGCCGGGGCGCTCGCCCGGGTGCCCGGAGTGGGCCGGGTGGCTCCGACCGTGCTCAGCGAGGACGGGAAGGCGGCCCGCATCGACCTGCTGCTGACGGTGGAGTCCGCCGGACAGGAGGCCCGCGACCTCGTCTCCGGGCCGGTCCGCAAGACGGTCCGCGCGAACCTGCCCGCCGGGACCGAGGCCCATGTCGGCGGAACGGCGTCGGTGTTCGCCGACATCGCGGTGGCCGTCGACAAGGACCTGAAGGTCATCTTCCCGGTGGCCGCGGTGCTGATCGCCGTCATCCTGCTGGTCCTGCTGCGGAGCGTGCTCGCGCCGCTGGTGCTGATGCTCGCGGTCGGACTCGGCTTCGCCGCCACGCTGGGGGCCTCGACGCTGGTCTTCCAGCACGGGCTGGGTCGGCCCGGCGTGGACTTCACGCTCCCGCTGGTGCTGTTCCTGTTCGTGGTGGCGCTGGGCACCGACTACAACATCCTGATCAGCGACCGGATCCGGGAGGAGATGGAGCGGCCGGGACCGGCCCGGGCTGCGGTGGCCCGCGCCGTACGGCAGACCGCGCCGGCGATCGCGACCGCCGGGCTGGTGCTCGCCGCGTCCTTCGGGAGCCTGGCCGTCAGCCCGCATCCCGGTACGCAACAGACCGGTTTCGCGACGGCGGTCGGGATCCTGCTCTCCGCCTTCGTCCTGTCGATCGTGCTCGTGCCCGCGCTGGCCGCGCTGCTGGGCCGGTCCCTGTGGTGGCCGCTGCGACCGCGGCCCCGCGGGGGTGAGCACCGGGCGGCCCGGCCGGAGGCCGAGCGGGTGCCGGTGGGCTGAACCGGCCGCACCGGGAACGCCGCGGCGCGCGGGACCACGACGGTCCCGCGCGCCGCGGCGTACGCAGGGTTCGGGCGGCAGGGCCCGGTCAGGTGAGCTCGTCCACCTCGGGGTGGTCCTTCAGCCAGGCGCGCACGGCTTGCTGCTCCTGCCCCTTGCCGGTCTCCTGGATCTTCGCCTCCAGGCCGGTGAGCTGGGCCTCGGTGAGCTTGAAGGAGCGCAGCCACTCGGCCACCTTCGGCTCGTCGTCGGAGAAGCCCTTGCGCGCCAGGGTGTGGATGCCGTCACCCTTGCCCCAGGCGCCCTTGGGGTCCTCCAGCTTGGTGAGCCGGTACGAGGAGTAGGCCCAGTGCGGGGACCAGAGGACGACCGCGACGGGCTCCTTCTTCTCGTAGGCCCGCTTCAGCTCGGCGAGCATGCCCGGGGTGGATCCGTCGACGACCTCGTACTCGCCGTCGAGGCCGTACTCCCCCAGCACCTTGTCCTTGAGGATGGACATCTCGCCGGCGCTCGGCTCGATGCCGATGATCCGGCCCTTGAACTCGCCGGACCTGCCCTTGAGGTCGGCCAGCGAGCGGACGTCCTTCATGTACGAGGGGACGGCCAGCTCCAGCGAGGTGGGTCCGTACCAGGAACCGAGGTCCTCCAGCTTGTTCCCGTACTTCTGCCAGTACTGGGCGTGCGTGACGGGCAGCCAGGAGTCGGTCTGGAAATCGATCTGGCCGCCGGCGAGGCCGGTGTAGAGCGCGCCGGCCTCCAGCTGGCGGGCGTCGACCTTGAAGCCGCGGCGCTCCAGCAGCTCCTTCCAGAGGAAGGTCGAGGCGATGCCCTCGTCCCAGGGGATGTAGCCGAGCGAGACCTTGCGGCCCTTGCCGATGTCGGCGGCGCCGGCCGGGCCCTGCTCCTCGTGGGCGCCGAAGGTGCTCATGCCGCCGGCCACGAGGGCGAGGACGACGGCGCCGGTGACGGCGTACGCGGGCTGCGGACGGTGGCTCCAGAGCCGGGCCGCGCCGCTCGCGGCCGACCGGGTCTTCTCCAGGGCGCGGCGGCCGAGCGGGGAGACCTGGCGGCCCAGGGCACCGGTCATCCGGTCCAGGTACATGGCCAGGATGACGATGGAGACGCCCGCCTCGAAGCCGAGGCCGATGTCGACGTTGCCGATGGCGCGGTAGACGGCGCCGCCGAGTCCGCCGCCGCCGACCATGCCGGCGATGACCACCATGGACAGGCCGAGCATGATGACCTGGTTGACGCCCGCCATGATCGTGGGCAGGGCCAGCGGGAGCTGGACCCGCACGAGCGTGTCGCGCGGGGTGGTGCCGAAGGCCTCGGCGGCCTCGACCAGTTCCGCGTCGACCTGGCGGATGCCGAGCTCGGTCATCCGTACGCCCGGCGGAAGCGAGAAGATGATCGTGGCGATGATGCCGGGGACCACGCCCACGCCGAAGAAGATGATGCCGGGGATCAGGTAGACCATGGCGGGCATGGTCTGCATGAAGTCCAGGACGGGCCGCAGGGTGGCGCTGACCCGGTCCGAGCGGGACGCCCAGACGCCGAGCGGCAGGGCGAACACGAGTGTGACGAGGGTCGCCACGAGGACCAGCGACAGCGTGGACATGGCTTCGTCCCACAGCGCCACCGAGTCCACGAGCGCGAATCCGGCGAAGGCCAGCAGGCCGGCGAGCAGCCCGCGCAGCCACCAGGCGGCGACCGCGAGGATGCCCGCGAAGAGCAGCGGGGCGGGCGCGGAGAGCACCGCGTCGATGCCGTCGTAGAGGCCGGTCACGACGGTGCTGATGGCGTCGAAGAGCCAGGACAGGTGGCGCTGGAGGAAGTCGACGGTGCTGTCGGCCCAGGCGCCGAGGTGCAGGCGGGGCATCAGGCGGCCACCTCCGCGCAGGCGCAGGCCATCGGGGGCCGCTGTTCGTCACCGATGAAGGCGATGAGCCGGTCCTGCGGGACGGAGCCGACGACGGCCCCCTCCGCGTCCGTGACGCTCACCGCGTGCGGGACCCGGGCGCTGACGGCGCACAGGTCGGCCAGCGGGGTGTCGGCGCTGACGGTGGGGCAGGTGCAGCCGTCCGCCCCGTCGGGGGCGTCGTCGGGGGCCTCGTCCATGACGGCGTCGGCGGTGAGCACGCGCGAGCGGTCGACGTCCTGCACGAAGGAGGCGACGTAGTCGTCGGCGGGACGGGTGAGGATGTCCTCGGCCGTGCCCTGCTGGACGATGCGGCCGTCGCGCATGACGGCGATGGAGTCGCCGAGTCTCATGGCCTCGTTGAGGTCGTGGGTGATGAAGACGATGGTCTTCTTCAGCGTCCGCTGGAGTTCGAGGAGCTGGTCCTGCATGTCGCGGCGGATCAGCGGGTCGAGGGCGCTGAAGGACTCGTCCATCAGGAGCAGGTCGGCGTCGGTGGCCAGGGCGCGGGCGAGGCCGACGCGCTGCTGCATGCCGCCGGACAGCTCGTCGGGCCAGGACTTCTCCCAGCCGCCGAGCCCGCACAGCGTCAGCGCCTCGGCGGCGCGCCGTTCGCGCTCGGCCCGGGGGACGCCCTGGACCTCCAGACCGTAGGCGGCGTTCGCCAGCACGTCGCGGTGGGGGAAGAGCGCGAAGTGCTGGAACACCATGGAGATCCTGGTGGAGCGTACGTGGCGCATCTCACGCGCCCCGAGCCCGGTGAGGTCCTCGCCGTCGAAGAGGATGCGGCCCGCCGTGGGCTCCAGCAGACCGTTGAGCATCCGCAGGAGGGTGGACTTGCCGGAGCCCGAGAGCCCCATGACGACGAAGATCTCGCCGGGCTCGACGCGGAAGGAGGCGTCGATGACGGCCGCCGTCGTGCCGTCGGCGCGCAGCTCGTCGCGGTCGGCGCCGCGTTCGAGGGCCCGGACGGCGGCCGTCCTGTCGCCGGGTCGCCTTGCGAACACCTTGTAGACGTGTTCGGCCTGGAGCGTGGACACATGCACCTCGTGGGTCGTACCGGGTCCGGCGCACCGCTGGCGGCGGTGGCCGGGGAGCGGGGCGGGATCGGCCCGCGCGGTCCGCGCCCGCGGCCCGATCGGCCGGAGGGCGTGGTTCCGCTCCAGTGGCGCGCTTGCCCCGCCCCGGCCCCGGCAAACGGCCGGGTGACGCAGCTCACGGTGCGCGTCACGACTCCGGTCAGACGGTGCGTGCGGACGCGTGGGTGGGCTCGGGGCCGGGGTCGGCCAGCATCGAGGCCCGCAGGTGGGCGAGCAGCCGGGTGAGCAGGCGGGAGACCTGCATCTGGGAGATCCCGAGTTCGGCGCCGATCTGGGCCTGGGTCAGCTCCTCGCCGAAGCGCATCCGCAGCATGGCGCGTTCGCGGTCGCTGAGGCGTTCCAGCAGCGGGGCCAGGGTCTGGATGTCCTCGACCAGCTCCATGGCCGGCTCCTCCTCGCCCATGACGTCGGCGAGGGTGTGGCCTTCGGCGGGGCCGTCTCCGTGCTCGCCCTGCGGGGCGTCCAGGGAGCCGCTGGTGTGGCCGTTCGCGGCGACCAGCCCCTCGATGACCTGCTCGTCGGTGAGGTCGAGGTGCGCGGCGAGGTCGGCGACGGTCGGCGAGCGGTCGAGCCTGACGGTCAGCTCCTCCTTCGCCTTGGCGATGTCGATGCGCAGCTCCTGGAGCCGGCGCGGGACGCGGACCGCCCAGGTGGTGTCGCGGAAGTGGCGCTTGATCTCGCCTGTGATGTACGGCATCGCGAGGGTGGAGAACTCGTTCTCGCGGTCCGGGTCGAAGCGGTCGATGGCCTTGATGAGGCCGATGGTGCCGACCTGGACGATGTCCTCGATGTCGCCGTTCTCACCCCGGCCGCGGAAGCGGCGCACGGCGTACTGGACGAGTGAGGCGTTCATCTCGATGAGCGTGTTGCGGACGTACTGGTACTCCGGGGTGCCCTCTTCGAGGACACGAAGGCGTCGGAAGAAGACCTTGGAGAGCTCGCGGGCATCGGCCGGAGCCATCTCGCGGGGTTCGTCGATCCGGGGCAGGCCCGCGGTGCGGGCGGCCTCGGCGGTGCGGCGGGGGCACGGGAGCGCGGCGGCTTCGACGGTACGGGTGCCGGGGACGGCGCTGGAGGTGGTGCTGGCGGAAACCGGCATTCGGGTTCGCTCCTTGGGCTGGTCGGCTTGCGGCGCGGGACCTTGACTGCCGTAGATGCTGGCCTTCTTCTTCTCGTACGTCAAGAATTACCGGAAACCCGTTTCGCGTCTTGCGTGACATGAATCATGTACCGCATGATGACGGCATGGGGAGCATGACACGTCGACAGAACTGGACATTCCTGACAAATCACGCCCGCGTCCTGGTGACCATCGCCCGGGATCCGGCCGTGCGTTTGCGGGATGTGGCCGTGACGTGCGCGCTCACCGAGCGCACCGTGCAGACGATCGTCGCCGACCTGGAATCCGACGGATATCTCCAGCGGGTGCGTGACGGACGTCGCAACCGGTACGAGATCTCGGCGGGTGCCGTGTTCCGCCATCCTGCCGAGGCGGGAGTCCAGGTGGCCGGCCTCCTCGCCCTCCTCACCGGCGCCCCCGCCGCGCCCCGGGACCCCGTCCCGGACCCGGAGCCGGGCGTCCCGGTCGCGCTCGTCCCGGCGGGCGACGCCTTCGGCGACACCGCGTCCCCGGAAACGGACGGCCTCGCACCGGCCAGACCCCCGGCGCCCCCGCTCCCGACGGCCTGAGTACCCGAGCGGCCGGGCGACCGGGCGACCGGGCGGCCGAGCGGCCGACGGGCCATCCGACGGGCGAGCCCCTCGGCCGCCGCCGGCGGTCATCTCCGCACGCCGAAGGCTCGCTCGCGCACGGCGACAGGCTCAGTCCGAAGCCGACCCGACTCCCGGGCCGTCGTGCCGAGTGCGCCACCCCCACACCATGTGTCCCACAAGAACCATGGCGGTGAGGACGGCAAGCACACGAATCACGCTCCATGCGGATCCGGCGCCGGGCCCCGCGGCCGCAACCTCCACATCCAGCCGCACATTCGTCTCAAAAAAGGCGATCAGCGGAACGAGCAGACGGAACGGAAGGCCGGCGATACCGGGGATCCGCGCCAGGTTTCCGAACAGTCCCAGCGGGGCGCCGAAAAGGAAAGCGAGCGATCCCCAGAAGAGGATGTCCGACCAGGTGTCCGCGCCGCTCGATGTGACCGTGACGTCCATCCCGATCGGTTCCAGCGGACTCAGAGCCTTGAGCCCGTAGTAAACGGCCACACCGATGGCCAGTCCCAGGGAGGCGAGCAAGGCCGACTCGGCCTTCGACGGACGGAAACAGCCGACCAGGAAGGCGAAACACGCCCACGACCAGCCACCGGAGAACACGGTGCTCACCGCGTGGAAAACAGGGCTGTCGGATGTGCCCGCGAGAGGGCCGAGTGCACCGATCGCCGCACCCGACCCGGAAATTATCAGTATGGGTGTGATGTGGGCGCGCGAAAGCATCGCTTCACCTTTCCTCGTCGGGCGGATGTCCGCCGAGGGGAGATGGCGAGCGCCCTGTCTTCCTGCGCGGACATCCAGGGCTCTCGCCATCTTAGGCCTGGTGAAAGGCAGTTGTTCCAACCAGTGGCCGGTTTGCGAACCGCGCTCGCCGCCGCTCTCGCCCTCGGTGCCCCCTCCGCCGCCGGCCCCGCCGAGGGCGCAGTCCGCTACGCCGGGGCGCCCGGCGCCGTCTCCGGCAGCTACCTCGTGCTGCTCAGACCCGGCCGCGCGGCCTCCCGTACGGCCGAGGGCCGGACGGTCGTCGAACGTCTCGGCGGGAAGATCCGCCGCACCCTCGACTACGCCCTCAACGGCTACCGGCCGAACTGTCGCCCGCGCGCCTCCTACGGCTACGACGGCGTCGACGATGACATGACCTCCTGGGGCGAACACGGTCACGGCACCCATGTCGCCGGGACGCTCGCCGGTACCACGGCGGGCGTCGCCGAGAAGGCGGAGGTCGTCGCGGTGCGGGTGCTCGACCACGCGGGTTCGCGCACCGTCGAGCAGGTGGTTGCGGGCGTCGACTGGGTCACCCGCAACGCCGTGAAGCCGGCGGTGGCGAACATGAGCCTGGGCGGGGAGGCGGACGACGTCCTGGACTCCGCCGTCCGGGCCTCCGTCGCCTCCGGGCACTCCCCCGCCCGGGTGGAGAGCGCGCTGACGGTCGGCGCGACCGGGGAGGGTGACCGGCGTTCCGACTACTCCAACCACGGCCCGCTCGTGGACCTGTTCGCCCCCGGCGACTTCATCACCTCGGCCGCGTGGTGCCACCCCGCACGTCGCGGGCGCCGCCGCCCTGCACCTCTCCGGACACCCGACGGCCACCCCGGCCCAGGTCGGCGCGGCGAACGGCGTGTGGCGGCTGCGCGTGTTCGACACCCGCGCCGGGCACACCGGCCGTCTCGACTCCTGGGCGCTGCGCTTCTGAGCCGGCACCGCACGCCCGGCGGGACCGGGTCCGGCTCTTACGGCCCTTCCGGCCCTTCCGGGAAGGCCTAACTGACGCGGAATCCAATGGCCTCCGGACGGCGGTGGAACGTGAGCCGGTCCCAGGTCGGGAAGGCCAGATCGGTGACGGCGATCAGCCGGCCGGAGGCGTCGTGGAGCAGGCGGCGTACGGACAGACCGCCGGCGGCGTCCGGGGCCTCGGGCCGGATGGTGCGGGTCATCGTGATGGTCTCGGCGGTCCGGCCCCGGACGGCGGCCCGCTCCAGCCAGCGGTGCAACGGCCGCAGGTCCTCGTCGCGGGCGGCGGCCGACCGGTCGAGGTAGGGCGCCAGTTCCGGGGTCCGGGCGGCGGTGCGCGGGCAGATGTACGTCACGGCGTGGCGGAGCGCCTCACCGCCCGGGCCGTGGACGCGCCGGTGGTGGACCAGGGTGCGCGCGCCGCCGCTCATGCCCAGGAGCGCGGCGAGCGAGGGCGGCACGGTGACCAGGGTGAGCCGGGTCACGGTCCCCCCGGCCCGCGCGCCCGCTCCGGCCGCGTGCGGGGCCGGACCACCCGGGGTCCCGGCCGGGTGCGGGCGGCTCCCCGGAGCGGCCGGCGCCCGCCGCGGCGGCGGCGATGCCGCCGGTACGGCTCGTGCGGCGGGTGCGGCCGGTGCGGCCTGGCTCCCGGCCGCCCGGGTGCCCCGGCGGCCGGTGACGATCAGCCCGTCGGCCCGCAGCTCCTGGAGCGCGGCGCGGACGGTCTGGCGGTTGACCCCGTACCGGGTGGCGAGGCTGCGCTCGGACGGCAGCCGGCCGCCGGAGTCGTGGGCGGAGCGGTGGAGTTCGGCCCGCAGCTCTGCGGCGATCCGCTGGTACTTGGGCATGGCGGCCGGGGCGCCGCCCCGCGACGGGGAGGGCATGGCTTCTCCTCTGACGGGTGGTCAAGGACTGCGCGGTCTGCCCGCCCAACCTAGCATTGGTCTATACCTTTCGGTACGTCGGTTGCCCCGGCCTGCACCACCTTGGCCAAATCCCGCTCCCGGACGCGTCGGCCCCTACCCCCGCAGCGGGTTGGGCAGCGGCAGGTAACGGGCGTCGGCCCCGTCCGCGCGGGTCCACCGCAGCAGCAGGTTCGTCTTGGCCGGGAGCGCGGGGGCGGACAGGAGGTCCGCGATCTCCGGGAGGCCGTGCGCGGCGTCGAAGCGCCGCAGCTCCTCGGCGACGGCCGGCCACAGCTCCGCGGCCCGCTCCGGCCGGTGCTCGGCCAGCGTCGCCGCCACCTCCGCCAGGTGGTTGACGACCAGGCAGTACACGAGCCGCTCCCAGGCCGCCCCGCGCGGCATGTCCGGGGGGAGTTTCACCCCCTCCGCGTCGCGGAAGAGGGCCTGCACCGGCAGGCCGTCGGCGTCGACCGCGACGAGACAGTTCTGCAGGTGGGCCTCCAGCACGATCCCGTGCCGGGCGAACAGGTACAGCACCGGAGGTACGACGTGACGCAGGTACGCCCGCCACCAGCGCACGGGGTCGGCCGCCGCCGCGAGGGGACTTCCCCGGAAGTCCTCGGCGAGCGCGGCGGCCAGCAGCGGGGTCGCCCCCTCGGCCACCCGCGTCCGCAGGCCGTCGCGCACCAGCACGGCGAGCTCCTCGAAGGCGAAGGACGCGGTGCGGTACCCGCGGTCGGCGAGCCAGACCGCTCCGGATCCCGTACGCCCGCGCAGATCGGCGAAAGCGGCCTCGACGGCGGCATCGGTCCGGCACAGTTTCAGCAGGTCGTGGCGCCACAGCCGGCGCACGTCGTTGGTGATCCGCACGTCGAGGCTGAACTTCGCGAACAGGTCGGCGTCCGGACCCGGGGCGTGCACGGTGCGGATCGAGGCGGTGGGCCACACCGGCAGCCGGGTCGGGCCGAGCCGCAGCAGCCGGCCGTCGGCGAAGGCCTCGAGCACCCCGGGCCGTCCGGCGAGCAGTTCGAGCTGCCAGGGGTGGGCGGGCAGGGCCCGGTACCCGGCGGGCGGGCGCGGGCCGTCCAGGATCCCGGCCAGCGCGTCGACCGCGTCGGCGGCGGCCGGTCCGCCCTCCTCGGCCACCTGGTCCTCGCGCAGGCCCAGCATGACGAGCGGGAAGCGGGCGTGGGCCTCGGGGGCGTAGGGGAGCCAGCTCGCGGCGGGCGCGCCGCCGCGGGCCTTGGGGGCGGGGTGGTGCGGATGCCCCATGACCAGGGCCTGTTCGGACCGCAGGTACGGATCCTCCGGGGCGTCGGCGGCGGCCCGCGCGGCCAGCAGCGCGGCGACCGCGGCCCGGCTGTCGGCGATCTCGGAAGGCAGCTCGTCGTTGGAGACGCCGGTGTACTGGCGCAGCTCGTCGGAGGTGAGCTTGACCAGCTCCGCGTGGCTGAGCGATTGCCAGCCGTCCGCCGTGCGCAGGGCCGGGTCGGAGGGCCGGCGTCCGCCGCCCACCCTCAGGATCCGGCCGCTTCCGCGCAGCCGGTGGACGCCCGCGCCCTCGGCGTCGGCCACCTCCCGGAGCAGGCAGTTCAGGAGCGGGGCGGCCGCGCAGGCATCGGCGGCGGTGTTGAGGTCCACTGGTTCCATTCGGTCCATCCGGTGCGCCGCGGTTCCAGGGAGGGGAACCGTCGGCCGTGATCTTCAGTATCCGTGATGATGAAGTGATCATCCGGCAAAACGATACGAAAGGAACGGGACCCTGGACCGCACCGCGCACGTCCCCGACCCCGATCACACCACCCCGGCCCCGGTCGCCACCGGCACCCCGGCGAGCACGGCCGCGACCGGCGGCGAGGAGGCGGTCCGCACCGCGCTGGCCGGCGTACGGCCCTCGCTCGGAGCGGCGTACGAGGCCTCCCTGGACGGCGCGCGGTCGGCCGTGCTCACCCGGCTGTGGCGGGCGCTGGCCTTCGAGCCGCTGCCGTGGGTGGCGCGCCGGGAACGCGGGCCGGACTCCCTCACGCTGCTGCTGGCCGGGGGCGGACGGCTGGAGGGCCCGCCGGCGGACCCGTACGCCACCGGCGACCTCGTCACCGGGATGCGGCTCGACGGGCGGACCCACCGGCGGGCCGCGGGGCTGGTGGAGGCGCTCGGAGTGCCCCACGGGGCCGCCTTCGCCGCCGAGCTGGACGACAGCACCGCCTCCCTCGCCCTGTCCCGGGCCGGACGGCCACGAGGTCCCGGTGCGGAGCCGCGCACCGGCTGGGAGTGGGAGCAGACGGTGGTCGACGGCCATCCCTACCACCCCAACTGCCGCTCCCGGCCCGGGTTCTCGGTGGCCGAACAGCTGGCGTACGCGCCGGAGCACCGGCCGCTGGTCGGGCTCGGGCTGGTTCCCGTACCGGTCCGGGAGTGCCTGGTCACCGGGGACTGGCCGGACCACCTGCGCGACGGGGACCGGATCCTGGTGCCGGTGCACCCCTGGCAGGCGGAGCACGTCCTGAAGGGCGAGGAGGTCCGGGCGGGCGCTCTCCCGGCACATCCGCTGATGGCGCTGCGCACGCTGGCCCCGGCGGCGGGCGGCCCCCATGTGAAGACGGCCCTGAGCACCCGGCTGACCTCCTCCGTCCGGGACATCTCGGAGTACTCCGTCGAGACGGCGGCCGTGGTGTCCGCCTTCGCGCACGCCCTGACGGAGCGGCTCGACGGCCGCCTGCACATCACCCGGACCCTCGGCGCGGCCACCGCGCACAGCCCGGACCTGGCGGCGGTGCTCCGCGAGGCCCCGGAGGCGTACGCGGGGCCCGGCGAGCGGGTGGTGCCGGTGGCGGCGCTGGCCGGCACGGAGCTGTCCCGTTCCGCCGTCTGGCAGGCCGAGTTCGCCCGCCTCGCGGTGTCGGTGTGCCTGAAGGTGCTCGACCTCGGGGTGGCCCTGGAGGCCCACGGCCAGAACCTGCTGCTGGTCATGGGTCCCGACGGGGCACCGCGGCGGCTCGTCTACCGCGACCTCGCCGACATCCGGATCAGCCCGGCCCGGCTGGCCCGGCACGGGCTGGCGGTGCCTCCGCTGTCGGGCCGGCTCGTCACGGACGACGAGACGGTGTTGCGGCGCAAACTGTTCGGCTCCCTGGTGGCTGGGGCCCTGGCCGCCACGGCGGGTTCGTCGGGCGCTCTCGGCGAGGCACTGGCCGGGGCCCTGGACGGTCTGCCGCCCACCCCCGACTCGGAACTGCTGAGGAGCGGGCCGCTGCCCGTGAAGGCACTGACCCTGATGCGGCTGAGTCCGGGGGTGCCGGGCGACCAGTGGGCGGAGCTCCCGAATCCGCTGACCGGCGGCTGACGGGCGGCCGACGGGCGGGGGAACAGGTCCGGTCGGCGGCCCGTCGAAGGCTTCCGGGGGGTGAGACCCGCCCCCGGGCGGGCTACTGTTCAGGGGCATGACAGAGAGCTCGCGCCTGAGTGCCGTTCGGGCGTCCCACGACGCCGTCGCCGTCGACCACGCCCGGCTGTTGACGGGCGTCCTGGAGGCCGCGCCCCTGGACCGGGCCATGCTGGGCGCCTTCGCCGAGTGCGTACGCGGTGGGGGCGGCGGGGCCGTCGCGGACCTCGGCTGCGGGCCGGGAGGGATCACGGCCTACCTGAACGGTCTCGGCGTACGGGCGTTCGGCGTCGACCTGTCCCCCGCGATGGTGGCGGTGGCCCGGCGGAGTTATCCGGGGCTTCGGTTCGAGGTGGGCCGGATGGCTTCGCTGGACGTCGCGGAAGGGGCCCTGGGCGGGGTAGTGGCCTGGCATTCCACCGCGCACGTCCCGCCGGGGGAGCTTCCCGCCGTCTTCACGGAGTTCGCCCGGGTACTGGCTCCGGGCGGGTACGCGCTGCTCGCGTTCGAGGCGGGGGACGGGCGGCGGCTGCCGGAGCCCGCCCACGGCCATCCCGTCGACCTCGACGTGTACGGGACCCCGCCCGGCCTGGTCGCCGAGCGGCTGGCGGAGGCGGGACTGACGGAGGTGGCCCGCCTGGTCCGCGAACCGGTCACGAACGAGACCGGCCCCCACGGCTTCGTCCTGGCCCGCAAAACCCCTACCGCCTGACCCGGCGGGGCTGGTGGGGCCGACAGGGCTGGTGGGGCCGATGGGTCCGGCAGGTCGGGCAGGTCCGGAGGGTCCGCCTGACCCGCCTGACCCGGCCTGACCCGGCCTGACCCGCCTGAACCGGCCTGAACCGGCCTGACCCGCCTGACCCGCCGGGTCCACCGGGTCCACCGGGTCCACCGGGTCCACCGGGTCCACCGGGTCCACCGGGTCCACCGGGTCCACCGGGTCCACCGGGTCCACCGGGTCCACCCGTACCTGACGAGGCCGCGGCCCGCCACGCCGTGGTCCGCACCCCGAGGACCCCGGACCGGGCTGGCAGGCCAGGCAGTCCGGGCAGGTAACGGCTGGGCCGTACCGTGCCGCCCCACCATGGTGTGGTCCGCAGCACGAGAGGCTCGTCCCGGACGGGACCGGCCGAGAGGGCGGGGCCGGACAGGCAGGCCGCGCGAGGCAGCTCCGCCATGCCCTGGTCCACAGCGGGCCCCTGCCCCGGGCACTCGCCACCACGCACCCGACCTGACCGGTCGGCCGGGTCGAGCGGTCGGGTCGGGCGGGTCAGGCGGTCGCGCCAAGCGGGCTGGCCGCGTCGGCGCCTCGACCCCGGTCGGACGCCTGCCCACGGCCCGAAGTGGCTAGCCCCGTGCCGCCCCGGCGGAGCCGGTCCGCCCTGCCAAGTCCGCGCCGCGCCGCGCCGGGTGCCTCCCCCGGGCCGGGTACCCCGCCACCCCCGGCGCCGCCCGACCCACCGGCCCGAACGGGCAGCAGCCCGGGGCCGCACACAGCCGCGTGCCTGGCGCCGACCTTCCCCGGGCCGCCCGCCGGGCCCGCTCCCGGTCAGGCTCGGCACGAGGACCCCGCTCGGGGCGCGGGCCCGCCCCGGGACGCAGACACGACTCGGGACGCGGGCCCGGCTCGGGGCGCGGACCCGGCTCCGTGGGCCCGAGCCGCTTCGGGTGCGGGCCGCCAGGCCGCCCGGCACGGGCGCTCGAAACGTAATCTGTTCGGCTGACAACACGATTTCGGCGGGCCCGCCTTCGCCCCGATGGGGCCGGGCAGTGGGAGGAAGGAGGAATGAGCCTCCCACGCCGCCGGGTCCTCGCGGGCACCGCCGCCGCCGTCCTGGCCTCCGTCGGCGCGGCCGTCCGGTCCCCGCGGGGCAGCGCCGACTTCGGGGCGCTCGCCCGCGCGCTGGACGGGCGGGTGGTCCTGCCCGGTGATGCGGACTACGCCGAGGCCCGACAGCTGTTCCAGCCCCGCTTCGACTCCGTCTCCCCCGCGGCCGTCGCCTACCCGGCGCACGCCGGGGACGTCGCCGTCTGCCTGGACTTCGCCCGCCGGTCGGGCGCCCCGGTCGTACCGCGCGGCGGCGGCCACAGTTACGCGGGCTGGTCCACCGTGGCCGCCGGTCTGGTGGTCGACGTGGGGGCGATGGCCGGTGTGACGGTCGAGGGGGGTGAGGTACGGGTCGGCGCGGGTGCCCGGCTCTCCGGTCTGCACGCGGCCCTCGCGGCGGACGGTCTGGGCGTTCCGGCCGGGCTGTGCCCCTCCGTCGGCATCGCGGGGCTCACCCTCGGCGGTGGCCTGGGCCTCTCCTCGCGGGCCTACGGGGCCACCTGCGACCGGCTCTCCGGCGCCCGGGTGGTCACCCCGGACGGGGTGGTGCGGGAGGTCGGGCCGGGTGGGGACCCCGATCTGTACTGGGCCCTGCGCGGGGGCGGCGGTGGCAACTTCGGGGTGGTCACCGAGTTCCGGCTGCGCACCCATCCGGTCACCGACACCGCTTTCGCCGAGCTGCACTGGGCGGCCGCCGACTCCCCGGCGGTGCTGCGCGGGTGGCAGCGCTGGCTGGGCGGGCTGCCGGACCCGTTCTGGAGCCAGGTGGAGTTCGCGGTGGAGTCGGGGGCCGGGGCCGCCGCGGTGCCCGCCGTCCGGGTCGTGTGCCTCGACGGGCGCGGGGAACTGGAGCGGCAACTGACGCGGCTCACCGACCTGGTGGGGCGGGGGCCCCGGGACAGCTGGACCGTCGTACGGAGCTACGCGGACACCGTTCGGGCCATGGCGGGCTGCGCCGACCCGGCCCCCGACCGGTGCCGGCTCCCGGGCCGGCTGCCCGGCCGGGACCCGCAGGGGCGGCTGGGGCGGGACTCGTACGCCGCCCGCTCCGACTTCTGGGGCCCGTCCGGGCTGGCGGAGCCTGCGGTCACGGCGGTGCTGGCGGCCGTCCGGCGGTACGCGGGGCAGGCGCCGCGCGGCGGACTCGGGGTCGTCCAGTTCGACGGGGTGTGCGGCGGGGCCCTGAACCGGGTCGCCGCCGCCGACACCGCCTTCGTCCACCGCGGCAGTGCCTTCCTGGCCCAGTACCTCGTCTACTGGCCGCAGTCGGCTCCGGTGGCCGAGGTGGCCCGCCACCGGGCCTGGCTGAACGGGCTCTGGCAGGACCTGCGCCCGTGGGCGGGCGGCGCCGCGTACCAGAACTACGCCGACCCGGAGCTCGCCGGCTGGCGCCGGGCCTACTACGGCTCCAACCTCCCCCGGCTGGAGGAAGTCCGGCGGGCCTACGACCCCGACCGGCTGTTCCGATTTCCGCAGGCCGTCTAGTGCCGCGGCCGGGAGCGTTCGCCGGGCCGCGGCGTCCGGTGCGGTGCGGTACGGGGCGGGAGGACCGCGGCGCGTACCGGAGGTACTCGCGCGGTCCGACCACGCGGTGCGGTGCCGCACCGGACGCCGCGCCCCGGCGAACCCGCCGGTCGCAGCACCAGGTCAGCCGGGCCGTCCCGGCCCACACCCTCAGGAGCGAGACATGCGACGTACGTTGACGCTGGCGGCGGCCACGGCCGCCGCCGCGCTGCTGCTGCCCGGCGGGCCGCTGCCCGTCGCGGAGGCGGGCAGTGCGCAGGCGGCCCAGAGCCGTTGGACCGCGCGCGAGGCCGCCGCCTTCTGGACGCCGGAGCGGATGGCCGCGGCCCTGCCGGTTCCGGACCCCGTCCCGGTACCCGTCGCCGACGGCGTTCCGGCACCAGTTCCCGATCCCCCGTCGGCCGCTCCCGCGAAGGGCGGCGGCGCGGCCGACGGCGCCACGGCGGGCAGCCCCGCGGCGGCCGGTCCGCCTCCGACCGGTCCGCTTCCGGGCGCTCCTACGGCGGACGCTCCGGCTACGGGCAACCCCGCGGGCGACGACCCCGCGGCCACGAGCCCCGCAGGCACCGGCCCCGCCGGAGCCGACCCGGCGGCCACGAGCCCCGCGGCCGCAAGCCCCACAGGCACCGAACCCACGGGCACCGAACCCGCAGGCACCGAACCCGCGCCGGGTGTGGCCGCCACTCCCGCGCCCCCGGAAGCGCCCGCCTCCCCCGCCGGTTCCACCCCGGCCGCCCCCGTGGCGCCTGTGGCCTCACCCGCCACACCCGGCGACACGACCGCCCCCGCGGCCCCCGGCGCCCCGGTGCCGCCCCCGACCCCGGCCTCGACCCCGACGATCCCGACGCCCCAGAGCCCCACCGGTCCCACCGCCGACCCGCTCCCCTCCCCCACCGCCCCCTCGCCGTCGCCCGCGCCCGCCGCGCCCACCCGGGCACCGGCCGGGCCCGTCCTCGCGCCCGCCACGGCCGGGGTCGGCCAGGACTTCGACGGGGTCCCGGCAGTCGGCCGGATGTACGTCATGAAGGGCGCCGGGGCCTACTTCTGCACCGCCAGCGTGGTCTCGTCCCCGGGCCGCAACCTGGTGCTGAGCGCGGGGCACTGCCTGCTCGGGTCGGACACCCGCCAGGTGGCCTTCGTACCGCGCTACACCCGCGCGAAGCCCCGGCCGTACGGCATGTTCCCGGTCCTGCGCGATTCGGCGGGCCGCTCCAAGGTGTGGATCGACCAGCGCTACAGGACCCAGGGGGCGGAGAAGGCCGCCACCCTGGACGTGGCCTTCGCCGCCGTCGGGCCGAACGCCTCCGGCCGCGCGGTGGAGGACGCCGTCGGCGGCAACCGCCTCCTCACCGGAGCCACGTTCACCCACGCGAAGGTGACCCTGATCGGCCATCCCGCGTCGGCGGCCCGCCCGCGCGTGTGCGTCAACCGCACGACCAAGTTCACCAGCACCGACCCCGGGAGCCCGGGCTCGTTCCTGCGCATCGACTGCACCGGCTACCCGGGCGGGACCAGCGGCGGCCCCTTCATCACGCGCTTCGACGACCGCACCCGGACCGGCGACGTGGTCGGGGTGATCGGCGGCTGGAAGACGGGCGGGCCCACCGCCGACACCTCGTACAGCTCCTACTTCGGCGCCGAGATCAGGAAGCTGTACCAGGCGGCGGTTGCCGGGGCGAAGGGGGCGTGAGCACCCGCACCCAGCGGGTGCGGCGCGGGTTGCCGACCGTGCGCGCGACCACCGGGACCCCTTCGGCGCCCAGCAGCTCCGCGGGGGCCAGCGCGAGCTGGCGGCGCAGGTCGGCGAGGGCCGCGTGCACGGGCGCGAGGATGACCTCGGCGCGCGGGTGGATGTGCGCGAGGGCGTGCGCGGTGGTCTCGATGGTCTCGGCGGCGTCCTCGGCGGCGGTCCGGCTCCACCCGCCGGGCTCGTCGCCGCTCCAGGGCACGACGGCGTCATAGAGGTGGCAGGCGGCATCGGCCGCGGCGTCGGCCCGTTCACCGACGCCCGGCGCCGCGATGGTCGGCAACAGCTCCATGCCCGGTCAACGAGCGGAGCCCGCCGGGGGAACGAACCCGGCGGCTACCGGATCCGCCGGGCCACGGCGTGCGCGCCCGCGGCGGTCGCTGCGGCCATGGCGAGGGAGACGGCCAGGTCCCGGGGGCGGGTGGGACGCAGCACCCCGGCGCGGCTCAGCCGGCCGCGCGCCCAGAGGGTGAAGGGGACGACCACGAGCGGGGAGGTGACCACGCCGGGGGTGTATCCGCGGGTCGCGGCGGCCTGCGCCAGGTGGACGAGGCCGTGCAGGCCGAAGCCGTCGAGGGCGCTCTGGTAGAAGGCGGAACGGCCGCCGGTGCGGTAGCCGTCGGCGGCGGCCGCCGTGACGAGGACGCCCACGAGTCCGACGGCGGTGGCGAAGTCGCGGCCGTCGACGTCGGTGACACCGCGCCAGAGCCGCTCGGGGACCCGGGGGTGGCGGGCGCGGAGCGCCGGGACCCGGGTGCGGGACCAGCGGGCCATCGTGGCGACCTCCTCCAGGTCGTGCACGGCCCAGGCCGCGAGCAGTCCGAAGGTGGCGAGGGCGGGGGCGTTGGTCTTCCGTGACGTCACGGGAACACAGTCTGCGGGTGAGGCGGCCGTGGCGGAAGGGAAACCCTCGAACTCGTGATCATGGACGAGCCGGCTCCGAGGGCCCGCCCCCGCGCTTCGCGCCCCGCGCGCCCGCCCGGCGCATAGGCTGTACGGATCATGAGCCTCAAACCCCGCATCCCGGCCCGTGTCCGCAACCGTAAGGTGCGCAAGGCGCGCGAGGCGCGCGAGCGGCAGGAGTCGCGCGAGCCGGACGGGCCGCACGGCTCCCGCGCGCGGCGCGGGGGGCGGGGGACGGACCCGCTGGACCGGTTCGCGGTCGTGCTGCGGACGCCCGCCCGGCCCGGCGAGGCACTGTTCGCGCGGGCACCCAGGCGGTGGCAGCGGATGCTGCCCTTCACGGTCGTCGGCATCTTCGTGATCACGCTGCTGCCGGTGACCATCGCGGTGCTGAGCAACGACTACGGGGTGAACGGCGGCTGGGCGGGGGCGCTGGGCGTGGCGCAGACCGTTCCGCTGCTGCTGGCGGTCACCCGGCCTGTGCCCGCCTGGGTCATGGTGCTCTTCGCCGACGTCGTCGGGGCCGTCCTGCTGATCGGCGCGGACCGGGTGGGCGGGCAGACCTGGCCGTGGCCGCCGATGGTGATCGTCGGCTACCAGGTGCTGATGGTGTGTCTGGGGCTGCGCGAGTCCATCCGGACGCTGGTCCAGGTGTGGCTGGCGACCGGCGCCGCCGGGGTGGTGCTCGGCTTCTCCGAGCCCGCCGGCGTGACGAACACCGTGGCGCTGCAGTTCGTGCTCAGCGGGGCCGTACTGGCCCTGACGGGTGCGCTGCGGCAGCTGGGCGACGCCCGGCAGCGGATCGCGGAGCAGGAGAGCATCAGCGAGGCGGAGCGGGCACGGCGCACGCTGCTGGAGGAGCGGGCGCGGATCGCCCGGGAGTTGCACGACGTGGTGGCCCACCACATGTCGGTCATCACCGTGCAGGCCGATTCGGCCCCGTACCGGCTGCCGGGCATGGCGGAGCCGGTGCGGGAGGAGTTCGCGGCGATCGCGGCCGGCGCGCGCGAGTCGTTGGGCGAGATGCGGCGGCTGCTGACGGTGCTGCGCGGCGACGGGACGAACGGCGCGGAGGGCGCGGGCGGCGAGCGGTTCCCGCAGCCCGGGATCGGCCGGATCCAGCAGCTGGTGGAGGCGACGGTACGGGCCGGGCAGCCGGTGGAGCTGTCCCTGGCGTCGGCCGCGGCCGAGGCGGTGCCGCCGGCCGTGGACCTGTCGGCGTACCGGATCGTGCAGGAGGCCCTGGCGAACGTGGTGCGGCACGCCCCGGGGGCACGGACCCGGGTCTCGGTGACCCGCTCCGCTCCGGGGGGCGACGTGCTCGTGCTGGTGGTCAACGGTCCGGCGCGGGACGCGGTGGTGGAGGTGGAGGTGGAGAGTTCGGGCACGGGGCACGGTCTGGTGGGGATGCGCGAACGCGTACGGTTGACCGGAGGGACCCTGGACACGGGCCCGCTGCCCGACGGCGGATTCCGGGTCGCCGCCCGGCTTCCCCTGAACGACGCCGAGAAGGAACCGAGTTGACCATCCGCGTGATCATCGTCGACGACCAGGCCATGGTGCGGGCGGGGTTCGCCGCGCTGCTGTCGGCGCAGCCCGACATCGACGTGGTGGGCGAGGCGCCCGACGGCCGGGAGGGGGTGCGGGTGTCGCGCACCGTCCACCCCGACGTGGTGCTGATGGACGTACGGATGCCGGAGCTGGACGGACTCTCCGCGGCCCGGCAGCTGCTCGATCCGCCGCCGGGGGTGGTGCACCGGCCCAGGGTGCTGATGCTGACCACCTTCGACATCGACGACTACGTGTACGAGGCGCTGCGCGCGGGCGCGTCGGGGTTCCTGCTCAAGGACGCCCCGCCGGCCGATCTGATCGCGGCGGTCCGGGTGGTCGCCTCCGGCGAGGCGCTGCTGGCACCCTCGGTGACCCGTCGCCTGATCGCGGACTTCGTGCGGCAGCGGCCGGCGCCGCGCAAGGATCCGGCGCTGCGGCTGAACGGTCTGACCCCGCGGGAGACGGAGGTGCTGGAGCTGATCGCGCGCGGCCTGTCGAACCAGGAGATCGCCGCGCACCTGGTGCTGGCGGAGCAGACGGTCAAGACCCACATCGGCCGGGTCCTCGGCAAGCTGGACCTGCGCGACCGCGCCCAAGCGGTGATCTTCGCGTACGAGGCGGGCCTGGTCCGCCCGGGCGACACGACCTGATCCCCCGACCCGGTCCCCGGCCCCACCGCTCCGGGGCCTGTTCCGGGGCGGCCTCTCCTCCACATGCGCCGCTTCGGAAGAACAGCGTCCAGCAGGTTAGCCGGAAGACGATGGAACACCTCTGAACAGCAAAAACGTATAAGAGTGGCCTCCCAGAAGGGCTTCCGGGAGGCCACTTTGCGTCTCAGGGGGACAGCAGGGGGACAGAGCACCAGGCAGCTGTCATGCCGCCTCCTCTCCGCCCCCTGCGATGAGCGTCATCGGAGGCCGCGCGCCGTCACGCAGGGCTCCTACCCCAGCGTCCGGCGGTTGGTGCGCGCGCGGAACGAGGGCGACCGGAGCATCGGCGGCCTCCTTCTCGAACTGGGGCATCAGGCTGGTGTACGTGTCCCGAGTGAGAGTGAATGATGCGTGGCCCAGTAGGGCCTGGATCGCCTTCATGGAAAGGCCGGCTGCAAGGCTCAGGGATGCCGCGCAGTGGCGCAGGTCGTGCAGGCGAATGGGGTGCATGTCGAGTCTCCGCAGGAGGCGGTCGAAGAGTTTGGACACGTTATCGGGATGCCACGGAGTGCCGTTGTCTTGGGTGAATACGTATCCGCTGTCGACGTAGGGGCCGTACTTCTGGGGGTTGCGCTGGTGCTTCGCTTCCCATGCGGCTCTCTCTTCCTTCTGTACCTTCCGCCAGGTCGCGAGAAGGGCGTGCGTTGCAGAGTCGAGGGCTGTGGTTCGTCGACCGCTGCGGCTCTTGGGCGTCTCGCCGTACATCTGGTGCGTGGTGTCGGCAACAAGCTGCTCCACGATGTTCGCGGCCCCTTGGACCATGTCAACCTCTGCCCATTTCAGTCCTGCGGCTTCGCCTCGGCGGGGACCGCGGAAGACCTGCAGGTGCCACATTGCGTACAACCGGTGGCTTGCGGCGGCATCCAGAAACTGACCCGTGAGTTCGGGGGTCCAGACCATCACGGGGCTGGGCTTCTGGCCGGTCTCACGCCAGCGAGCGACTCGCTCCTCGGTCCAGACGACGGCGAGGGGTTTCTCGTATCGCGGAAGGGCGACCTGGTCGGCCCAGTTCTGTGCGATCAGCTTTTCCATGACGGCGGTTTTGAGGGCGGCCGAGAGTGTGTTGCGCTAAGCGTCAGAGCTTGGTCTTGCCGACGACGAATCCCCCGGCAGCCTGGTACCTGTGCGCTCTGCCGATTCCGTGGGACTGGGGCAGGAACGCTCACCTCGGCTTCGAGCATGTACCAGCGCGGAGTGGGAGGGGGACGCCCTCGTGCCGGGCCTGGGAGTACGGCTGCGGAACGCGCAGCCCATTACTGGGTGAGGGGGAGCACCCGATCCCTGCCGGCGAACCGCTACGGCAGGCCCGGCTGTTCCGAACGTGCCGGAACTGGCAGTTCGGATGGTGGCTGAGACAAAACCGCCACGTCCCGGCAGCTCTGGCAGCAGCACCCCCAGAGGAGCGGTCAGGGGGGACACAGCTGTCGTTCGAGGGCTAGCTGACGGCACTTCTCGGACAGTGACTGAAAATCAGTCTTGAATGGCGGTCCGGCGGCCGGTAATTTCACCTGGCCGCCGGACTGCTGTTTGGCGTGGCATGGAGTAACGCACAGGAGAGCTAGTTGCGCAGCAGGTTGAAACCCTGCCGCTGACTCGTGAAACGCGGGCCAGCGGGGTTTGCTCATCTGGTTGCCCCACTGGGGCACCGACCGAGGGAGGCGTATGCCCTCGTCCGGAACACCAGGTGACCTCGCTCGCGTATACGAGGAGTACCTCTTGCTGGACCGTTTGATCGACCTCCTGTCGCAGACCCGGACCCTCCGCGCCGTGCTCGACTTCTGCACCATCGTCGTGCGCATGCTGCCCGCCTTGGTCGTGGTGGTCGCGCTCATCCCCTCGTTCGTCGTCTTCGCGTTCATCTCCGCCGGCGCGCGCAGGTCCGTCCTGGAGATCGTGGACCGCCTCACGAAGTGGACGCTCGCCCGCTAGCAGCTCGTAGCCCCGCCGCCGCCCTCCGATACAGGATCATGGAAGGGCGGCGCGGGGGTTTTGAGGAGCTGCGCACATGGGCCGCCCCAACAGGGCCGCACGAGCCGCGATCACCCAGCGGCGTACCGATGCCATCGACCTCAAGCCGGCAGGCATCGACTGGCTGACCATCGGCCGAAAGCTTGCCGCGGACCCGGCAATCAACAGCGACGGGATCGCGTACCCGCAGGGGTAGGGCATCGAGGCGTACCGGCGCGGCGCCGAGCCGCCGAGCGACGGCCGCTTGATCGAACCGGCCTGGATGAGCTGGAACGGCTGATCGCGCTGGCTGGCGACACCGGATCTGAGAGTGCGGAGGGCTGACGAGGCTGCGGTTCTCCAGCTGTACCGCACGCTTCCAGCGTTGCGCCGCCGTGAGATCGCCGCAGCTTCCACCCCACAGCTCCGTGCCCAGCTCGCCCGTATCGAGCGGGACATGGCGATGGACCGCTCCCCCGGAGCGATGGCGGCCGTCCTCACCGAGGGAAAGGAGATGCAGGCCCCGCACCTGGGGCTGATCGACGCTGCCTTCGAGCGGGTCTCCGCCGGAGTGCCGACCCGACTGCTGCTCACCATGCCGCCCCGGCACGGCAAATCCCGTCGTGCCGCCCGGTGGGCGCCGCTTTGGTACCTGCGGCGGCGCCCCGAACACCGGGTGATGATCGCCTCGTACTCCTCAGACCTGGCCGATGGCCACGGCAGGTGGATCAGGGACGCCATCCTCACGTACGGCCCGCAGATCGGAATCGACCTGCGTCCCGGCTCCTCCGCCGCCAACCGGTTCGACCTGCTCGGTACCGAGGGCGGCGCGGTCATGGCCGGCGTCGGCGGCGGCCTCACCGGCAAGGGCGCCCACCTGGCCGTGGTGGACGACCCGATCAAGGACGCCGCGGAGGCTTCCTCGCCCACTATGAGGCGCCGCCTCTGGGAATGGTGGCAAGCCGTCCTTCTGACCCGCATCGAGCCCGGCGGGTCCGTCATCCTCATCCAGACCCGCTGGGATGAAGACGACCTCGCCGGCCGAGTGCTGGCCGAGGAGCGGCATCGGTGGACCGTCATCGACCTGCCTGCCCTCGCGCTCGCCGAGGACGACGCGCTCGGCCGCACCGTCGGCGGCGCACTCTGGCCGGACCGGTACGACGAGGGTGCCCTTGCGGAGATCCGCGCGTCGGTCGGCGAGCGAGTGTGGTGGTCGCTCTACATGCAGCAGCCCCGTCCGCAGGACGGCGGCGTCTGGGACTGGGCGTGGATCACCGACAACCGGATCTCGGCCGCCCAGCTGCGCGGCATCGACCTCAGCAGGATTGTCGTCGCCGTCGACCCGGCCGGCGGCGAGTCCGCTGTCGGGGACGAGACCGGCATCATCGCCGCAGCCCGCGACACCGACGGACATCTGTATCTCCTCGATGACCGCAGTGGAAACAGGGGCGCGGACTCCTGGGGCAGAGAAACGTGCCTGCTGGCGATCGAGCTTCGGGCGGACGCGATCGTGGTCGAGTCGAACTACGGCGGGGACATGAGCCGCCAGGTGATCGCGCAGGCGTGGGAGGACCTACACCGTGAGCACAAGACCGAGCAGATGCTGATGCCCGCGGTCCTCCCGGTCACCGCGAAGAAGGGCAAGAGGTTGCGGGCCGAGCCGATCGCCCAGCTCTACGAGCAAGGACGTGTTCACCATGTCGGGCAGTGGCCGACCCTGGAGCAGCAGATGGTGACCTGGGTCGCCGGCACGGACAGCCCGGACCGCATGGATGCCGCCGTTCACGCGCTCACCGAGCTGGCCAGTCCTCAGCACGGCGGAGCGGGATCCGGCGGCTACCGGGACGGACGGCTGGACGGCCGCCGGTAGCTTCAGCTCGGCTGTTGAGCCTCGTACGCCTCCATGTAGAACGTGGCTGCTGCCGCTGCTGCTGAGACGACCAGTCGGGCAGTGGCCACGTCGGGGGCAGGACCTTGGCTGAGTCCGTGCCCGGTTCCCAGCCCCTCGTTCCGTAGCTCGCCAGCTCCGATCACCATCGTGGTCAAGGACTGGAGGATCTTCCGCCGGTATTCGGCACCTGGTTCGTCACGGCGCACTCCCCCGGCGTCGAGGCCGAGCGAAACGGCTGCTGTCTTCACCAGCTTCGGGAGGTCCTCTTTGGTCTCCTTGCCGTTTCCATGAAGGCCAAGTACCGCTTTCAGCACTGACTCCAAGAGCTCCTTGGCGGCCCCGATGGCTAGCGCGGGGATCGTCACGGAGGCCCTGGCGGATACGCGTCGCGTGCCGGTGTACGTCCTGGATCCCCAAGGTTTCCGCCGGTCCCTGAAGATCGTCCACGATCGCTTCGGAGTGATATGCGCCGTAGAGCTCTTGGTGCAAGGCGGGGTCGTTCATGGCTAAGGGCTGTCCCGTAAATGATCGTTAGGTCGCCTCGGGTGAGGTCGGCCGTCGTGCGGGACCGCCGGCCTATCCGGCGAGGGCGAGGTTGTGCATCCGTGCGATGCCGAGCATCGCGTGGTGGACGCCGTCGCCTTTGAGGCGGCAGTCGCGGAGGATCTTCCAGGTCTTCATGCGGGCGAAGACGTGCTCGACGCGTGCTCGGACCTGCTTGTGGGACCGGTTGTGTTCCCCTTTCCAGTCCGGGAGTTGCTTCTGGCCCTTCGTCTTTCGGTGCGGGATGACCAGTCCGGTGCCCTGGTAGCCGCCGTCGGCGATCGTGGTGGTGTTGCCGACGGCGGCCTTGGCGCCGGACTCCTCCCAGCCGCGGGAGTCGTGCCGATTGCCCGGCAGAGGCTGGCCGACCACCACAACGAGGCGGGTGTCCGCGTCGATGACGACTTGGTGGGCGGTGGAGTACCGGTAGTTCTTCGACTGCTCCGCCACGGAGTGGTCGCGGGTGGGAACCAGCGTGCCGTCCACGATGAGCACGGTGTCCTTGGTGAACCGCTTTCGGGGCTGGAGCGCGAGCATCGGCCCGAGGTGGTCGATGATCCGGTCCGCCGCCGACTTCGACACCCCGAACAGCGGGGCGAGCTGCCGCATGGTGAGGTTCGTGCGCCAGTAGGCCGCGACCAGCAGGGCCCGGTCCTCCAGCGGAAGACTCCAGGGCCGACCCTTGCGGACGGCGTCCGCACCCTTGCGCCGCAGAACCGTCACCAGCTTTCCGAAGGCATGAGGGCTCAGTCCGGCGAACGGGGCTATCCAGGACGGCTCCGACGCCGTGATCACACCAGCCATACCAAGATCATCACATCGTGATCAGCGAGACGATTCAGATGCGGGGGCTGAGTCGCAAGGCCAGCCGGCGGCGTAGACGAGCAGAGGCCCCGCGAAGCGTCCCGAGTCTGGCCACCTCCTCCGCCTCAAGCTCCAGACGGCCGGCGAGTGCCAGCACGGCTGCGTAGGGCCGCTCGCCCTCGTCGAGCTTCGCCGCCACGGCATCGAGGACAGCGCGAAGAACGATGGAGTCCGCGGAAGGATGTTCCGCCAGCAGGTGAAGAAGCCTGTTGTCGTTCCAGACACTGTCGCGGGCTGCGCTCAGGTCAGAGAGGACGGCGGACGGGGTATGGGGATTGGCTGCCAGGGCCTGCCAGACAAAGGGGTACGGGCACTGCGCGAGACGCTGCAGGGCAGAGCTGTCCCTCTCTGTATGTGCAAGGGCCAGGTAGTCAGTGGGGGTGGGCACGAGGGCGGCCTCTCGGGGTGGTCGAAGCCGTCATCTTGCCACCGCTCGTCTGCTGCCAGCTCAGGCAATCGTGTTCAGAGTGGCCACTGATCGAGTGACCCTGGCCGAGTCAGGATGAGGACCGCAACGCACAGGGCTCCCGCGCCGTTGAGGGAGGTGTTCGACGTCTCAACCCATTGGCACAGGAGCCCTGTTGGTTCCCCATCCCGCTGCACTCGACCTGCCTCACGCCCTGGTCGAGTGGGCATCCATGCTCATCGTCACCCCCGTGAGGGTGACCGACGCTGCAAGCTGCCGCCCCACCAGCGCAGCCTCGTCGGCCTGGTCTACCTACGCCGGCACGACACGCTCGCACAGATCGCCGCGGGCTTCGGGATATCCGTCGGCACCGCCCACGCCTACGTCACGGCCGTCGTCGGCCACCTGTCCCGCCGGGCGCCCGGACTGCTGCGTGTCCTGCGGGAGACCGATCCCGATTACGTCCTGCTCGACGGGACGCTCGCCGAGTGCGACCGTGTCGGCGACAGCCGGGCCGACTTCTCCCAGAAGCACCGCCGTCACGGCGTGAACGTGCAGGTCGTGGCCGATCCCACCGGCAAGCTGCTGTGGATCTCACCCGCGCCTGCCCGGCCGCACCCATGACCTGGCCGCGGCCCGCACCCACCGCATCATCCGGCTTTGCGAACGCCAGGGAGTTCCGATCCTCGCCGACCGCGCCTACATCGGGGCCGGCCCCTGGGTGACCACACCGATCAGACGGCTCCCTCATCAGGACCTCACAGCGACCCAGCAGACGATCAACCCGGCCCTGTCAGCAGCACGTGCACTGGTCGAACAAAGCATCGCGCGACTGAAGTCCTGGCGAATCCTCCGTAGAGCCCGCTGCAGTCCCAACCGCATGACCGCCGTCGCCGCTGCCATCCTCACCCTGGAACGTCAGCGCTGATGAATCTCATCGCCGTTCCAGGGCGAGGACGGATCGGCAATGGCCGCCATCCAGTTAGGAGCCGTCTCACGACCAGGCAAGTCGACCTTCGGTGAACCGACAGACCGGGAAGCTTCCTTCGGCGATCCTCGTCAGCCTCTCCGCTACGGAGTCGAAATACTGGGCCATCGATTCGTACTCGCCCGTGACCGTGGGCTCCCCCACGAACCATCTACCGACGCGCCCGTCCCGCACATCGACGAACTTTCCCATCCAGCCGTCCTCGTCCGACAGGAACGGGATCCACTCGTTACGCCAGAACGGGTAGTCCGGCTGGTCCGGAGGGTCGAATCCACCGGACACGGAGCGGTTCGCGTAGAGCCTCTCAATCGCCCGGATGCCCAGAAAGAAGCTTCCCTCGTCGGGGAACCCGTCGAAGCCGCAGCACATCACGTCGTCGTCGACGTCTTCCTCCGGCAGATCCAGACTGTTCTGCAACAGCCACGTCCGCAGGTCCCCATAAAGGGAGATCCCCATCCGTTCCTCGGCTGCCGCGAGCATCTGCTCCGTAGCGGGCCCCGGCAGATCCGCGTGATCGGCCGGCGCGTGCTCCCGAAGAAGACTCATCACACGCGACCAACTCTCAGCCACACTCATCGCCCTCTGCCCTCTCTACAGGGATGTCTCCGTCCGACTACGCCACTGCGGAGGTTGGGAAGACCGGCCGGAGAACCTTGCAGGGATGGTACTTCGAGCATGCGTTCCAGCCCTTCCCGTGATCATCTTCCGCCCCGAAGCGCAGGGCCGTCCCCTCAGCGAAGTGACCGCCCTCAACTTTTCACAGACAATCGACCGTGCCTGGCGGGCCCAGCCTCGGAGCTTCCAGGGCTCAAACGAGGGCCACGGTGTCACCCTGGAGCGGCGAAGCTGAAAACGCTCAATGAGACCGCCGACCTCTTGGCAGCCCTCGCACCCACCCTGGCCGACGCCGTCCGCGCCGCCCCGACGAAGGCGTACATGCTCCTGGACGGCACACTCCTGCCGATCGACCGCACCGCCGCGGACCGGCCGTTCTACTCCGGCAAGTACAAGGGACACGGGATGAACGTGCAGGTCATCGCCGACCCCTTCAGCCGGCTGCTGTGGGCATCACCGGCTCTGCCCGGCGCCGTCCACGATGTCCGCGCGGCCCGCGAACACGGCATCGTCGACGCCCTCACTGAGGCCGGCATCCCGTACTGGGCCGACAAGGGGAACCGAGGTGTCGGCGGCACGGTCCGCACCCCGTGCTGGGGACGATGGGAGACCCTCTCGAACACGGGATGCGGACGACGCTGCTGGCGCCTCGGCCATCCGCAGGTTCACCGATACGAGCAGGCTACCGGGCAGCGACTGGCAGCGGAGCGGCCGTGTGCACCGGCCAGGGGCACCGAGTCGGCGCCTGAACCGACCGGACATGCCCTGGGCGGAGCCCCTGTGTCCAGAAGCCGCTGTCGCCGTCGGCACCCAGCTGCGAGGCGTCTTCTCACGGCAAGACCGGCGTTGCATACTCTCATTACTCTGCGGCTGGCACGGGGGACGGAGGCGCCGCAGGAGAGGGGGACGGAACCATGGTCAGCGTGCGTGATGTGGTGCGTGCGGTGGTGGCGGAGCATGCGCCGCACGAACTGCCCCTCGTAGAGGGCATGCTTCGCTTCGACGACGAAAGAGCAGTGCGGATCCTCGCCGGTCGGGGGCGACGCAAGGAGCCGCTCGGATTCGGCCTTGCTGAAGCTTCCGCGCTGGTCACCCCCATCGTCTGGCTGGCGCTCGACCAGGTTGCGCGGCATGGCGTCGATCTCGTCACCGAAAGTGCGGCCGCCCGGTGCCGACGATTGCTACGGAGGCTCTTACGAAGAGGGGCGGGCGCACCGCCCGCCGAGCTGAGGGAACTGGACGCCGTTCAACTGACCCGCATACGGCAGCGCATCCTGGAGCGTGCGGTGTCGCAGGGCATGAGCCAGACCGAGGCCGAAGCACTGGCGGACGCGGTGATAGCCCAGCTGGTGACGGAGCCGCTTACGACAGGTTCGCAGACATGCTCAGGACCGGACGCCGACCCCGACTCCGCCGACCCCACCTGATCCGTGCTGACGCGGCTGCCCCGACTCCTGCGCTCCGGTGTCATCGATACAGGACTGCGTTTCGTCCTCCTCATCACCCTCGCCGTCGCGTCGAGCGTCGCCATGCTCAGCGTCATGCTGAAGTCGAGCAGCGACCACCTCTCTGACAGCAGCCTCGGCTGTTTTCTGGCCGCCGGGATGGACCCGAGCAGGGTTGATCTCGAGAATCTGACTCTCACCGGGCGCCGCTATTCCTCCGCCCTGGACGAGTGTCTCTCTCGGGTGCCGCCGTCGCGGGTAAGCGCTGCGGGCCTTGTCATCGCGGTCCTCGGGTTGGTGGTCGCCGCGGTTGTCGTCTACGTCTGGCTGCTGCCACGCTTTCGGGATGCGCGTACCCGGCCGGTGGACGATGCGACTCTTGCGGCCGAACTCGCCGAACTGAGTGTCCTCAGCGAAATCGGCCCGGGTGTGCGCTTCAGAGAGGACCCGACCCGCACGACCGCGGGCGCAGTGGCCTACGGCCGCGCCGGCCGTTACACCGTATGCCTCCACACAGGCCTGATCGTGCGCCGAGCCAGTGACCCAGACGGCTTCCGAGCCGTCGTCCTGCACGAACTCGCCCACATCCGCAACCACGACGTGGACTTCGCATACGGCAGTACCGCCCTGTGGCGCGCCTGCGTGGTGGTCGCCCTGCTTCCCTGCCTTCTCCGAGAGGGGGGCCTCCTCGTCATCAGCCTGCTGGACACAGGAAGCTCACCCTTGTCGGGCGATGCATCCGCCTTCCGGCCTGCGCTGGTCTCCAACGTCGCCCGGTACCTTCTCTCCGGACTCCTGCTCGTGGCGATAGTGCACCTGGCCCGCGCGAACCTCCTGCGCCGCCGGGAACTCCACGCCGATCTGCAAGCGGTCAGCTGGGGAGCAAACCCGGCGGCCTGGGACCACCCCGATCCTTCGGGGCCGGTGGCGGCCCCGCTACGGCGCCTCACCACGCTGCTGCGCACCCATCCGGACTGGGCCGAGCGTCGGCGCGTCCTGGCACGACCCGGGCGGATGTCGGACCCTGGCTCCCTTGACATGTTGCTCGTCGGAGTGGCGGCGTGGCTCCTTGTCCGGCAGCTCAATGCGGCACCCGGCCTTGGCGGATCAGCCATCCCGTCACTTCTCACTGCGCTGTTGGCCGCACCCGCCCTGGTCCTCGTCCCTGCCAGGTCCACCCGACAGGGCTCTGGGCCCGGCGTCCGCGCCGGACTATGGCTGGGTGTGGGTCTGGCAGTCGGCGTCTTTGTCGTCGGTGGCAACACCGCCTCTGTATGGCTGGTCAGTCAGCCGCAGTACATGGTGTGGCTGGTACTTGTTGCCGTGGTACCCGCGGTCTGGTCGGCGCAGTTTCACCGGATGACGCTCACCTTGAAAGGGGCGGGACCACGCGCCGTAGCGATAGCCCTGAACTTCCTTGCCACGCTGTTCCAGCTGTGGGCCGGGCTGCTCTGGTGGGAGAAGAACGGTTCTCTGCTGTCATTGGGCTACGCAGACAACGACAGAAGGGTGGCTGAGTGGATCAATGACACATTCACGGGCCCGTGGCAGGACTTCTCGCACGAGTTATCGGCGATCGACACTCTGTGGCACATCCTGCTGCTGCCGCACGAGACCGTTCCCGGGATCGCGGCGCTCATGATGTCACTCGTCCCCCTGCTGCCTTATGTGCGCGGCAGGAGGGTCGGCCTTCGCCTGCGGAGGATGCTTGCGACAGGATTCGCGGGCGGGCTCCTGTGCGCGTTGGGCTTCCTCGCGGTGGCCTTTGCGCTGCGTTCACGGAGACCTGCGGCCATCATGGAGCGAGCGGGCGCGTACGGAACCGTCCTCATGTGGGGGCAGATGCTGGCCCTCTGCGGGGCCTGTGCGATCACGGCAGCCATGGTCGCAGGGGTTTCCCGAAGTTACTGGCTGCTGCGTGCGCTGCTCGCCACCCAGGTGCTGCAGTACACGGCATACGCCGCCTTGTACCTACTGGGTTCCGCGGACGGTTGCCTCGGCCCGTCGAACATGTACGGAAACCGGTGCCATTGGATCCCAGCCAACGGCTTGACTGCCGTGAAACTGATGGCCACTCAGTCGCTTGCCGTTACTGTCTTCCTCTCCGCGTTCGCGGCCCTGGCCGGTGCCGGCCTTGGCCGGGCAATTCGGAGACTCCGTCTGAGAGTACGACCGTCCGCCGTGCCGCGACCCGCATCAGCAGCTCCGCCGCATCCCTCGCCGTCCCAGGTGCCCCCTCCGCCGGGCAGGCGGACCTGGCGTCCGCTGCTGAGGCGAAGCGCTGTGCTCGCCCTGGGCCTTCCCGGCGCTCTCCTGGGCATCGTGGCCCAGACGGACATCCTCGACCCGCCGCGCAGCATCCCCACACCAGCCGACAGTCCTGCCGGACTTCAAACGCCCCCTCCGGCACGGACGAGTGCCGAGATACAGCGATGGCAGGCGAGGGCATGGCTCGCCATGGGCGGCCTGGACCGCGATGAGGCCATCGGCTACGCCTTCGGCGCAATCGGCGACGCCCTGACCAGCAAAACCAGTACGGACGAGCAGATCCACCAGCTTTGCGGGGACCTCGATCAGCAGATCTCCACGATGCAGAAGTTCTTCCCGATTCCCCTCAGGGACATACAGCAGATCTACTCCCAGGGACTGCGCCGACTCCAGCGCGGGAGCCAGGACTGCAAGGACGCGTTGAGTACGAGCAGGGGTGCGAAACCCCTGACACACGACGAGCGGGTCCGCCTGTTCGACACGTCGCTTGACGAGATGGAAGACGGGGTGAGAACCGCCATGGACGCCATGTCGAAGCTTGCGGAGATCGTCACTAAGAGCTCGTAACAGGATCATGACCGGTGTTTCTTGAGTCGTCGCCAGAGCGCAACCCGGCACCCTGCACACCGACTACTGCGACGTCGCCCGTTGCGCGCTCACCGGCTTCCAGTGCGGCTCCTGCCACCCGGGCATCACCTGCCTCACCATCTGGTCCGGCCGCCGGCCCGGCACCGACGAGTGCGAGGAGTACGGCTTCTACTACCGAGCCGTGGCCGGCCGAGCCGAACCCTGCGACGCCAGCGATGAAGGGGCCGAGCACGACTACAACCGCCTGTACTCCGAATGCACCTGGGACGCCGCCCAACAACGGATGATCCTGCCCTCGTGAAACCCGAATACCCTCGGGCTCTTGCAAGAGCCGCGAACTGAGTGCGCTGGTCATCTCAATGTGTTTCCGCAGTTCAAGATGCGGGTTCCTCAACACATCGAGGCCTGTCCCTCGTCTGCATGCCCTGTAGGGGGACGCGGGGGACACACGGGGGACAGAAGTCCCCGGAAACCTGGGGAAAGACGCGGAAGGATGCCGTCTCCTCCACCCCCTACCGGGGTATGACATGCCGGTTGGCTCCCCGGTCCGACGTGCCGTCGGGTACCTCCTTCCTACCTTCCTCCTCGTCACGGGGCTCGTCACGTGGCTCGTCACAAGGAAGGGAGAAGGGGCATGCGCCGCTTCGGAAGGACGATGGCCACGGCCGCGCTGGCGGTGGCCATCGTGGCGGGGACCGCGGGGTGGGCTGCCGCCGACAGCCAGAGTGCGGTCACCGGGCCGCCCCCGGGCACCGCCGCCTGGCGGGCCGCCTCGGTGGGCGGCCGGCCGTTGCCCGATCCGGCGTCCACGACGCCCCGGGAGGTGGCCCGCTTCTTCGCCGGGCTGGACGAGACCGGGCGACGGGAACTCGTACGCTCCCACCCGCTGGTGGTGGGCAATCTGGACGGCGCTCCGCTCCCCCTGCGGTACGAGGCCAACCGGCTCGCGGTCCTCGCCACGGGTGAGGCCCGCTACGCCTCCCTCGCCTCTCCGGGCCGCCGGATCCTGGCCTTCGACCCGCGCGGCCGCGGGCAGGTCGCCGAGGTGTTCGGGGACCCGGAGCACGCCGCGCACGTCGCGGTGATCGTGCCGGGTTCGGACAACGACGCCACCACCCACGACGCCCCCCGCGCCCCCGACACCGGCCCGGCCGGTATGGCCCGGGCGCTGCGGGCCGCGGCGGGCGGGGACACCGCGGTCATCGCGTGGACGGGCTACACCACGCCGGTCGGGGTCGGTCTCGACGCGGCGGAGGGCCGGCTCGCGGAGGCCGGTGCGGTGCGGCTGGCCCGGTTCACGGCCGGGCTCGACGCGGTCGGGGCGCCCGACCCGGTGCTGTTCTGCCACAGCTACGGCTCGGTGGTGTGCGGGATCGCGGCCCGGCACACGGACGCCGCCGACATCGTGGTGTTCGGTTCCCCGGGGATGCGCGTGGACGACGCCGCCGGTCTGGGGACGGGTGCCCGCGTCTGGGCGGCCCGGGGGCCCTCGGACTGGATCGCCAACGTGCCCAACGTCGAGTTCGCCGGGCTCGGGCACGGCGCCGACCCCACCGCACCCGCCTTCGGCGCCCGTAGGGTGCCCGCCGGCGACGTGAAGGGCCACACCGGCTACTTCGCCGCCGGCACCCGTTCGCTGGCGGCCTTCGCCGCGATCGCGAAGGGAGAGCTCCGGTGAGCGCGACGCGTACGCCGCGCGCGCCGGCCCGACTGTCGGACAACGCCGCGCTGACCCGGCTGTCGGACACCGCCGCGCGGATCGACCGCCGGACCCCCGCCCACCGGGACCGGGCCGTCGACGGTCTGCGCGCCCTGGCCCTGCTGGCCGTGCCGACCGGGCACTGGCTGCTCGGCGGGTTCACCCTCGACCCGGAGGGCGGGCTGCACAACGCCAGTCCGCTGTCCGCCTTCGGCGCCCTGGCGCCGGCGAGCTGGGTGCTCCAGATGCTGGGCATCTTCTTCCTGGTCGGCGGCTACGCCTCGGTGCTGTCCTTCCACCGGCGCACCGGTTCGACCGGAGCCTGGCTCAAGGGACGGATGGTCCGGCTGGGGCGGCCGGTGCTCGGTGTGACGGCAGTGTGGGCGCTCGCGGCACCCGCCCTGTACGCGGCCGGCGTACCGGAGGCCACCTTGCGCACCGGGGCCACGCTGGTGATCCAGCCGCTGTGGTTCGTCGGGGTGTACGCGGGGGTGACCGCGCTGACCCCGTACTGCGTGCGGGCCGCCCGGCGGTTCGGCGGGTGGGCGGCGGCGCCGCTGCTGGCCTCGGTCGCGGTGGTGGACTTCCTGCGGTACGGGCCGCTGTCCGACGCGGTGCCGTCCTGGCTGTCCGTGCTGAACGTGCTGCCGGGCTGGATGTTCGCGTACCAGCTCGGCGTCTCGTGGGGCGAACGGCGGATCGGGCGGCGCGGGGCGTGGCTGCTGCTGGTCGGCGGGGGCGTGCTGTTCGCGGTGCTGCTGACGGTGTTCCACTACCCGGCGTCGATGGTCGGCGTACCGGGTGAGGCGCGGACCAACTCGCACCCGCCGTCGCTGCTGGTGCTGGCGCTGGCCTCGGCCCAGTCGGGTGCGGCGATGCTGCTGCGGGACCGGCTGGCGCGGCTGCTGGCCCGGCCGGCCCTGTGGGCGCCGGTGGTGGTGGTCAACCTGTCGGCGATGACCATCCTGTGCTGGCACCAGAGCGCCATGCTGGCGGCGGCCGTGCCCGCCTCGTTCGCGGGCGGGGGCGGCGGGTTGACCGGGTTGACGACGGCGCCCGAGACCCTGGCGTGGATCCTGGCCCGGCTGGCGTGGATGCCGGTGTTCGCCGTGCTGCTGGTGGTCATCGCCCGCTACGCGCGCCGGTTCGAGGCTCCGCCGGCGGCGGGCGGCCGCCGGAACCCGGTGGTGCGGCGGACCGTGGCGGGGCTGCTGGCGGCCGGGTTCGCGGTGTTCGCGCTGGGCCTGGCCTGACGCCGGCCCGGCCGGCGGGGCCCGCCCGCCCACCGGGCCCGCGGACGACGAGAGCGCCGCTCCCCCTGGGGGAGCGGCGCTCTCGTCGTCCCGTACGGGTCGTCAGGCGATGGACGCCGCCACGATCGCGGCGACGGCGAGGTTGCAGGAGGCCGTGACCCAGACGGCCGGGTGCGGCTCCGGGTCCACGACGATGGCGCCGAGCTTGCCCGGGGTCACCAGGTCCAGCACCAGGAAGGCCACGGCCATCAGGACCAGGCCCAGCAGTCCGAAGGCCGCGGTGGACAGCAGGCCCTTGCCGAAGTCGTCGTACGTCGTCCAGATCGAGGTGAAGACGATGCCGCCGATGCCCAGCAGCGCGGAGCTGAGCAGGAGGGCCGCGTTGCGGTTGCGCTCCTCCCAGATCTGCTTCGGGAGCTTCCCGGGCGTCAGCACGTCCACCAGGACGATGCCGAGGATCAGCAGGACCAGCCCGAGGGCGCCGTAGGCGCTCGTGCGGCCGAGTCCGTTGACGATGTCGCTCATGGAGAAGCCTGTCTGGGCGTGGGTGGGATAGGGATGTGCCGAGCACGTGCCGTGGGGAGGCCGAATGTATCGCACGGCCCCGCCCCGGACCATGGGGAGGTCAGGAAATGGCAAAGGTCAGGGCCGCGCGGGACGGGGAGGCGGCGGCGCTGAGCGCACTGGTCATGCGGTCCAAGGCGTACTGGGGCTACGACGCGGGGTTCCTCGCCGCGTGCGCCCCGGAACTGGCCGTCCGCGAGGGCGAACTCGCCGACCGGCGGATCGCGGTGGCCGAGAGCGGCGCCGGGCGCGTGCTGGGCGTCGCCTCGCTGGAGGCCCTGGACGGGGAAGTGGCGCGGCTCGGGCTGCTGTTCGTGGAGCCGTCGGCCATCGGCCGGGGCGTCGGGCGGCTGTTGTACCGGGACGTCCTCGGCCGGGCCGCCGAGCTGGGCGTGCGCCGTCTGCTGATCGACTCCGATCCGCACGCGGCGGGCTTCTACCGGGCGATGGGCGCGGTGGCCGCGGCCGGGTCGCCGCCGGGGCTGGTGCGCTTCGAGGTGGCTCCGACGGTGCTCGCCGCCTGGGCGCGGGCCTGGACGGGCGGGGTCCCGGCGGTGCACGTGGGCAACGTGGCGGAGTTCAACGCCCAGTTCGCCGACGCCTCGGTGGGCCGGGAGCCGCTGGCCGCGCACGACTACGCCTGCCTCGCCGCGTTCTACAGCCCGTACCCGGCCGCCCTGGTGCTGCCGCGGGCCGTGCCGCCGGGATGGATCCGGCTGGTGGGACGGCAGTTGGGCTGGGGCCCCGAGGTGGAGGTCCACGACGGGCTGGCCGAGCGGGAGGCGGGCCTGTCGGACGCCGTGCGGTCCCGGCCGGAGCTGGCCCGCCGGGTGACGGGGCGCGGGCTGCCCCTCGTACCGTGGGGCCGGACGGAGCCGTACGGGCGGCTCGCCGGGCTGCCGTGGCGGCCGCGGGAGCTGCGCTACGAGTCGAAGTCGGCGGCGCACGCCCTGTTCGCCCGGATCCTGGAGGGCGGCGGGCACCCGGGGATCACGCTGCCCGCGCAGTGGCGGGCGGCGAACCGGTGGGCGGCCGTACGGACGGTGGCGTCGCGGGCGCGGGCGGGGCTGGGCACGGTGCTCAAGTCGGAGCACGGCGTCGGGGGTTCGGGCACCAGGGTGCTGACGCCCGCGCTGGTCCGGGCGGCGGGCGGGCCGCGGGCGGCCCTGCGCGGGCTGCCGCGCGGGCCGCTGCTGGTGGAGGAGTACGTGGAGGCCCCCGCGCGGGGCCCGCGGGACCTGACGTACGACGGGTTCGTGGACGGTGGGGGCCGCCCGCACGAGGTCGGGGCGGCGGTGATGGAGGTGTGCGACGGGGCGTACCGGGGCGCGACGGTGGGTCCCGCGGTGGTGCCCGCCGCCCTGGAGGAGCCGCTGCGGGCCTTCGGGGCGGCGGTGGGGCGGGAGCTGGCGGCCTCGGGCTACCGGGGCTGGTTCGACGTGGACTTCGTGGTCGACGCGGTGGGGCGGCCGGCGCCGACCGAGGCCAACCTGAGGCTCACCGGCCCTTCGGTGGCCTTCATGGTGGCGGCCCGGCTGGACGTGCTGCGGGGCGCGGGGCACCTCGTACGGATCGTCGACCGGGTGGAGCTGGGCGCGCGGCTGCCGGAGGGGCAGGTGGAGCTGCTCTGCGCGGACCTCGCGCAGGCCTGCGCCGGGTCGGGGGCGGTGTTCGTGCCGGCCATCGTGACCGGGGCCTTCGATCCGGCGCCCTGGATCGGGGTGCTGCTGGCCGCGCGCGACGGCGGGGCGCTGGACGCGGCCGAGGCGCTGGTGCGGGCGGGGGCCCTCGCGGTCGGGGCGGGGTTCGCGGACTTCTCCGACGCGGCGGACCGGGCCGTCGCCCGGCCCGGCCGTCATCCGTCCGGTCAGTCCTCGAAGTCGAAGGGCGAGCGCGGCCTGCGGAGCAGGTGGCAGGCCACGATCAGGCCCGCGATCATCAGCGGGACGTTGAAGGTGTAGACGAGGGCGGCCTGGCGCGGCCAGTCGTGTTTGGCCGCCAGCCGGTAGAGGTTGTCCTGCGGCCACCAGGCGAGCAGCAGGTAGGACGCCGACAGGTGGGCCGCGGTGGTCAGCGCCCGTCCCCGGCCCTGGCGGAGCATCCGCTCGCGGCCGCCGAACAGGAACAGCACGCCGGCCGCGAAGGCGGCGCTCTCGCACACGTAGAGGACGAAGAAGAGGAACGACCACGGGGCCGGCACCCCCGTGAGGTCGGTGGATCCGGGCCACAGCACCGAGGTGAGCAGCATGGCCGCCCCGGTCAGCGGCAGGGCGAGGCAGCCCGCGGCGCAGCCGGCCGACATCGTCTCCGCCCCGGCGGAGCCCGACTTGCCGCTGCTCGCGGAACCGGGCGCGGACGGGGCCACCCGCGGGCGGTCCTTGGCGGGCAACGGCACCGCCGCCCGGTCCTCCTGACCGGCCCGGGTACGGGGCAGGGCGCGCAGCCGGACCAGCCGGGCCGGCGTTTCGGCGGGGCTCGTCGTCCGCTCCAGGTGCACGGTCAGGGTCTCCGGGCCGACCTGGTCCGCACCCCGGAGCCACAGGGGGTCGCCGGGGGGCGGGGCCACGTAGGCGACGAGCCGTACGCGGGTCCCCGAGGTCACCCGGGCCACGACGGCGGCGCCGAAGGCGGGGTGGGTGCGGATCCGGGACTCGACGGTGTGCGGGTCGAGGCGGCCGCCGTGGTCCAGGGTGATCCGGTCCCGCAGCCGCCCGCCGAACTCCAGGAGCCCGTCGGGGCGCAGGACGGCGAGGTCGCCGGTCGCGACGGTGTCGCCGCCGGGCGGGGTGAGGAGGAGCTCCCCGTCGCGCAGGTCCGCGCGGAAGCCCGGGAAGGGCGTGCCGAGGAGGGCGATCCGCTCGGGGGTGTCCAGCGGGGCGGGCAGCTGAGGGAGTTCGAAGGAGGTCCCGGCGCCGGCGGTCTCGGTCGGGCCGTAGACGTTGAGGACGCGGGCGCCGGGGCGCAACCGGTCCTGGAGGGCGGCCTGTTCGTCGAGGTAGAGCCGGTCCCCCGTGATGGTGAGCAGCCGCACGTCGGCGAAGGCGGGGTCGGGTTCGCGGCGGGGCCGGGGGACGGAGAGCGGGGCGGGCCGGTCGTCGCGGACCATGAGCTCCACGGCGGTCGCCGGGTCGGTGTGCAGGACGCTGACGCGCCGTTCCCGGACGGCGTCGAGGAGGTCGTGGGCCCCGCGCCCGGCGCCCTCGGGCAGGACGAGGGCGCCGCCGGAGCACAGGGGGCGGGTCCAGCCGGCGGCGAAGGCGGTGATGTCGGGGCCGCCGGTGAACAGGTGGCGGTCGCGTGGGGTGAGCCGGGCGGCCTCGGCCCAGCTGTCGTGGGCGGCGAGGAGCAGCTCGTGGCCGACGCGGACCGGGCGGGGCCGGGCCGTGCCGGTGAACAGGATCGCGGCGTCGCGGTCCTCGGCGGTGCGGACGGGCGCGGTGGCGGGTCGCGCGGCGATCCGGGCCGCCTCCTCGTCGAGGGCGACGGTCCGCCGCCCCTCGGACAGGCCGAGGCCGGGCGCCCGGCGGTCGGTGCCGGTGTCGGTGAGCAGGAGGTACGGGGGCAGGGCGGCGAGCATGCCGCGGGCGGTGCGCGGGTCGTCCTCGGCGACGACGGTGTAGGTGCCGCCCGCTTTGAGGGTGGCGAGGAGGCAGACGGGGAGTGCGGGCCGGGCGCCCACGGCGATGGCCACGAGGCCGCCCGCGGGCAGGGCCCCGTCCAGCAGGTGGTGGGCCAGCCGGTTTGCCCGCGCGTCGAGTTCGCCGTAGGAGAGTTCCTCCGGGCCGTGGAGGACGGCGGGGGCGTCGGGAGCCTCGCGGGCGAGTTCCTCGAAGCGCCGCAGGACGGTGTCCGCGGTGGGTCGGTACGGGCGGGCGGGCGGTGATGCCTGCGTCATCACCCGATGATGCCACCGGTGGGCGGCCGGGTGCGAGGGTTGCGAACATCCTTGGTCCGGGCTTGAGTTGGCACACCGGCCAGGGCTTTCGGACCGGTTGCCCCGCCGGGGCTTCCGGGACCGGTTGCCCCGCGTCGGCTTCCTGACCGGTTCCTTGACCTGGAGTCCGGTTGAGGTTCTAGCGTGGCGCACATGGACATGGAAGTCACCGCCTGGCATTCGCTGCACAGCGCGATCAACGCCCAACAGGACAAGCGCCCCCTCTCCCGTGCGAGCCTGCGCCGGATCGCCGTCTTCGCCCGCCCGCACCGGCGCGGGCTGGCCTTCTTCCTGCTGCTCAGCGTGGTGGGCGCGCTCCTCGCCGTGGCCACTCCGCTGCTGGCCAGCCGGATCGTGGACGCGATCGTGCGGGGCGGCGACAGCACGGCCGTCACCCGGCTCGCCCTGCTCATCGCGGTGATCGCGGTCGCCGAGGCCGGGCTCGGGCTGCTGACCCGCAAGCTGTCGGCCACCCTCGGCGAGGGCCTGATCCTCGATCTGCGGACGGCGGTCTTCGACCACGTCCAGCGGATGCCGGTGGCCTTCTTCACCCGGACCCGGACGGGCGCGCTGGTCAGCCGCCTGAACAACGACGTGATCGGGGCCCAGCGGGCGTTCAGCAACACCCTATCCGGGGTGGTCTCCAACACGGTGACGCTGCTGCTGACGCTGGGGGTGATGCTCACCATCTCCTGGCAGATCACCCTGCTGGCCCTGGTGCTGCTCCCGGTGTTCGTGCTGCCGGCCCGGCGGATGGGCGCCCGGATGGCGGCGATGCAGCGCGAGGCCTCGACGCTGAACGCCGCGATGGGCACGCAGATGACGGAACGCTTCTCCGCCCCGGGCGCCACCCTGGTCAAGCTGTTCGGGCGGCCCGCCGACGAGTCCGCCGAGTTCGCGGCGCGCGCGGCCCGGGTGCGGGACATCGGGATCCGTACGGCGATGGCCCAGTCGGCGTTCATCACCGCGCTCACCCTGGTCTCCGCGCTCGCCCTCGCCCTGGTCTACGGCCTCGGCGGACACTTCGCCCTGCGCGGCACCCTGGAGGCCGGTTCCGTCGTCGCGCTCGCCCTGCTGCTGACCCGGCTGTACGCGCCCCTGACCGCGCTGGCCGGGGCCCGCGTGGAGGTGATGAGCGCCATGGTCAGCTTCGAGCGGGTCTTCGAGGTCCTCGATCTGAAGCCGCTGATCGACCAGAAGCCGGACGCCGGCCGGGTGCCCGACGGGCCGGTGGCGGTGGAGTTCGACCGCGTGTCCTTCGCCTACCCCTCCCCCGACAAGGTCTCCCTGGCTTCCCTGGAGGAGGTGGCCACCCTGGACGCGCGGGGCGGCGCCCGGGTACTGCACGAGGTGTCCTTCCGCGCCGAGCCCGGCCGGATGATCGCCCTCGTCGGCTCGTCCGGCGCCGGGAAGTCGACGATCGCCCAGCTGCTGCCCCGCCTGTACGACGCCGACGCGGGCGCGGTCCGTCTGGGCGGGGTCGACGTACGGGACCTGACGGCCGACTCCATCCGCGAGACGCTCGGCATGGTCACCCAGGACGGGCACCTCTTCCACGAGTCGGTACGGGCCAACCTGCTGCTGGCCCGGCCGACGGCCACCGAGGAGGAGATCTGGGAGGCCCTGCGCCGCTCCCGCCTGGACGGGCTCGTCGCCTCCCTCCCGGACGGCCTGGACACCGTCGTCGGGGAGCGCGGCTACCGGCTGTCGGGCGGCGAACGGCAGCGGCTGACCATCGCCCGGCTGCTGCTGGCCCGGCAGCGGGTGGTCATCCTCGACGAGGCCACCGCCCACCTGGACTCCACCTCCGAGGCGGCGGTCCAGGAGGCCCTCGCCGAGGCGCTGGCCGGCCGGACCGCCGTGGTGATCGCGCACCGGCTGTCGACGGTGCAGGCGGCCGATCTGATCCTCGTCGTCGAGGAGGGCCGGATCGTGGAACGCGGAACGCACGAGGAGCTGCTGGCGTCCCGCGGCCGGTACGAGGAGCTGCACCGCACGCAGTTCGCCGCGCGCGAAACGGAAGGCCGCCGCCCGGCCCAGGCGGGCGGCACGGCGGCGGCCCCGGGCGCATGATGCCGGAGGGCCCGCGCGCCGCCTCGGCGCCGGGCCGGTCCGCTACCGAGGGGAGCCCGTCATGGACGTCAAGCTCGAACTGGTCGCCGTCCCGGTCACCGATGTCGACCGGGCCAAGGCCTTCTACGAACGGATCGGCTTCCACGCCGACCACGACGTCACCGTCAGCGAGGAGATCCGCTTCGTCCAGCTGACCCCGCCCGGGTCGGCCTGCTCCATCGCCATCGGCAAGGGGCTCACCCGGATGGTCCCGGGGTCCCTGGACAACATGCAGGTGGTCGTCGCCGACATCGAGGAGGCCTACGCGGACCTGCGCGGCCGGGGCGTGGAGGTGACGGAGATCCAGGACATGCCGTGGGGCTCCTTCGTGTACTTCTCCGATCCGGACGGCAACGGGTGGGCCGTGCAGCAGACCACCCCGCGGCCGGCGGCCGGCTGAGGAACCCGCGATCGATCCGGTCACCGGGTACCGGTACTACCCTGGCGGCCGGGTGCCCCCGCCACCGAGGTCACCCCGGTGGCGGGGGCACCCGGCACTCCCCTGACCGTCCGCCACCCGGGCGGTTCGCGCGAGGTGCCGGTGGCCGACGGGCCCTGCCCCGCCTCCCGGGACGTGCTCGGCGCTCTGGAGGCCCGCCGTGTGCGGGCGGGCCGCGCCGGTACGGGTCGGCTTCGACCCGGCGGTGCCGACGGGGGCCCGGAGGCCGGTGCGGGGCCGGACGTCCCGCTGGAGGTCCCTGCCGGGCCCCGGCCAGCGGGTCGCGGTCAGCCGGGGTGGGGGCGGCCGCGCTGGGCCTGTCCGTGGCGGACCCCCTCCGCGAAGGCCGCCTCGTATCCCGCGTCCCCGAGGGCCGCGCGGGCCGTGCGCTCGAACTCCTCCCGTACGGACCGCAGTTCCGGCGTGCCGCGTTGCGGGTGGCCGACCGCCTGCCAGTAGGCGTGGCCGGCGCCGTAGGCGTGAGCGCCGCCCGCCCCGTCGCCGTCGGCGGCCCGGGCGGCGGCCAGCAGGTCGAGGCCGAGGGCGGTGCCGAAACTGTCGCCGAGTTCCCGCTTGCTCTCCAGCATCGCCCGTGCGTGCTCGGCGGACTCCGCGGGGCGGCCCTCGAACAGGCGGATCAGCGCCAGCTGGTAGTCGGCGTAGGCCCGCGTCCAGTACTCCTGCCGCGCCACGCACCCCGCCCGCAGCCGCTCGGCCTCCTCCCGGGCGTCGGTGAAGAGCCCGGTGCCGGTCAGGGCGAACACCCGCACGAGAGTGCAGCGCAGCCGGGGACCGGAGTCGAAGGGCGTGCCGGGGAAGGCCTCCAGGGCGTTGTCGGCCACGATCCGGGCGGCCAGCGGGCGGCCCGCCAAGAGGTGGCTGACGCCCAGCAGATAGGCGGCGTCGAGGGCCGGGCCCGGTCCCGCGTCGGGCCGGGCGGCCAGGGACTCGCAGGCCACCGCGATCCGGTGCGCCTCCGCGTGCTCCCCCTGGAGGAGCAGGGTCACGCCGAGGGCCCACAGGGCGCGCACCCGGCCGGCGGTGTCCACGTCCTCGGGGCGGGCGGCGGACAGGGCCCGTTCCAGGTACGAGCGGGCCACGTGCAGGCACCCGCAGCAGGCCCAGAAGAAGCCGACGCGGCCAACCAGTTCGAGGGCGGCCGCGGGCTCGGTGGCGAGCAGGTGGTCGAGGGCCGCGCAGATGTCCCCGTACGCGGCGGCGACCCTGCGGTAGGCGCCGCGCTGCCCGGGGCCCGGCCAGTCCGCGTCCGCGGTGCGCACCAGTTCCAGGAAGTGGGCCGCGTGCCGGGCGCGCAGGGCGTCCCGTTCGCCGATGGCGTCGCACCACATGGCCCCGTACTCGCGGATCGTGTCGAGCATGCGGTGGCCGTCGCCGTCCGGGCCGCGGCGGACGACGGACTTGGCGACGAGCGAGGCGAGGAGCGGCGCCACGTCCCCGCCGTCGAGCGGGGGTGCGGAGCACACGGCGCGGGCGGCGGCCCCGTCGAAGGTGCCGCCGAAGACGGAGAGCCGCAGCCACAGGAGGCGTTCGGCGGGGGTGCACCACTCGTGGCTCCAGCCGATGGCGGTGCGCAGCGCCCGGTGGCGGGGCGGCCGGGCCCCTCCGCCGCCCGGCAGCGGGCCGATCCTGCGGGAGAGCCGGTCGGCGAGCTCCTCGACGGTGTGGTCCGTCAACTGGGCGGCGGCGAGTTCCAGCGCGAGGGGGACCCCTTCGAGGCGGGCGCAGATCGCGCGGGCGGCGGCCAGCCGGGGCGGGGTCCACGCGGGTGCCCGCCCGGGGCGCACGGCGTCCGCCCGCGCGGTGAAGAGGGCGAGGGCCTCTCCCGCGGGCTCCTCGTGCGGCAGCGGTCCGACCGGCAGGACGTGTTCGCCGGTCAGGGCGAGGGGCTCTCGGCTGGTCAGCAGCACGACGAGGTGCGGGGCGGCGTCCAGCAGGTCCCGTACGAGGATCCGCAGGGGCCCGATGAGGTGTTCGCAGCAGTCCAGTACGAGGAGCAGCCGGCGCGGGCGGATCCACGCGCGCACCGCTTCGGCGAGGGTGCGCGGGGTGTGGTCGGCGAGGTCGAGCGCGTCCGCGACGGCGTCCAGGAGCAGCCGGTCACCGGGCAGCGGGGCGAGGTCGGCCCAGTGGACCCCGTCGGGGAAGCGCGTTCCGGGCGCGACGGGGCCTGCCGGTCCGACGGGGCCCGCGGATCCGGCGGATCCGGCGGGCGCGGCTCGGGCGGCGGCGGCCGGGTCCAGGGCCTCGCGGGCCAGCCGAGTCTTGCCGACGCCCGCGGGCCCGGTCAGCGTGACCAGCCGCCGCTCCGTCAGGGCCGCCCGCAACGCGGCGAGTTCGGCCTCCCGCCCCACGAAGGAGGCGGGTCCGCCGTCGTTTCCCTCGGCATGTCCGCGCACGCGCCCAGTGTGGCGTACCCGCGGGGTCCTCCGTACGGGGTGGACCAGGGCCGTCCTAGGGTGCGAGGACGTCCAGTTCCTCCAGGGCGCCGAGGGCGATCTGCCGGGTCAGGGCCTCGGCCGCGGCGGCGTCCCCTTCCCGTACGGCCTCGGCGACCCGGACGTGGAGGGTGACGGCGGCCGGGTCGGGGTCGGGGAACATCACGGAGTGCTGGGTGCGGCCGGTGAGCACCTCGGCGACGACGTCGCCCAAGCGGGCGAACATCTCGTTGCCGGAGGCGTTCAGCACGACGCGGTGGAAGGCGACGTCGTGGTGGAGGTAGCCCTCCAGCTGGTGGCCGCGCGAGGTGCGGACCATGCCGAGGGCCGCTTCGGTGAGGCGGGCGCACTGCTCCGGGGTGGCGCGGAGGGCTGCGAGGCCGGCAGCGACGGGTTCGACCGCCGAACGCAGGACGGTCAGGGAGCGCAGCTGGCGGGGGCGGTCGGTACCGGCGAGGCGCCAGCGGATGACGCGCGGGTCGTAGACGTTCCACTCCTCGGCGGGGCGGACGGTGACGCCGACGCGGCGGCGGGATTCGACGAGCTGCATCGACTCCAGGACGCGCACCACCTCGCGCACGACGGTGCGGGAGGCGTCGAAGCGCGTGGCGATCGCGTCCGTGCGCAGCACGCTGCCGGGCGGGTACTCCCCCGCCGTGATCGCCAGGCCGAGGGTGTCCAGTACCTGGGTGTGGAGTCCTGGGACCGGACTGCCTTCGGTGGTCATGGCGTAAGCGTACGGTGACGCCAGGGCGGACCAAAGGTGTGATGTTTGCCGCCGAACTCTTGAATAAGTACTACTTAATAAGGTTCAGTGGTGCCCTCCCGGGCCTCCCCCGTCCCGGGCCGATGTCAACGAGGACAGCGAGGTACGGCGTGGGTTCCCAGCGCGTCATTGTGGTGATGGGCGTGACCGGCACGGGCAAGACGACCGTGGGCCGGCTGCTCGCGGAGGCCCTCGGCCTCCCCTACGCGGAGGGCGACGCCTTCCATCCGGCGGCCAACGTGGCGAAGATGTCCGCCGGCATCCCGCTGGACGACGAGGACCGCAGGCCCTGGCTGGACGCCGTCGGCGAGTGGATCCACGACCGGGCCGGGCACGGCGGCGGCGTGGTGGCCGCCTCCTGCCTCAAGCGCGCCTACCGCGACCGGCTGCGCGCCACCACACCCGGGACCGTGTTCGTCCACCTCACCGGGGAACGGGCGCTGATCGAGGGGCGGATGCGCTCGCGCACGGGCCACTTCATGCCCGCCACGCTGCTCGACTCCCAGTTCGCCACGCTCGAACCGCTCGGGGCGGACGAGCCGGGGGTCGCCGTCGACGTCGCCGGCACCCCCGAGGAGATCACCGCACGGGCACTGGCGGCCCTGCGCCACCTCTAGCGCCTCCCCTTCTCGCGCCTCCCTTCCCCTCTCCCCCCACCACCCACACCTCCACAGAGTGAGGAACCCCACCGTGACCGGTCTCAGCGTCGAGACACTGGCGGCGGCCGCCCCCGAGCCCATAACCTCGGCCGGAAACGCCCAGTTGGGCATGGCCGTCCTGCTGGGCATAGCCGTCATCGTCCTGCTCATCACCCGCCTCAAGATGCACGCGTTCCTGGCCCTGACGGTCGGTGCGCTGGCCCTCGGCTCCTTCGCGGGCGCTCCGCTGAACAAGACGATCGCCAGTTTCACCGCCGGCCTCGGCGCCACGGTCGCGGGCGTCGGCGTCCTGATCGCGCTCGGCGCGATCCTCGGGAAGCTCCTCGCGGACTCCGGCGGCGCGGACGAGATCGTCGACACGATCCTGGCCCGCGCCAAGGGCCGGTCGATGCCCTGGGCCATGGTGCTGATCGCCTCGGTGATCGGCCTGCCGCTCTTCTTCGAGGTCGGCATCGTGCTGCTGATCCCGGTGGTGCTGCTGGTCGCCAAGCGGGGCAACCACTCACTGATGCGCATCGGCATCCCGGCCCTGGCCGGCCTGTCGGTCATGCACGGCCTGATCCCGCCGCACCCGGGCCCGCTGGTCGCCGTCGACGCCCTGCACGCGAACCTGGGCGTCACCCTCGCCCTCGGCGTGCTCGTCGCCGTCCCGACGGTGATCATCGCCGGACCGCTGTTCTCCCGGTACGCCGCCCGCTGGGTGGACGTACCGGCGCCTGAGCACATGGTCCCCGCGCGTCCCTCGGAAGGGGCGGCGCACCGGCCCCGGTTCGGGGCCACGGTCTTCACCGTGCTGCTGCCGGTGGTCCTGATGCTGGTCAAGGCCCTGGTCGACATCGTCGTCAACGACCCCGCCAACGCGGTGCAGAAGGTCACCGACGTCGCCGGATCCCCGCTGATCGCCCTTCTGTCGGCCGTACTGGTGGGAATGTTCACCCTCGGCCGGGCCGCCGGATTCACCCGGGAACGGATCTCCTCGACGGTGGAGAAGTCCCTCGCGCCGATCGCCGGCATCCTGCTGATCGTGGGCGCCGGCGGCGGGTTCAAGCAGACCCTCATCGACGCCGGCGTGGGTCAGATGATCCTGGACCTGTCGAAGAGCTGGTCCATCCCGGCCCTGTTGCTGGCCTGGCTGATCGCGGTGGCGATCCGGCTGGCCACCGGATCGGCCACGGTCGCCACCATCTCGGCGGCCGGTCTCGTGGCTCCCCTCGCGGCGGGCATGTCCACGACGGAGACCGCCCTGCTGGTCCTGGCCATCGGCTCCGGCTCGCTGTTCTTCAGCCACGTCAACGACGCCGGGTTCTGGCTGGTCAAGGAGTACTTCGGAATGAGCGTCGGGCAGACCCTCAAGACCTGGTCGGTGATGGAGACCATCATCTCGGTGGTCGGCCTCGGCTCCGTCCTGCTGCTGTCACTCGTGCTGTGAGCCCGCCGTGGACGCCGTCGAGCTGGGCCGCGGCGAGCGCGAAGCCGTCCGCGGCCCGGGCGCAGCGGTCCGCGAGGGCGGCGACCTCGGCACGGAAGGCCTCGGCCTGGGGGCCCCGCCACTCCAGTGCCGCGGCGCCCGCCCGCAGCCGGTGGGCGTGGGAGCGCAGGGCCGCGCAGTGGCTGCGCAGACCGTCGGCGGGGGCGGACGGGGGCAGCCGGGGCACGTCGCTCACGGGTTCCTCCGGGAAGTCGTCGTACGCGGACGCTCCGCGTCGCCGAGCGGGAGCAGCCTGCTCCCGGTGACCCGGCCCTCGGCGGCGGACCCGGCCCCGCCGATGGCTCCCGCCGAGGCCAGCCGGTGGACGCGGGTGCGCGGGTCGAGGGGGGTGCGGGCGTCGGCCGGGGAGCCGACGGCGTACAGGTGCGTGATGCGGTAGACGGCGGTGAGGTCGCGGTCCCGGGCCAGGTCCATGGCGGTGACGGCGCCCAGCCGGTGTCCGACCAGGACCAGTTCGGCGCCGGAGGGGATCAGCCCCCGTACGGCGCGGACCACGTCCCGCACCCGCCACGCGTCCCGGTCGGCCAGCTGGAGCACGTGGCGGGGCCGGCCGCCGGGGCCGGTCACCCGCTGGACCAGCAGGGTGTCGGTCGCACCGAGCAGACCCGTGTTGCCGACGTACCCGGCCAGGGTGCCGCTGGTGTCGAGCGCCTCCAGCAGCCCGGCGCCGGAGCCGGGGCCGGGGGCGTCGTCCGTGCCGTCGCCGCGGGAGAAGAACGCACGCAGCGCGGCGCCCAGACCGAGGAGCGGTTCGGCGGTCACGGCCCGGCCGGTGGCCACCTGCCAGCCCGCGTGGTCGTTGAAGGGGTTCTCGTCGGTCAGGGCGTGCCACGCCAGGACGTCCGCGAAGGTCGGGGCCAGCAGGGTGAAGGCCTCCCCGGCGCCCCGCTCGCGCAGGAGGGTCCGGAACGCCCGGGCCGCCTCGTCCTGCCGCCCCTCCGCCACCGCCCTCAGGACCGCGGCGCAGTCGGGGTTCGCGAGCAGGTCGGGGCGGCCCAGCCCGGCGACGTGGATCCGCGCCTTGAGCCCGCAGACGGCGGTGGTCACGGCGAGGTTCTCGCGGCGGGCCAGGATCCCGGCGAACCAGCCGGCCCGTGCCACGCCCCGCCCGCGCGGGGCCCAGCCGAGGCCGGCCGGATCGGTGAGGGTGCGCAGCAGGGTCCGCCAGGCCCGGCGCGGCCTGCCACCGCCGCATCCGGCGAGGGCGGCGGCCGGCAGGCGGGCGCCGAGGGCGAGCCCGGAGGCGTACCGGGCGGCCTCGCCCACGGCGTCGGCGGCCTCGGCGAGGTCCCGGCACAAGGCGTCGAGGGCCTCGACGTCCGGGTCGGTGGCCTGCGCGGTCACGGCGTCGGACATGGGCTCCTCGCGGGGGTGCGGCTGGGACGGCGGCTGGGTGCCGGGCCTCCGTCCGGACCGCGGCAGGGGCCGGGAACCCGCGGACGGTGACTCCGGCATCACCGTACGTCGCCCCCTCCCGGCGCGCGCTCCGACTGCGCTACGGGAGTGGGTCCGGGCCGGCGAGCGGGTACGCGGCGTCCAGTCCCCTGTCGAGGTAGTCGGTGAAGACCTGGTTGTGCAGTGCCCAGGGGGAGCGCCTGCTCCGGATGAGGCCGACCGCCTCTTCGGCCGTCGCTCCCCGGCCGACCAGGCACTGGGCGACCACGAGGCCGGAGCGGTTGTACCCGTAGTAGCAGCGCACCAGCGTCCTGCGCCCCGCGTCCAGGGCCCGGCCCGCCGTGTCGGCCAGGCGCCGGACGGTGTCGAGCTGGGCGGCGTCGAGGGGCGCGTCGGGCATCTCCCCGACCAGGTGCTCGGCGGCCGGACCTGGGCCGTGGCCGGGCCGGGTGTAGAGGCTGATCACGAGGTCGAACTCGTCGGTGACGACGGCGGGGCGCAGCTCGCCGTCGGCGTCGGCGTAGACGTGGCCGCCCATCCACAGGCCGGGGGTGATCTCGTCCCAGGGGGTCGGGGGCCGGGGCGCATCGGGGTTCTTCCAGCGGCTCTTCGTCATCGTGGCCGGATCGTACAACAGCCTTTCATCCTAGGGGAGTTGCACTGAAGACCGCTTCGCGGAACGCGGTGCGCAACGCGGGGGCGGGCGCGGGGGCGGAGTGGGGTGCGGCTCCGGGCAGCAGGGCGGCCCAGCGGTCGTGCCGCGGGGAGACCCACAGCACCGGGCCGGTGACGGCCGGCGGGTGGTGGGCCCACACTCCGGCGGGGGCGGGGTGCCAGAGCAGGCCGCGGGAGGGGGTGAGTTCGCCGGTGCGGATGCGCAGGGATTCCGCCGTCCAGGCCCGGCTGATGGGATGGTCGGCGGTGGACAGCAGGTGGCGCGGGAAGCGGACCAGGTCGGCGAGCGGCGCGTACAGGGTGCCGTCGGCGAAGCGGGTGCGGTCCATGCCCAGCGGCCGCCAGATACGGGCCGTGGCGCACTCGGCCAGCGGGGTGCCGGTGAGGTGTTCGGCGAGACGGGTGAGGGCGGCGAGGGCGGGCGGCCCCTCGCCGTGCGTGAGCAGGTGGTGGGCGGTGGCGGCGCCGGGCAGTCCCGCCGCGGCTCCCTCCCCGTACGCGGTCAGCGGGGTGTGCAGCGCGAGGTCCCCGGCGGCGACGAGGCTCCCGAGCACGGGCCACAGCGCCAGCACGGCCGCCAGTCCGCCGACGTCGAGGGGGGTGTCACCGTCGCCGGGCGAGCCCGCGTGGACGGAGTCCGCCGAGCCCGCCGCCCAGACGGCGTGCGGGTCGGCGCGGCGGACGAGGGCCTCGATGGGGCCCGCCTGCAAGCGGCGCGTCATCATGCCGGGCACGCTACGTCCCCCCGCCCGCCCTCCCGCGCACGTCGCGTCCCTGTCGCGCCCCCCGCCACCCGAATGCGGCGGGCGGGCGGCGACGGCCGGTGGGCGGCCAGGGGGTGTCTGACGGATGTCCGTGGGGAAGGAGCGGCGTCCGGTGCGTGCTCTCGGCGTGCCGACCGGAAGCCCGCGTACTGGACGTACTTG
>NZ_JBVIKC010000029.1:0-94425 GCF_055581065.1 Streptomyces sp. NPDC031479
CCCGCGGAGCGGGTACCTGAGCGCTGCGCGCTCAGGAGAGACCGGCTTCGCTGCGCTCAGCCGGGGCGCCTTCGGCGCCTGCTCCTCCGCTTCGCTCCGGAGCAGTGAAACGCCTCGCTGCGCTCGGCGAGGCTCGGCTTCGCCAAGCCAGGGTAGGGACTGGCCGGGCTCGCTGCGCTCGCCCGAGCGAACTACCTCGCTGCGCTCGGTAGGGGCTGCTTCGCAGCCTGGGGCCGGCCTTCGGCTGGTGGCTCTCCCGCTGCGCTCCGGGCTGCTCTAGTCCCCGTAGGCCCGCTATGCGGGCCGGAAGTCCCTCGCTTCGCTCGGGAGTGACCCCGTTTCACGGGGTACTCCTGGCCCGGCCACAGCCCTGGTGCGCGTGCATACGCACAAGGGCCATGCCGACCGTCACTCGGAGCAGCTGAGGCACAAGTCAGCTGGCCCGAGCCCGATTATTATCCCATGAAGTAGTTCCAGGTCTGGTTGGCGCCGCCGTTACAGCCCCACTGGCTGGCCTGCGCGCCCCAAGCGGTGCTGAAGCCAGCTATCTCCAGGCACTGACCGCTGTTCTCATTCTTGATCGGCACGGGCGGCATCGAGGAGTCATGTTCCCGCACATCCCAATGCTGGTTGGCACCGCCGGTGCAATCCCACTGCCGGGCCGACGCGCCGTAGTTGGTGCCCCAGTCGGCGATCTCCAGGCACTTGCCGCTGTACTGATTCCTGATCACAGATACCCCGCTTGGGTAGATCCCGATCCAGGTGGGCACAATGTCCCAGCGCTGGTTAGCGCCACCGGTGCATTGCCACTGCCGAACCGGCGCGCCGTTGTCAGTGCGCCAGTCCGCGACCTCCAGACACAGCCCGCTGGCACCGTTCCTGATCGTGGTGTGGCCTTCCGCATACGCCGACGCCGGAGTGGCTCCCAGGCCAAACACCAGCCCAGCCGCCACAGTGACGGCGGCGACTACCGATTTAGCACGATTCATACGCATAATTTCCCCCGTTTCGTTGGTGCGGCTCGCAGGTAGCGACTGTCACTACGAACTTGCTTGGAAAGCCCGACAGTTGACTCCCACCCCGGGACCCTTCTGACCCCGGCAAGCCGCCCGTACAGTAGATCATAAGTTCGATAGCCCTGTGTCACCGAACTTGCCCAACTGCCACCGAACTTGCCCAACTGCCCCTGAAGTTGGACCACTGCACGGTTCGTGCCAGAACGTTGACTCCATTAACCCGAACATCAATGAGCAGTGCCACAACCCTGCTGAACAATCGGGCATGCTAACGGCGACCAACGAACACGCCATGAGGAGAAACGCCCTCCCAGGCTGGCCCGCAACCAGGGCCGACCACCAGTCAATGACTCAATCTTCTACCCGGATGAACTCTAGAACCGAGGTTGAGTAGCAGATACCACGACTCAGCATTTATGTCGCGGATCAGTGAAACTGCACATTGAAGCGCATGCGGGAGGAACTGGCTGCGACACCGCGTCTCCCTGTCCAGCTCAACTCATCCCGGTGACACCACTTGCACCGCATCGCACTGTCCCCACGAGCCGCCCCTCACCAGCATGACCAGCATGACCAGCCCAGAACCGAACACTGCCCGGAAGGACACCAGCTGCGGCCTGCTGGACAACCAGCCGCGGTGTCGCACCAACCTGCGCAACCAGGCCCCGAACTCAAGACTCCGCAGGTCAGACAGCTGGCATCCCCGGACTCTGCGCAGCTTCACTGATCGGCGACAGGTGGGGTCAGAGCGTGACAGGAGCTCAGAGTGCTACTGGTAGTGCGCAGTTCCGCCGTAGGACATGCCCAGGGCCACGGTGAGCTGCTTGATGTCGAGTTCGTCGGCAAGGGTGAGCAGCCGCGTAGAGCGCAGGATCCGAGGGAGGAGGCCGACCGGTGCGAGGCTGTCTCGGATGTGGGCTGCGCCGGCGGGGTTGGTGGTGACTCTGGTGAGCCGGGTGACCAGCACGTGCGGGTTGTCGGTGTGGAGGGCCTGGCGGTGGGTGAGACAGGCTTCCAGAGCGCGCCATGTGGCGTCATCGAGGGCGAGATCGACGCTGCGTCCTGGGAAGCGGACTGTTCGGGAGGCTGTGGTGATGTCCGTGAGGGTGAGGTGGCGGAGTTCGGTGGTGGTGGCAGCGTGCAGCAGAGCCGCCAGGCCGATGAACGCCTCGTGCGGCAGGACACCTTCGCCGGCCCTCCAGCGGCGGTAGAGGACACGCTGCTCGTCGAGGGTGAGGGTCGAGCCGCTGAAGCCGCGTGGCTGCGGGGCCTGCATAGCCGCGGCGGGATCGTGGAGCACCAGGCCGGTCCGGTGGGCGTGGGCGAAGAACTGCCTCAGCCCCGCGAGCCAGGAAGCCCGGCGGGCCGGATTCCGGGCCAGGAACGCTTCAAGATCGCCTGCGTTCACGCCCGCCCAGGTGGTGTGACCCTTCGCGTGGAGGTGGAGCGCCAGGTCCCGGACGGTGTCGAGGCGGATCTCGATGGTCTTGAGCTGATTCGGTCGCAGCCCAAGATTCTCGGCATTCTCCCGCCGGGCCACCAGCACGTCCGCGAACGCACGCACGGCGGGGCGCAGCGGGGCGGGGACGGCCGCGATCCGGCGCTCACGACGGACCGCGGCCCGCGAGCTCAGGATGTCTGCGGGGGCTTCGAGGAGGTCGTGGGTGTGGAAGAAGCCCGCGAGCAGCCGGCCGAGCCAGGGGCGCGTGCGGCGGGCTTCGGTGAGCAGATCGTGCGGGTCGGTTTGGCCTGTGTCGATGACGAAGCGGGCCGTGTGAGCGAGGGTGTCCGCGCCGTAGAAGACGTTGCGGTGCGTTGCCAGGTGCGCGGTGAGCGCGTCCCACCAAGCCGGCGTGCAGGGCATCCTGCGGGCCCAGCCTGCCGCGCGGGTTCTGACCGTGTGCGGCGAGTATTCGTAGCAGCGCTTGCACATGCCCCGCGCCCACTGGGACGCCACGCCGCATCCCGTGCAGGCCTCAGGCGGCCGGGCCCTGGCCGGATCGGAGCACGGACGGCACCACTGGGTCGCCGCGTCCGGAATCCGCCGGCGCCCGCATCGCCGACATGGGCCGAGCGCCGGCCTTCCCGCGGCCCGGCGCCGGCAAGCAGCGCACATCTCCTCCGCAGGGCGTCTGCCAGCCCCGCAACCAGGACACGTCCGTAAGCACCAGGCACACAAGCCCGATCCTGGGCGCAGCCAGCGCAACTTCGTACAGCCAGGACAGCGGCCCTGCACGGCGCCAGGAACAGACGCTGACATGGATCTTGAACCCGCCAAGTAGGTGGAAGGACGGCCGACGAAGAGCCGCAGGGTCAGAGGGGAGGCAGTGACCGTCTCCCGGCTACTCGCGACGGACCGGGCGATGGCCTCCCGCCTGACAGCCCTGCCAGCGCGGTTCCCGAGGCCGGTACCGGTGCTGCCGGACCGAGCACAAGTAGATCTCCAGGAGCACAGTCCAGGGCCGTACACAGCGCGGCCAGGGTGGACAGCTTCACCTGGGACGGCTGCTTGGTGAACAGAGCCGACACCGAGGCTGCGGACAGCTCCAGTCCCGCCTTCTCAACCAGTAGCCGCCGTAGCTGGGTCCCGGTCCACACACCGCGCTCCGCCGCCGCCATCCGCAACCGCCACTGAACGCCTCCCGGAGGGTCCGGGTCCGCAAGCCCGGGTCCTGGTGGGGTCATGTCCATCGCCCCTCTCCGGTCAGACGGCCAGGGCGCGGACGGCCGAGTCGGTGGCCCGCTTCCAGGCGTCCTCGACGAACCGCTGCGACGGCTTCACGTACGCCATCGTAGAGGCGATATGCCGATGCCCGAGAAGCTGCTGGACCGCGATCAGGTCCATGCCGCGCTCGTACTGGTGCGTCGCGCACGCCCGACGCAGCGCATGAGGTGTGAACCGCTCCTCCCAGACCACACCCTCAAGATCAAGAATCCGGGCCAGGCGATCCCGGACCGTCCCTGTCTTCAGCGGCTCGCCTTCGTCGTCACAGAACAGCGCCGGGCCGACGGGGAACAGCGGCCGAACGTCCTGCAGATACCAGGCCAGGATCCGGTCCAGGCCCTCCAGCATCGGCGCCCACCGCGGCCGCGGCCCCGACGTGTTCGCTGCCTTACCGAACCGCACATGCAACTTCCCCGACGGCCCGAGCCGCGGATACACATCCGCCTGGTCCAAGCGCACCAGCTCACTCACCCGCACCCCGGACAGGTACGGCGTGCGCAGCATCGCGTAGTCCCGCGCCGCGAACCGGTATTCGGAAGCGACCGCCACCTGGGAACGGACGAAGGAGAAGAACGCCTCCAGCCGCTCCCGGCTCGGAGGTGGACCGACCGCCGCGTCGTCACTGGCATGCCGCACGCGGTTGAACCGGTCCAGCGCGCTCCCGCTGACCGGCACCCCGAACAGGGCCCGGACCTGGGGTCCGTACCGCAGCGCGACGAAAGCATGGAAGTCACGGAGCATCTGCAGGTACTGCCGGCGCGTCCCCGCCGCCAGACCCGCCACTGCCAAAGCGTGGAGCATCTCATCGACGTCCTCGGCCTCCACCGCCCACACCGGACAGTCGAAACGCCCCAGCACACGAGACAAGAGCGAGCGGTAACCACGGACCGTCGACAGAGCGAACCCCCGCACCACCCACGACCTCGCGAACGCCTCAGCACACTCAGCCTGGAACACCCACGGATCCGCCCCAGCATCCGGACCAGCCAGCCCGCCACCCACGAGGCGCAACCCGCCCCGCTCCCCCACAGCCACCAGCCACACCCCGAAGCTCGTCAGTTAAGGCAGCACCTGAACAACCACGCCACCACCGACAGACCCAACGAGACACCGCAGGAAAAGCAACCGCTGCCAGCGAAACAACCGGCTCATCCACACCACATCTTCGACAGCCACTGCGCCTCGTCACAGACCAGGACATGCGTCTCCTCCAAGGCGCCGCGCAGCATCCGGTCGAACTCGATCGGCTGCCCCGGAGGACGGCCCTGCAGACCCAGAGCGTGGAACAGCTCGTGGCGCAGGTCGCGGGTCGAGGGGCGGGAGCGGAACTGGATCCGGCGTGTCAGCTTCGGCGCGAGCTCGCGCAACGAGGTGTTCACCGCCAGCGACTTGCCACGGCCCGCCTGCCCGTAGATACAGATCATGGCTCTGGCCTCGATCGCGGCACGGATGTTCTCCCGCGCCATCAGCAGGGCACGCGTGGAGACGACCTGGGCGCCCGGCAGGCGCATGAAGTGGTCCTCCCGCTCACGCGGCAGCCGTCCCTGCCGCTCAGCAGACACCATCGCTCAACACTCCCCGCTGTCGTCACGCACACCAGCCGCTCCAGGCGGCCCGCCATCGGCTGCCTCCGCCTGCCCGGCGTCCGCCTGCGCGCCGGCCGCCCTGCGAGGGCGAACAACCGGACGCGCCCAGGAAGCCGGGGGTTCACGGGGAGGGATCAGGTCCGGGAGCGCCCGGGCCGCCAGATCCACGCCCCTGGCCCGGGAGATCTCCGCCTCTGCCTGAGAAGCCGTGACCGTGTGCCGCGGGCGGGGCACGGCAGCCGTGGTCGTGGCCGTGTAGCGGGTCTTGCGCAGCTTCTCCGCCGCCTTCAGATCCGCCTTCAACTGCCGGGCCTTCTTCTCCCTGACCGAACTCAGCGCACGACGCTGCTCCGCCGTCGCCGCCTGGGCCAGATAGGCGGTCCCGAGGTGCCGGCCCCACTCCTCGGTGGAGAACACCTCGATCTGCCCGTCGTAGTGCGGCAGATACCTCAGCCGGACCCGCATGCCGACGTGCCCGACCATCCACGGCGCGATGTAGGCACGACGTCGCCAGCTGATCCCGTTCGTGGTGATCTTCCGGACCCGGCCGTCGTCCTCCAGCGCGAAGAACGCCAGCCGCTCCTCCGCCACGTCCTCGACCGGCGCCGGATCCGCCTCCCATGCCGCCAACGGCGTCATCCCCTTTGCGAGGCCCTCGGGATGGTGGCTGGTGTTCCACCCCCGCACCCACCTCAGCAGGGCCTCGACGAACTCCGGATACGACATGAGGTCCTCCACCCGGTCCGGACGGTGAGCACCGACCGGCCGGGCCCTGCGGGTATAGCCGGGCAGGGAGACCAGGAACATCTCCTCGACCGCATCGTTCAGCGCCTCGATGGTGCCCTTGCGGTACGGCTTGTACGCAGGCAGATCGTGGACGGGGACCGCGAAGGCGCCCAGAGCTCGCTCCACCGTCCGACACAGGAACTCCTTGCCCCGGTCCACGCGCACCACCCCGGGCAGGCCGCCGAACGGGCCGTACGGCTCGGTGCGGCTGATCCCCGTGCGCAGCGCGGCCAGGACCGCGTCCCTCGCCGGCTGATGCGGGGTAACCGCCACGCCTACGATCGCCTTCGTCGCGACATCGATGAACCACGTCACCCACGGACACACCACAGAGCCTTCGACGTCCACACGTACTGGGATCCGCTTGTGATCACCCTCCCAGCAGGCGTTCCGGTGCGTCCGCGGACGCTTGCCGTACACGTCATACCGACGACGAGCTGCTTCACCGCCCTTCAGGCCCGCCCGCTCCCCCACCGACAAGTCCTGACGCACGGCACGCTGCAGAGCACGAAGAGAAGGAACCGAATCCGCGACACCGGCCTTCGCCGCCTCGGCGAGCAGCTCGCGGTGGACCGCGGCCACATTCCCGCCCCACACCGCAAGACGCGCGCGGACATCCGCGCTCACACCGGCCCGAGCCGGCGGCCGGGCCGACAGACGCCCCTCACGCCGGGCCACCGACAACCAGCTCCACACCGTCCGCTCGGACACGTCCAAAGCCGAAGCAGTCAACCGCACATGAGCAGAAGCAAGTTCGCCACGACCATCGAGGGCCATCAGGCGCGTGAGTGCCGCCTCCCGCCCCACACCAGCCGACACCACCCAATCGGTGAAGCCACCGGCATCGCTGTCCGCCATCAGCCCCTCCCGCAGACGCCCATCCCCGCCCCGGAAACGCTGTCCACGACCACGCACCTCAAGCCGACACGCCGCACCGCATCCCACCAACGAGTGACTGCCCTGTGCGACTGATGCCTACGACAGCCGGCAGTGGTGCGCCGGGCGTCGCAAAAATCGGCTGGCGGCCCCCTCTCGGCTCGGTGCAGATTGACCTTGCGAATCCGGGGAGAGCGTTGGGGGTCGGGTGATGGGTGGCACACCTTGGACGGGTAACGACCGTGGCCACAACGATGTGGTTCACGGGCGCTGGCTGCGGCTGCTGAACCGGTCCACCGCAGAGCCCGGCTACCGGGACGAGTGGTACTACGAGCAGTGCGGTGGGTGCCGGTTCTGGATCGCGCTCAGTGGAGAGCTCGGCCAGGACTGGGGCGCCTGCACCGACGCCGGGTCAGCCTTCGACGGGCGGCTGCGTTTCGAGCACGACGGCTGTGAATCCTTCACCGACCGCGAGGACGGAACATTCGGCTGACCACTGCATCTGAGCCGCAGTGGCCTCGGCCGCGTGAGACCACCCGTCGCAAGCCCTGCCGCACTGTTGACATACACGCCCGCAACCTTCGCCTTCAAAGGACAGCGGCGGCCCAACAGGCCGAGCAGTCAGGCCCTCCCACAAGCCCACACACGCGACAGCAAACCTTCAGCGGGAAACGACACCGGCCTTCAGTAGAAAAACGACACCCCACAACCCACCCACCAGCCAAAACAACCTACTGAAAACCCTGTCGCCAACCACTGCAACCCACACGTCGCGCATCATGACCCCATGGACGGCCAAGCGCGGCACAGCAGCCGTCGAGTAGCGGTCTAGGACGGTGTGATCCGGTACGTGAGGTGAGTTACCTGGGGGGAGTCGACCACCCGTGTGGGCACGAGGCTGAGATTCGGTGAGACGCCGTCGAAGAGGCGGACTCCCGAGCCGAGTAGGAGGGGTGCGAGGTGGATCTGGAGCTCGTCCAGCAGCCCGGCGGCGAGGTACTGCCGTACGGTGTCCGCACCGCCGGAGATCTGTACGTCCTTGTCCCCCGCGGCCTTGCGCGCCTGGGCCAGCGCGCTGTCGATCCCTTCGGTCACGAAGGTGAAGGTGGTGCCGCCCTGCCGCACCCACGTTCGCGCGGGGTGTGGGTGAGGACGAAGACGGGGGCGCGGAAGGGCGGCGGGTCGGGCCAGCCGACCTCACCTTCGGCGAACATCTGCCGCCCCATGATGTAGGCGCCGGCGCGGGTGAAGTTCTCCTGGACGATGTCGTCGTCCTGGTTGGTCTCCCCGCCCTTGATGCTCTGGCGCTCCCGCCAGCTCTCGACGCCGAAGACCCACTCGTGGATGCCCATTCCGCCGTCACCAAGCGGGTTGTCGGGGTGGGAGTTGGGCCCGGCGATGAAGCCGTCCAGAGACATGCCCAGACTGGCGAAGACATTGCTCACGCCTGCTCCCCCGTGGTGAAGAAGCCGGTCAAAACGGGGGCGAGGACCTCCGGGGCGATGCCGTGCTCCTGGCCGGGGAAGACCTGCAGCGTGAAGTTGTCGGCCAGTGACGCGAGTTCCCGCGCCCCGTCCAGCATGTGCGGTGCGCCCGCGTCCCCGCTGCCCACGAGGACAGGCACCGTCACGGACTGCCAGCGGTCGGCGGGCAGCGGCCGGCCGGACATGGTGTCGCCCATGACCTGGCCGTCGTAGGGCAGGGTGCGTGCGTTGGCCTCCATGCCGGACCAGAAGGGGGCCTGGCGCATTCCGGCGACGGCCTCGGCGGGCATGCCAACGGCCGCGGTCATGAAGTAGGCCACGGCATCGCCGTACGCCCCCTGCCCCACGAGCTCCGTCAGGTGGGCGACGTAGTCGACGGGAAGCGGCGGGCGGCTGTCGTCGGTGATGAAGGGCGGCTCGTACACGGCCAGTCGGGTCACGGCGCTGCCCCGGGCCACGGCTTCCAGGGCCAGCACGGCGCCCGAGGACATGCCGAAGAGCATCGCCTCGCCGCCCACGCGCTCGATCAGCGCGTCCAGGTCCTCCACCTCGCGCTGGACGTCGTACGCCGCGCTGTCACCGCTGTCGCCGCGGCCCCTGCGGTCGTAGGTGATCACGGTGCAGTGCTCGGCCAGCAGGCCGGCGAGGGCGGCGGAATCGCCGCGCGTCATGAAGGCGCCGCCGACGAGCACTACGGCAGACCCTGCGCCTTGCTGCTCATAGGCGATAGCCGTGCCGTCTGCGGAGAACACCTTGTCCATGAGAAGCCACTCCAAATGTCTGCGCGGTACGCAGGGCCAGAAACCCTGCGTTCGGAACTAGACGGTACAGTACCCATATGAGTACTGGTCAGTCCAGTACTCTTCTGTGGGGGCGAGACGGATGGAGAAGGAGTCGATGATGGACAGCCGTTCAGCGCGCAAGCACGAGGCGATCCTGGAGGCCGCGACCAGCGTCTTCCTCGACAAGGGGTACTCGGGGACGAGCATGGACGACATCGCAAAGCGGGCCGCGGTGTCCAAGCAGACCGTCTACAAGCACTTCGCGGACAAGGAGAAGCTGTTCGCCGAGATCGTCCTGGCCACCACCGACCGGCTCGACACCACCATCGACCTGCTGGCCGGCATCCCGACCGACGCCGCCAACCTGGAAGAGAGCCTCACCCGGCTCGCCCGCCAATTCCTGACGACCCTCACCCACCCCCAGGTCATCCAGCTGCGGCGCCTGATCATCGCCAACGCCGACGTCTTCCCCGACCTGGGAACCGAATGGTACGAGCGGGGCTTCCAACGAGGGCTCGCCACTCTCGCGGCGACCTTCCAGCGACTGGCCGACCAGGGACTGCTCCGTATCGAGGACGCCCTCCTGGCCGCTAACCACTTCTCCGGTCTCCTGCTGTGGATCCCGGTGAACAAGGCCATGTTCACCGGCAGCGCCCAGCACACCGACGCCGACCTCGACCATTACGCCGCAGCCGGCGTACGCGTCTTCCTCGCCGCCTACCGCTGACCCCGCAAAGCCCCCATCCGACCACCTCTTGAGAGAAGGCCGTATGACCTGGTCCGAACGCACCGTCATCCGCGACGGCGTCCGCATCTTGTGAACTGGCACGCCCATGGCAGCCGGTCGTCCTCCTGATTGGCACCGGACGGCAGCAACTTCGTCACCTCGTGACAGCCATGATCACTACAACCGCCCAGGCTGAGCAGGAGACAGTCATCCCGCCCTGGCTGACGCCGATCCAGTGCCACCGCCGCACCCATTCACAGGTGAGCAGCCGTGTGGAGCGCAGGACGCGCGGGAGGAGACCGACCGGGGCAAGGCTGTCACGGACACGGACCGCTCCCGCCGGGCCGGTGGTGACGGCCTCTGGCCGCCGGCGCCTTCCTCGCGCCGACGGCACGCTGGTGGGCACGCACGGCTGTCGAGTCCACCGAGACGTCCCAGCCGATCCGGCCCGCGGCGTCCTCGACCGCCTGGATCCGAGACAAAAGCATCGTCCACGTTCCACCAGCTGACCAGCAACGATGCCGTTTTCAGACCGTCTCCCACGGCCCGAACCACTCCGGCAGATCCCGCCACTGCACACCCGTCCGGACCCGATAGAGCACCCCGTTGATCACCCGACGGTGCTCTCTCCACCAGCCCGCACGAGCACCACCGGGAGGTAAGAACGACTCCAGCCACTCCCACTCCGCGTTCGTCAGATCCGCACAGCCCATACAACCAGCCTGACCCCAACACCCCACTCACATAAGGAGATCCGAGAAAGATCGCCTAGGCTTGCTGACCGGGCCAGGTACACCGGCCCGATCGTCACTCATGGGGGAAGTCGTATGAAGAAGATCCTCACCACTGCCGTGGCAACAGGCCTGGCGCTAGGGGGTTCCTTGCTGGCCGCACCCACGCAGGCCTCCGCAGCCTCTTGGCACCACATCGAGAACATCAACGGCCGGTGCCTGGAGGTCGAGAACGGCTCGAAGGCAGACGGCGCCCGCGTGCAGCTCTGGGACTGCGTGGGGCAAGCCGCAGCCAGCTGGCACCTCGTACCGACCGGATACGAGTCAGGCTGGTACTACATCGTCAACGACGCCACCGGCAAGTGCCTGGAGATCGAGAACGACTCGTGGAAAGACGGTGCCCGGGCACAGCAGTGGACCTGCAACGGGCAGAATGCAGCCAAGTGGTCCTTCTCGTGGAAGGACGGCCACTACCTGATCGGGGGCCTCTCCAACGATGAATTCCTGGAGGCCGAGAACTCCACCAGCTACAACGGCGCCCGTGTGCAGCAGTGGAGCCTGGAGGGCCAGCGCGGGGTCTACTGGAATCTGACGTGAGCCTGCCCCGCCGCCCGTGATCCACAGCCCTCACGGCACGCCGACGCCATAACCTCCGGTCAGCAACAGGACCTGCCGTCAGAATGATCTTGAGTTGTGGATCATGGTGCCGTGATACGTCGCCATGAACTGTCCGATGCCGAATGAGAACTCGTACAGCCGCTGCTGCCCCGGCCTGTTCTGGGGCAGCAGCGGCCAGACAACCGGACAATCCTCAAAAAAATCGCGTAGAAGTTCCACACCGGGCCGGAATGGCAGGACGTACCCGAGCGATACAGCCCGTGAGCCAGTCTCCACACCCATTTCCACCGCTGGGCAGCGGACCGAACCCCACAAACCTATGGCCCGCCAACCAGAAACAACACCGTGACCTGCCGGAAGTCCGGGCAGACCCTGGGCGGGACAAGCCCCTACACCGGTACCGGACTCACCGGCCGACCTCGCCGGAGCCCCCTTCGGCCGGCTCGTACCCGGAGCGGCCACCCGGCCCGAACAGACTGCCTCCGAACGGGTGTCCTCCGGCCGTACCCGGCGGACCCACTGGCGGCGCTACACAGTGGCGCGCCATTCGCCTTCGAGGCTGCTGAAGATCATGGAGTCGCGCCAGCCGTCGGGAAGCAGCGCCGTGTCGCGCAGGCGTCCCTCATACGTCATACCGATCTTGGACAGCACTCGGGAGGAGCCGAGATTCCTCGGGTCACAGGAAGCATGGATCCGGTGAAGCCCCAGCTCGCCGAAGCCGTGCGCGAGCAGCTGCCGACTGATTTCCGTGCCGATACCCTGCCCCCATACGCGGGAATGCACGATGTATGAGATCTCGCCCTGGCACTGCTTGTGGCTGCGAACATCAGCTCACCCATGCCCACCACATCCCGCCCGACGCGGGCGACATAAGGAAACCGGCGCTGAGGGATGTCCGACCAGGCCTTGACCGCGCAGTCCACGAAGTCCCGCGTCTGGACCTCCGTGTTCGGCCCCCAGGACTGATAGCGAGGGCCTTCGCCCGTGAAGGTGGACACGCGGTTGGTTGTCACGCGGCGAGCATGAGCTTAGCCGTGTGGTGTCGTCGCTCGTATTCGTTCGGGCTGAGGTGGCCGTTGGCGGAGTGCCGGCGGCGGGTGTTGCAGCGAGTCAGCCAGGCGAAGACGGTCCTCCTGCAGGCGACGGGGTCGCCGTAGCCGTGGGCGCCCTGGAGGGTCTCGCGCTTGAGAGAGGCGTGGAAGCTCTCGCAGGCCGCGTTGTCCGCGCTGCTGCCGACAGTGCCCATCGACCGGGTGACTCGCAGATCCGAGCACAGGTCGGCGAAGGCCCGGGACCCGTATTGCGCCCCGTGGTCGGAGTGGAACATCGCGCCGTCCAGGCCGCCTCGGGTCGCGGCCGCCATCCGCAGCGCGTCGGCGACCAGGTCGGTGCGCATGCGGCCGGAGCGACAACGACATGCACAACCGACAGGCCCGCAGCGCGCCGTCCGGGTCAGTGCCCCTCGCGGACTTCGAAAACGCCGCTGTCCCAGTACACGGACGGCTCCTCGGCATCGCTCGGCCAGTCGCTCTGCAGATGGCGGCGGCCGTGTCCCAGGGCCCCTACCCGGTGCGGGCTCAACCGCCCCGCCACCAGGTCGTCCGCCTCGGCGTCCGTGATCGGCAGCACGGTGCGGTACTGCGCGTCCTGCGAGGCGACCCCGTCGATGTACTCGGTGAACACGCTCACGAAGGCCTGCGAGCACAGGCCGCACCGCTGAACAGAGACGATGAAATGCGAGTCGTCCCGAATCATCCTCTCGAGCCGAACCCCGTCGCGGCTGCTGTGGTGCGCCCGCGCCACCGCAGCGTCCTCGGCGCAGCATGCCACGCACCCGAAACCCGCACGGTCACTACCGTCTTGCGAACCCATGGATCCCCCACCCCTTAGCCGTCCCTGACCGGCCCCCCACCCTAACAACCCACAGTGAGGCCCGGCCGCTGAACCAACGAGCATGCGCCGCCCGACCTGCGGGCAAGCAAGCCGTCTGGCGAGGCCGGACAAGTTCGCCGGCGGAAGCTGGACTTCTTCGAGAGCCCGCGGCCCGGCAGCGCTTCCACGGAAAGCTGCTCCTGGTCGGATGCACAGCGGCGGCCGCGCGTGGCGATACGCGCGGCCGCCGTGAGTGCGACGCGGTGACGTAACGCAACGCCCGACACCGCGCGGAGACGCCCCAGGTCAGCCGTTCCGCCCGTCGGCCTCGTGGCGCCGCCGACGTGGCGGACATTACCGAGCTCTCCCCCACCGAGGGCGACCCGGGACGGGGGTGCAGCCGCATCGCGGCTCGCGCCAGCGGAGCCAGCTCGGGAAACACCGCGGTGACATCGACCGGCCGCGGCGGTGTGGTCCGTGCGAAATCCATACTGTCGATCTTGTCACCGGCCACCGACAGCCCCGGCCGCCCCAACCGACGCCCACGCTCGACCGGCCGGGCAAGGCACGCTCGCTCGCTCGGTCACGGTGACGACGAGCCCGCCTGTGCGGCGACTGCCGTCAGGCCTCCCCCGTGAGCCGGAGGTGGGTGCGTGCGGCCTCTCTCAGGTGGTAGTCGCGGCCGCGTCCGCCGTGCCAGTCGAGGATCCGGCGTTCGGAGCCGGCCCAGGTGCGGAGGTGGGGGCGGATCCCGTCCGGGGTGATGCCGAGTTCGGCGAGCGTCGCCAGGGCTGTCGGGGAGGGAGCCCCGCAGCCGTCGTCGGCAAGTTGTTCCCGTACGAGGTCGAGGAGGACCGGCACACACCGTGCCTGCGGGTCCTCGGTGATGCGGTGATGGGCTCGCGCCGCCGCGAGGCGGGGTGCGGGCCAGGGGCTCGCCAGGGCGGCCTCGACCCGTGGGAGGAGGGGACGGGCCGCCGGTCCCAGGAGGGCGACCGAGCGGAGGTGGGAGGCCGGATCGGGATCCGCCGACAGGAGGGCGATGGCGCGGTCGGCCGGGCCTCCGACACGGGCCAGGGCGACGGCCGCCGCGACGGCGTTCCCGGCGGTGGACTGCCCACTGTGCCGATGTGCCATCAGGTCCCAGAAGTTGTGCTCGTCGGCCGGCGGCTCGTCGCCGTCCTCCTCGTGGGCGATCTCCCTCAGTGCCGCGATCGTTTCGGGGTCGGCCGATCCCGCGTCCCCGAGGGCCCGTGCCACGTCCGTTATGTGCTCGCGTGCGCGCAGCAGACGTCCGAGTTCCGGGTGGAGCCGCGGTGTGACGGCCGGTGTGAGGCGGGTGAGCGCGCGGTTGTCCTCGGTGAGGTACGGGGACCTCAGGACGGCCCGCCAGAGGTCGAAGCGCCCGGTCGAGGCGGCCAGGGCGCCGAGGGCGTCGGTCTCGTCCTCGCCGTCGGGATCGGTGACGAACTCCGTCAGGCGCTCGTCACCGAGCAGTCCGAGGATGAGCCGGGGGGCCCGGGGGGAGTGCGGTCCCGTGCCGGCGGCGAGGGGAAGCAGGGCGGCGGCGAGCCCGGGGTGGGCGGGCCGGCGGGTGAACGGCAGGAGCGCTTCGAGACTCCGGAACGTGGTCGGCCGCGCGTGGGGGACGGCGGCGCGCAGCAGGTCGACGGCTTCGTCCTCGCGGTCGCGCCATCGGGCGGTGAGCCGCCACGCCTGATCGGACCCCCGGCCGTGCCGGTCACCGGCGGCGATCCGCTGCCGGGCCACGGTGACCAGGGCCTTCGGGTCCGCGTCGAGGACCCTTGCCCCTCGTCGGCCGTGGTCGGGGAGGCCGACGAAGCGGGTCCGGTCCCGGCCCGCGCGGCAGCCGTGGGCACCGGCCTCCGCCAGAGCGCCGACCAGCCGGTCCGGGTACGGGGCCCCGGCTTCCTCCATGAGCAGTACGGCGGCCGCTTCCCGCAGCACCGGCTCGGGATCCGCCAGGGATGCGGCGGACCACCGCCGGACGGCGCGCTGCTCGGTGTGCTGCCGCTGGACGTCAACGAGCGGCTGCGCTCGCTCAAGGGGCGCAGCCTCACCTTCGACCGCACCGCGCCGGAGACGGCCCGTACGTACGCGCTGGGCCACAAGGTGTTCCACGACGCCGCCGTCGCACAGATCGGAGATCTCGCCCCGTACGCCCGGCGGTTGCACGACTGGGCCGACGACTACCGGAGCCGCGGCTGGCCGGCGGACACCCCTTCCTATCTCCTGCACCACTACACCGCCGCTCTCCTGCACTCCCCCGGCACCGCGGACCGGCTGGCCGCCTTCGCCCTGGACCCGCGGCGCCGGCACCGGCTCCTCGCGGGCGCCGCCATGGACGTCGCGCTGGCCGACCTGGACCGGGCGGCCCGCGCCACCCCGGGCTCCGCCCCCGCCGACCTCGAAGTCCTCGCCGCGGTGGCCGCGTCCCGCGAACTCGTCAGCGCCGGGTCGCGGCCCCTGCCCCGCACCGTCCTGCGGGCCTTCGTCGGCCTCAGTGACACCCGCCGGGCCCGTGGCCTCGCCCTGGCCTCCCGGTATCCGCAGACCAAGGCCTCCGCCCTGGCCGACGTCGCCCGCGCCCTCACCGCCGCAGGCGATCCGGACGCCCCGGCCGTCGCCCTTGAGGCCCGCGCGTGGGCCCTGGACGCCCTCATGAAGTCGCATCCGGCGGACGGGGGGCGAGGAGATGTGTGAATGGGCCGCCGCCGAAACCGCTGTCGCACTCGTCGAGTCCGGGCAGGGGAAGGAGGCCATGAGGCTGCTCACGCGGGGCGGCTGCGATCCCTTCGACTTCATCACCGCCGCCACCTCCTGTCCGCCACAGGACGCCGTGCTGAGGGGTGAGCTGCTGGACGAGGCGGAGTCCCGGACCGGGCGCACGCCGATCGGAGCCCTGCCTGTGCCAGGGGTAACGAGACTCGAAGCCTCGGCGCTCATCGCGCGCGTCGCCCCGGACCGGGCCGAGAGGATGTACGAGCGGATCGCGCGGCAGATGCTCTCTTCCGAAGCCCGGGCGGAGCAACTCGCCATCGCCGCCTCCGCCCTGGCCACGGCCAGACCCGCCGAGGCATCCGCCTTCGCGGAGCGGGCCCGCGCCGGGGTCACCGCCATGCTCCGTGCGGACGAGGGCGTCCCCGATGACGGGTGGTTCCCGTACGTCCTCGAACGGGTGGTCCGGGCCCTGCGGGACACCGGGAACGAGCACCTGGCCGAGCGGCTTCTGGAGGATGTGCCGCCGGAGCTCCTCGCCGGTCCCGTCGACACCGGATTCGACCTCGCCAATGACGCGGACCACGACGATCCCGCCGTCGAGGCACTGGCACATGAGGCACTCGCCCGGGCCGAGCGGGGCAGGGGGCCGGAAGCGCGGGAACTGCTGGATGAGGCGCTGCACCGGCATGCGCGGGGAGGTGATCCCGGCGGTTCGGGCCGGGTGCGCTGGCCGGTGTTCCTGGCCGGTGCGCTCGCCGCGGCCCGGCCCGTGGAAACGGGCGGAGATGAGCCGGGGCAGCCGATGGGCAGGCGTACGTACCGTGTGGGCGACAACCTGGACGCCGACGTCCGTGCGCTCGCCTCCGCGCTCCGGGATCCGGTGGAGCGGACCACGTCCTACGCCTTCGCCTCGCTCGTCCGCTCGGCGACCGGGCGGCCCGGCTCCGCCGCACGCCTGGCGCGCGCCGCCGCGTCGGCCGCGCGTGCCCTGCCCGTCTCCGTTGGGGCGGGGGACGCCAGGGCCCTCACCGCCCGGGCGCTGGCCCACACGGGCGACGGCCGGGGAGCGGCGGAGATGCTGGAGAGGGCCGTCACACCCACTGAGCGGCTTCTCCTCGCCCAGGCTCCGTACCGTCGCCGCCGGCTCGCGGTGCCGGCCGGGCTGGGCATCCACCTGCCGAACGAGGTCAGCCGGAGGATCGACGCGGAGCGGGAGCGGCTCACCGCACGGGCAGCCGCCCTCGGGCCCGGCCGTGCCGACCTTCTGCCGTGGCTCGGCGAGCTGCTGACGGCGGCCCCGGCCTCCGTGCCCGGCTGCCGGGAGCGGCTCCTGCGGGCCGTGCGCGAGACGGACCCGCCGACGTCGGAGCCCGCCTCGCGTTGGCTGCCCGACAACGACCTCACCCTCGCCCTGCTGGAGGCGGACCGCACGACGGATCGGCGTGCCGCGGTCCTCGACCGGCTGGACCGTGCGCAGCGGTACGCGGGGCGGGTCGACCCCGACCTCGCCGCCTTCGCCGGGTTCGCCCTCGTCCGGGCCGCGCTGGGCGACCTCGACGGCGCTCGGGAGGCAGTGGACCGCATGGTTCCCTCCCTGCGGGCGGAGGCCTGCGCCGTCGTGGCGGGACTGCTGGCCGGGCTGCCCGCGCACCTGCCGACCGGGGGCGCCGAACCTCCGCGGTACCCGTACCTTCCCGTACTCCGTTCCCTGGCGGAGGCAGCGGGGCCGGGGGGCGGCCCCCGGCCCCGCCGGCATCCGCGCCGCCCGGGCCTTCGCCCGGGACGCCCTGACCGCGGACCACGGCTGGTACCACGCGCTGCCCGTACTGGCGCTGCTCGCCCCCGGGGCGGTGCTGCGGGTACGGGACCTGTTCCTCGACCACGGGGGCGGTGCGGAGGAGCAGGGGTTCAGCGGGTGAAGCGCACTCCGCGGCCCGGCCGCCATGGCCCGCCCGACGGCCCCGGATCGCCCCTCACGTCGCCAGGCGCGCCCCACGGGCCGGGGCGGGGGCCGGGATCGCGACGCCGGGTGTCGGGGCCGCCGCCCCGGGGGCCGGCGGGGGGCCGGGCTGGGTTGCCGACAGGCGCGCCGCGTGGGTCTGGGCCGCGCGGGCCATCGTGTTCAGGGCCGTCACGTCCTCGGGGGCGAAACGGCCAGAGGTGACAGCGGCCGTGACCGCGGCGCCGGCCCGCTCGGCCACCGCCCCGTACGGCTGCGCCGCACGGCCGGGGCCCTCGGGGAGGTCGTGCGGGGGCAGTTGCCTCCAGGCCTCGCGCAGGGCACGAATGCGGGGGTGGTCCGAGCCCGCCAGTTCCCGGCCCATGTCGCTCTCTATCCAGGTCCGGAAGGAGCGGGTCACGTCCTCGCCGGCCCGGACCGCTTCCCGGGCCGTGGCGTACGGGGACGGAGCCGCGGGCTCGTCGTGGCGCCGGGGAGGGCCCTGGGGGCCGGGCTGCTCGGGGGTGCGGCCGGTGAGGCCCCGGCCGTCGTCGTCCGGGGGCCGGTGGGCCTCACGGTGGCGGGCGAGCTGGGAGCCCTGGAGGGCCGTGGCCATGAAGCCGGCGGAGACGTTGCCGCTCTCCGGCGGGGCCACCTTGGCGTCGAAGGCGGCCAGGCGCCTCATGTCCTCGCCGTCGAAGACGTTCCCGGGGAGCATGCGGGAGGCGGCGCCGGTCACGTCGACGGTGTGCCGGCGGCCGTCCGCTTCGAGCTCCAGCCGGTAACCGAGGTACTGGCGGTGGTCGTCGAAGACCAGCTCGCCCCGCACCGTACCGCCGGCCGTGCGGACGGTGGACTCCATGGAGTCGAGCGCCTGCGGGAGGCGGGAGACGCGGCCGAGGCAGGCCACGTACGCGTCGCCCTCGATGCCGAGGGAACGGCCCTCGTTGTCGAGTGCTTCGAGGCGGACCCGGCCGTCGGGCGCGGTCACCGTACCGACGGCCCCGAGGTAGCGGCCGCCGTGCGTCACGAGACGGCCGTCGCCGCCGTACTCGGCGTCGTGCGCGCGGCGCAGGGCGGTGTACTGGGCGTCGTTGTGCAGGACGAAGGGCGCGTCCTTGCCGACCATGAAGACCCTGGCTTCGGGGTCGGACTGGAGGATGATCTCCGCGTTGGCGATGGCGGCGCCGCCGACGCCCGCGATCACCCAGTCCTTTGCGACGGTCGGGTCGTAGTCGCCGTCGCCGATCTCGTCGCCCATCAGGACGCGGCCGGGCGCGACGGCGCAGGCCTGCTCCCAGGCCGCGGTGGCCCGGAGGGTCTCGGTCGCGCCCGCGACGCGCGGGTCCCGCGAGGCGTCCAGGGCTTCGTAGACGTGCGGGTCGGCGAGCAGTCCGAGGCTCGCCGCAGCCCGGCCTTCGCCGTCGGGGAGCGTGAGGAGGCGGTCGCGGGCCGCCTCGGCTTCGGGGGTGCCGGCGGCCGTGAGGGCTTCGGTGAGGACGTCGGCCGCTTCGCTTGCCGTCGGCACCCGGCGGTCGGCGCCAGGGATGATTTCGGGCGGGATGCCGGTGGCGACCAGTGGGGTGCCCTGGACCTCGACCTTCACCGGCGGGGAGCCGTCGGCCGGGATGATCTCGGCGATGAGGCGGCCCTCCGCGCCGATGCTCAGCTCGGCCCGTCCGTCGATGACGGGGCCGCGTGCGGCGGCGGTGTCCTCCCAGAGCTGGAGCGCGGCGAGGGGGACCCGGTCCTTCGGGCCGGCGAACTGGTAGGGGTCGCCCATGCCGCTCTGGCGGAGGTGGCGGACCTGGTCGGCGGACTGGACGATCGCGACGATGGGGTCGACGTGCCAGCGGCCGCGGGCGTCCACTAGCAGGGCGCCGGGGTCGCGCCCGGCGAGCGCGGCACCGCCGCCGATCATGATCTCGAACCGGGGGTGGCGGCCCTCGGGAAGGGCCGCCTGCCGGGCGCGGAGCTCGGCGAGCGTGCGGGTGCTGAGTTCGGTGCGCTGCCGGGCGGCTTCGGCGGCCGCCTGGTCCAGTTCCTCGCGGGGGACGGGTGTGCCGTCGGGGCGGAGGCCGGGCATGGGGTACTCGCCCAGGGCGGCCGCCGGCGGGGTCTGTGCGCGGGCGGCCCGGGCGGCCCGGGCGTCCCGCAGCGCCTGTGCGTCGGCCGGGTCGAGCCGATCGACGGGTACGGCGAGCACGTCCATCGCGTGACGCGCGTCCCCCTGCAGGTACGGACGGACGAACCTCAGGCGTGCCGTGGCCGCTTGCTGCTCGGCGATACGGCTGTACGTGTCGTCCGCCGCCGGGTCCGGCCTGAGCCCGGACTCGTCGACGAGGAGGGAGAACCGGTCGCGGGCCTCCTGGCGCTCGGGGGCGGTGAGCCCGGCGTCGGCCATCCTGTGCGCCAGGTAGTCGAACTCGCCCACCCGGCCGCGGTCCGCCTCCGACAGTTCGAGATGCGCGGGCAGTGCGGTACCCGCGGCCAGCAGGTTCTCCAGCGGGGCTCGCCCGCCCACCGCGGCCCGTTCCCGCACGGCGAGCAGTTCCCCCAGCTCGCGGGCCAGCAGCTGCCCGGTCTGTTCCTGCCGCAGCGTGTCCGCGAGCTGGACGACGTACCGGTCGGTCGTGGTGTTGGTGAAGGTGCGGGACGCCAGCTGCTGCGGCAGCGCCGCGGTGTCCAGGCGCAGCTCGATGGGCTTGCCGGCCGGGTCGCTCAGGAGGAAGAAGCGCCGGCTGTCCTGTTCGGTGAGGGTTCCGCCTCGCAGCTGTGCGGAGTAGAGGTCCCTCAGGACCGCGGGCATCGCTGCTTCGGCTGCGGCGAGCAGCCGCCCTTCCCCGGTGCTCAGGTCCACTGATCCCCCCGTTTGACCTGCCGATTCCGGTATGATCATGCCATGTTGATCACTCGTTCGGCGCAGGAATCGCACCTGTACATGGATCTGCATCCCTGTGGGTGCGGTGCGAACCGGTTCGACCGGGAGCACCGCGTGGAGGACCACGAGGGCGTCCTGGTCAGCGTGTACGAGGGCGCCTGCCCGGAGTGCGGCAGTACGCGCGTGTTCGAGTTCGTGTTCTCCGACGACCGGCCGGTCGCGCCCCCGGCCTTCGGCGGCCCCGAGCCGTCGCGGATCATCGATCCGGGGGAGTTCCTGTGGGTCAGCGAACGGCTCTCGACCGAGTCCAGCCTGCGGCTGTTGAACACCCCGCCCGCCGAGCAGCGCGAAATCCGTCCGAGCGTCGCGTACGGAGCCGCGGCCCTGGAGGAGGTCATCAAGTTCCTCCCGGAGGGCGCCGACCGGATCCCGCGGGACCTGTTCACCTCCAATCTCGGGCGGGAGAAGTACGAGAAGGACCCGTCACGGTTCACACTCAAGGACCTCACCGCCGCCCTGAAACTGGACAGGGACGTCCTGGCCGGCATCGACCACCTCAGCCCCCCGCTGGGCTGAGAGCCCTCCCGCGAGGCCGAAGGTCGCTGCCGCTCCGTCGGGGAGCGGCCTTCGACGCAGGCCCCGAGCCCGCCGCCGAGGCCATCGGACGCCTCCGGGATCCGCGGGCGGCGTGCCCGGCAGGTCCGGCCGGGCCGGCGGTATCCGGATCGGCCGTCCCGGTACCGCGACGCGCACACCGCCACGGAGGTCATCCCCTCCTCCGGCACCACCGCCCCGGCCCTGGTGACGCCGCAGGCCACCGCCGTGTTCACCGGCACCGTCACCGAAAACTCGGCCGACGCTGCCGCTCGGCGGTGGTGTGTCGGCGCAGGCGTGGCCGAAGGGCGGCTCCCCCGGCCGGCACCAGGTTCGTCAGTCCGGTTCCGCCCGGGTGCGCCCGGCACGGGCGACGCGGGCGCGGTCTCCGCGGCGGGTGGAGCACCGGTGGCGGCGGCCGTGGCGCAGCGGGTAGCGGTTGCAGGGGGCAAAGCAGCAGGTCGGCGGCGCGTGCCACGAGCACGCGGTCGAGGATCTCGTGCGCGGGAAACGGCCCGGCGCCCGGACCCTGCCCGCATCGGGTTGCGGCCCCGGCCGATACCCTCGCAGCGGGCTACAGGGCCTCGGCCAGGGCCAATTGAGGCCCGCGCCGCCCGTCGCGGCCGGGGCGGGGCCGGACGTCGCCCCCTCCGGTGCACCCGCCGCCCGGAGGAGTCCGCAGAAGACGAAGAAGAGGATGGTGGCCCGCGTGGCCGAACACAGGACATCGGCAACCGCCGGACTCGACGACAACTCCGTGCTCGCCCTGTACGGGATCGGCGCCGTGGCGGTGGTCGGTGGGGCCAGTCTGCTCGCGGGGCCGCTGGCCTCCTTCCTGTCGGGCCGCGGTTGGGCCCGTGCCACCGAGGACCTGCCCACGACCGCGCTGTCGGCGCTGGTCAAGGGACCGGCCAGCGTATACCAGCCGGCTCCGCCGAGCTGGCTGTTCTACGCCCTGATGGTGGTTCTGGTCCTGGTCCCCTTTCTGGTGTTCCTCAGGATCCTCAGGCTGTTCGGCTCGCGCGGCAGCACGGGCGGCGCGCAGTGGGGCGGCCCCGCCATCGAGCGCCGACTGGCCGCACCCGCGGACCCGTTGAAGCGGGCCAACCGGATCACGGCCGGCCGCGGCATGCGCACCAAGAAGATCCTGGCCGCGCAGCCCAACATCTCCGCCACCGTGTTCGGCGTGCCCGGCTCGTCGAAGACGACCGGACTGGTCCTGCCCAACGCGGCCGAGTGGCAGGGCCCGCTGGTCGTCACGACCACCAAGGCCGCCGACCTGGACGTCATCTATGCCCGCCGCCGCGCGTTCGGACCGGTCTGGGTCATCGCTCCGGCCGGCATCCCCGGCCGCGCCACCGACCACTGGTCCCCGGTCGACTACTGCACCGACGCAAAGGCCGCCGACCGCATGGCCTCCTGGATGGCCGAGGCGTCCGCCTCCGGTGACGACCAGCGGGCCGCACCCTGGATCGACCAGGCCAAGAACGTCCTCAAGGGCGTCCTGCTCGCCGCGAACCTCTCCGGCACCGGCATCAACGGCATGCGCCGCTGGCTCTCGCTCGGCAAGGACGCCGTCGACCACGTCCGTGCCGTACTCCTCCAGCACGGCTACGCCGAGGTCGCCGACGACTACGCCTCCCCCTGGCTGCGCCTGCACGAGGACGGAGTCGGCTCCATCCAGTTCAGCCTCAACGTCCTGGCCCGCGTCTACGCCGACGAAGAGGTACGGGAAACCTGCGCGTCCTCCGACTTCACCGCCGAGCAGTGGCTCGACCGGACCGGCACCATCTGCCTCATCGCCTCCGAAGCCGACGCCGACCGGTTCGCCCCGCTGCTCACCTCGCTCATCGCCTCCGCCATCCACGGCGCCGAGGCCCGCTACAACGCCACAGGCAAGACGCTCGACCCGGGTGTCGGGGTCCTCGTCGACGAGGCCGGCAACATGCTGCGCTACCCGCGGCTGCCGAACATCCTCACCACCGGCCGCGGCATGGGGATCACCGTGCTGACCGTGTGGCACGACCTGTCCCAGCTCCGCGACCGGCTCGGCGTGCAGAAGGCCAACACGGTGCTCTCGGCGTCCGGGCTGAGGATGCTGCTTCCCGGCTGCGGGGACCTGGAGACGCTGAGGTACTTCTCCGGCCTGTACGGGCGCACCGAGGTGCTGAAAACCTCCCACGGCCTGTCCCGGGGCCAGCGCTCCACCAACACGTCCTCGACCGAGACCGACCTCGCACCCGTCCACTCCCTCCAGCAACTGCCGGACTTCACCGCGATCGCCCAGTACACGAACCTGCCGCCCGTCAAGGTCCGGATGCGGCTGACGTTCCGCGACAGGGACGTCAAGAGGCTGCTGGCAGTCCCCGCGCCCACGCCGCCGGCCGAGGCCGTCGACCTGACCAAGGCGCCCGCGCCCGCCGCCGCCCCCGAGGAGTCCCGCCGTGTCTGAGCCGCCGATCCATCCCGCCGACCTGTGGGCCGCGCCTCCCGCCGGGCAGCGGAGCGGACCGCAACGATGGGTCTGGTCGGCCATGGAGCCGCCCGAGCGCCGTCTGCGGATGCGCGAGCTCGCCGAGTGGGTCGGCTGGCTGCGCGCGACGTTCGAGCTGCACAACCAGATCACCCACTGCTGGTACCTGCACCCGGTGGTCGTGGAGCACCTGACGGCCCTGTACGCGGCGTGGACGCGTACGTACGCCGACGAGCAGGAGCCTGCCCGCGAGCTTGCCGAGGCGGACTGGATCAACACCCTGCACGCCTTCACGCCGCGGTTCCAACTGGCCGCGTGCGCGACCGGCCGCCACCAGGAGGCTCCGCCCGTCCTTCCCCCGCCGCCGGGCGCCGACGACGCCTTCGAGGCGTTCCTGTCGGTGTCCGCGACGATCACGGCGCCCGCCGCGCATCCGGCGGCCGCCGAGCTCGACCGCCGCGCGGCCGAACTCGATGCCCCGTTGTAGCGGGGACATCGGCCGGACCGCTCCCGAGGCCGTCACCTCTGCGAGGTGACGGCCTCGGTCGTTCCCCCGGCACCGGTGGGGTACGCGGACACGGAGTTCTTCGCCGGGAGTGCGGCGATGGCGCGGTGGGTCCGCCGGGCCGTGTCCGAGGCGGGTCCCAGTACGTCGTTCACGGTGGCCAGCAGGCCGGCCGCCGCCGTCAGGGCCCGGGCCGGCGGGAAGCTGCGCCACAGGCTGTAGGCGCGCCGGCCCGCCTGGTGGGTGCCGGGGTCGTCCGGGCCCTGGAGCTCGCCGCGCAGGCGGAGGGCGTGCAGGTAGCACACCGGGCCGGCTTCCGGACGACCGGTGAGATCGGCGACGTAGCCGCGGATCTCCCGGACCTGGATGGTGTCGAGGTGCAGTTCGCCGGACTCGGCCGTGACGGCGGAGTCCAGCTCCTCGGCCAGCAGGACGGCTTCGTCCTCCCGGCCGGCGGCGACCGCACTGCGGATCGCGGCCGAGGCGTCGTCGAGGCGGACGGTGTCGACGGGCGGGGGCGCGGCCACTGCCGCGGGGGGCCCGGCTCCCCGGCGCCAGGGGTCTTCGGCGCCGGGGTCTTCGGCCCAGAGCGCAGGGCTGACGGCGCCCAGGAGTGGTACAGCTGCCCAGTCATGGTCGTGCTCTCCCGCTCCTCGGGTTCGTCACCGGGCACACCGGCCCGAGACCCGCCGCCGGGCGGAGCGCGACCGCCTCGCCCCTGTGGCCGGTGGGTCGCGCCCCGGCCGTCGTACGGGGCGACCCGGGTCAGCACGGTGCGGGCCCCGAACGGCGGTCCGCCGGGGCCGTGGGCCGCTCCGCGAGTGCGTACCTAGATCACCATGCGCTCGTCGGTCTCGAACAGCTTCATCTCGGTGCGGGAGAGGATCAGCTGTACCGCGTGAGAGCCGCCGCCCCTGCCCACCTTCCACAGGGCCCGGCCGCGCTGGGCCGCCCCCCAGGAGCCGATCAGGTCGCACTCGGCCGAGGTCAGACCGATCGCTTCGCGGGTGAAGGCGAGCGGGCGGGTGTCCTGGGCGAGCTGGATCCGGGTTTCGCAGCTGGAGATCAGGTCACGGGCGATGGCCACCGCTTCGGACCCGGCCGCGCCGACGCTCTCGAAGTCGGACAGCCGGTGCGTGGCCAGGACCTGGATCGTGCCGGTGGCCCGGGAGAGGCGCAGGTCTGCGTCGATCTTCTTGACCATCGCGGCGCCGCCGGACCTCATCTGCCGCCACAACTCGTCACGGATGACGATCCGGGGGGCCTGCCCGGGCCGGTCGATCGCCGACTGCGCCCAGGAGGAGACGCACGAGAGCACCATCGCGACGGTTTCGTCGCCGTACGGGGTGAGGGCGCTGATGTCCACGCTCTGGATCGGAGCCGCCCAGTCCAGGCCGAGGGACGTCTCCTCGTCGAAGAGCCCGCCCAGGTGTCCGGTGACCATGATGCCGAGGGCGGAGCGGATGGAGGCCATGGACTCCCGGGCCCGCTGGACGTCCCCGTCCCGGATCCGCAGCTCCCGCGCCATCGTCTCCGTGGGGTCCCGGAGCTTGTCGTAGACCAGGGGAAGCGTCGGAGTGCGCAGGGACGTCGTCCCGTACAGCTCCCCGGTCAGGTCCCGGACAGCGACGTCGAGGGCCTCCTCCTCCTGTGGCTCCAGGGTCCTGCGCAGCTGCAGCTCCAGCAGGGCCTTGAGGAGGGTCAGGCGGCGCCGGTGGATCTCCGTCAGCCGGCCCCGGAGCACAGCGGGGTCGCGGATCCCGTCGAGGCCCTGCCCGAGCGGCCCTGCGTCGAGCGGATTGAGGCGGCCCGGCAGCCCCGGACCGAGCCGGACCGGCTCGACGCCGAGGTGGCGGCACATCGCCGCGTACTCGCCCTTGACGTCTCCGGCGATGAGCGCCTTGTGGCCGAAGGCCATCAGCCGCAGGGCGAGTGCCTTGACGTGCGCGCTCTTCCCCGAGCCGGGGATGCCGGTCAGCATGACGTTCGGGTTGGTGACCAGGCCCTGCTTCACCCACACGGTGGGGTGCGCGGAGAACGCCGCCGTCGTCAGCACGTTGTGGCCGATGTACGCACCCACCGCGGGCAGGCTGGCGGCGTGCAGGAAGGGGAACGCGCCGGCCGCGTTGACGGTGGTGGCCCGCACCGCCTCCGGGCGCGGGAGCGAGGCGGCCCGGCCTGCGAACGGCCCCTTCCACCCCTTCTTGGGAGCGACCCGCATGACCGACGCGGGGTCTTCCAGCAGCTGTGCCTGCCGCCGCTCCTGAGGGCTGGGTGGCTCGGCCCGCCGGCTCGCGGGTACGGAGGCGAGTCCGGCCGCCTCCCGCAGACCGGTGTCGGCGAGAACGGTGTCGTCCGCGGCCTTGCGGCGGAGCAGCGCCATCAGAAGCCACCCCGCCGGTCGGGCAGGCCCTGGCCCAGGGGCAGCGCCCCGGCGACGAAGCCGACGTCCTGTGTTCCCCACATCCGGCGGAGTTCCAGGTTCGCGGCGCCCGCGTCCGCCTGGATCTCCGCGCAGGCGGTCTCCAGCTCGTCCACGTCCGTCACCGTCACCGACAGGATCGCCGTCATCCGCACCACGCCCTCACCGGCCGCGCGCTCCGCGTCCTGCCGGCGCGCGACCATCTCGGCGCGCCGCTCGTCCTCGCTCTCGTCCCTGCCGGTCTTCGCGCGCAGCTTCCGGGCCGCGTTCCGCTTGGTCGTCTCCCGCGCGAGTTCGGAGCGCGCACGACGCGGCCCGAGCGGTTCGTAGACGAGGGAGAGGCTGCGGCGGGCGTTCGCCCGGGGCCGGAGCAGGGGCTGCAGGAACGTCGCGTAGACCTGCGCCTGGGGCCAACTGCGCACCTGGTAGGACACGGTCCAGGCGCCGTCGTGCTGGTAGACGCCCATGCCCGTCTCCGCGTACGCGGGGCCGGCGAGCTCGACGTCGACGCCCGGCTCCACGCCCGTCCAGTCGGCCGCGGCGGCGGCCGCCCTGCGGGTGGCGAGCATGACCTGCGCGTCCGGGTCGTAGGCGGTGCGGATGGTCTGGGCGACCCCGCGCGGGTCCAGCCACTCCTCCACCTGCAGGCTCGCGCCGGACAGGGCCTGCCCCATCGCGTGCAGTTCGCGTACGAGGACGGCGGCCGCGCCCGCCTGGCCGCCGCCGGCGCCCTTGATCGCGAGCCGGGCGCGACCGGCGGAGAGGGTCACCGACAGGTACGTCTCCCGGGCGGAGGCGGACGGGCCCGCGCCCTCCATCACCTCGGTGAGCGCGGTCACGGCGGCCGCCGGCGCGTCCGTGCTGACGTGCCGGGCGGTCCAGGACGCCAGGGCGGCGCCGTCGTCCGGCAGCACCCGCTGGTGCACGCTCAGCCGCGTGACCGGGGAGTCCTCGGTGCAGTACGTCCGCAGCATCGAGGCCCACCCGGCAACGCGCGTGGTCTGCCGGTCGGTGTCGATCAGGGCCAGGCCCGGGTAGGTCACCCGGGCGACAGCCGTGTACGTCGCGGCGACCGGGTCGTGGACGACGCCGAGGTGGCCGCCCAGGCCGTCCGGTGCCTCCAGGATCCGCAGTCGGGCCAGCGTGCCGGGAAGGTCCATGGGCTGTTCGCCCGTGGCCTTGCTGTAGGGGGCGCTCGCCCCGCTGTGGAAGATGTTTCTGCGTGTGGCCACGGCGATTTGGTGCCTTACTGCGAGAAGGATCCATTCGTCGGCGGAGAGACCCATGACCCGGCCGAAGGCCAGGCCGACGAGGAGGAGGCTGACCGGAATGCAGATCAGGGCCGCCGTCCAGGAGCCCAGGTTGAGGGGCAGGAGCAGGAGCAGGGACGCCACTGCGAGCAGGGCGAACCCGGGGCCGCTCATGTGTCCGAACCATCCGCTGCGTTCGGACTGCCAGCCCCCGTAGGTGGGGTGACTCTGACTCATCTACGACTCCGGGGAAGGATCGGTACCGCTGGGCGCCGACAACGGCGGTGCAGGTTGTGGCGGAGGTACGGCCCGACGGCCGACCGGTGGCAGCTCGTGCTCCTTCGGGATCTTCGCCGAAAGCACCTTCACACCGTGTTCGGGGTACTCGGGCAGCGGCTCGGGCGCCTCTCGCCTTGCGCGGATGCCCTCGCCCGTGCGCTGGGCCACGACGGCGTGCCGTCCGCCGGGCTGCCCGTTGTCCAGGCCCGCGTTGGCGGCCGTGTTGGCCATCCCCGACTCCAGGGCGTCCTTTCCGACCGCCGCGAGCTGGAGTCCGACGGTGGCCGCCGACATGGCGCCGGCGAACCCCTTCGTCCCGGCGCTGCCCAGCACGGACCCGCCGCCACCGCCGCCGCCGTCGCTTCCGCCCTCACGTTCCAGAGCCTTGGTGTAGCCGCTCCCGCCGCCGACCGATCCGGCGCCGTCACCCTGGGGGCCGCCGCTCCGTGCCGAGGCGGACGACCCGATCGAGCTCATCAGGCCGGACATCATCGACGTACCGGCGCCGTTCGAGGTGAAAGTGATGAATTTGGCGAGGACCGGCCAGGAGAAGCAGGCGGTCAAGAAGATGACCACACCGACGATGACGTTCTGGATACCGGTGCTGTCACCCATCGCGAACAATCCGATCGTAAAGATCAGGACTATTACGGGTTTCATCAGGACCAGCGAGATCAGGGCGTTGCGGGCGGTAGGCCACCAGTTCTTACTGGAATCCGAAATCTCCCCGGTCAGGGTGATCGGCATCGTGACCAGCAGGATCATGATGCCTGCCTGCCGCATCAGCATTTCGACCCAGAGTGCGGCGATGGCGACGATGGTGATGACCCCGACCACGATGACCACTCCGACGGCAGCCGGTGCGAGAGCCTCGCCCGTGGCCACCATCGTGCCGCCGACCGCTGCCGCGCCGCCACCGCTCGCCAGGGCGGCGAAAAGCGTCCCGATCTTGCGCTGCATCGCTTCCGCCGCACCTCCCTCACTGCCGAAGCTGAAGGTGATCATCCATTCGGAGAGCTTGTCCGCGATCAGGAGTGCCTGCTGCGTGAAGAGCAGGTAGACGCTGGAGATGACCGCCCACTTGGCCAAGCCCGCCACCGCGGTACCGGCAAGCTCCCCTCGTTGCGAGATGGCCGTTTTGGAAAACTGGATCAGCATCAGGAAGGCGGCAACCATCGCACTGATTGCCATGGTGATTCCCAGCGGCTTGCCGATACCCGTCTGATCAAGCTTGATGGTGGAGGTCTTGTTGAAGAGGTTGGCGAACTCGTTCAGCAGCCACACCACGCCCTCCCCGATGTACCGGGCAGCCTCCTGTAGCGCGTCGCTTGCGAACTTTGAGATTTTTCCGGCAACCCAGTCCGACAGGGTGGGATTCAATGGGAATTCCTGCTCCCATTTATTCCGGCAGGCCTTGAAGACGCCGCCCTCGTTCACGCACTTGGTGAGGGCGGCATTCAGCTTCGGGTAGTTTTCGAGCTTCTGGTTGGCCTTGTTCGCCTCCTGCCACTTCTTGAGCGCCTTGAGCTCGAACTCTTTCTGTCCCTCCGCGTCACATTCGGCCGCTCCCGTGCCGTCGGCCCCTTCGCAGATGTCGCCGCCGGTGCCGACACCCGGAATTTCCCCCGGGTTGGCCGTCCGGCAGAGTTTTTGATCACGAACGGGGTCGACGTAGCAGTAGTGATTCTTTTGGTCGAGGCCGATCTGATAGCCGCCGCTGTTCTTCTGGAAATCCTTCGGAATGGGGTCGGGAGGGCCGACCTTGGAGTAGTTCGGGTCGTCCGCGGCCATGGCCGGCATCGAGGGCGCGCCCAGGCTGCACAGCAGCGTGGCGACCAGGACCGCCAGGACGCGCGCCAGGAGGTGACGAGCGGCTCTAGCCCTCACGGACCACCTGCCTCCACCCGTCCCGCCAGGCATAGGGCGAATCCGGCAGATAGGACACCGGGACGTGCGAATGCTTGACGTAGCCCGGCTGGTTGGTCAGCCGCCACCTGTCCCCCTGCCAGCGCAGGATCACGCTCGTGAGCTCGTCCTTGAGCGGTTCCTTGTCCGGCGCCCCGTCCGGACCCGTCGCGAACCGGTCGTAGGACATCCAGACCTCGACCACGGCGCCGGGCTTCTCGCCCTCCACCGGCAGCGAGGTCACATGGACCGCCTGCACCGTCGTGGTGAACGTGATACTGGACGTGGTCCCGCCGGAGGAAGGCAGCCCGACCTGCTCGCGGAGCTTCCTCACCTTGGACACCTCTTGGTCGACGTAGCCGTCGGCGTCCGGGGAGGCCATCGCCTCCAGCTGCTGCCTCGCCTTCTGGTCGTCGAGCCAGGCGTACTCCTCCCACCAGTACACCGCGGCACTCACCGCGTCGACTGCCGAGTACTTGAATCCCGTGGCCACGCCGTCGGCATGGCCGGTCGGCTTGAAGAGCCGCATCTTGGGGCCCGTATCCGGCGTCTTGGACACTTCGCCCGAGCCCGACGGGGAGGCCGGGCCGGAAGGATGCGCCGGGGGCGCCGTCGTGGCCGGGGCTCCGGCGGCCGGAGTACCACCACCGTCGTCGTCCAGCAGAACGGCCACCCCGTACCCGCCGCCGACCAGGACGCCGGCCGCGAGCACCCCCAGGCCGGCCAGCGTCAGCCGTGCGCGACGCGTCTTCGCGTCCTTGCCCTGGCTCACTTCTTACCGAACAGGTTGTACGCCATGAGGACCAGGGCCGACGTCGCACCGATGCCACCGGCTCCGACGAGCGACGCCAGCACGCCGGTCTTCCCCCGCGCGGCCAGCTGCGCGTTGCTGGAGTTGTGTCCGACGGCGATGGCCGCCCAGGACAGCAGACCGCCCAGCACCGCGATCGCGATGCCGACTCCGGCGGTCCAGCCCAGCACGGTGCCGACTGCGTCGTTCAGCTCGTCCGGGACCTTCGGCGTGAAAGCCGGGACGACGCCGTCGGCAAGGGTGAACGTGATGATCTTGCTCATGGGAAATACCTCTTAGACAGGGACTGGGCATACGGGGCGCAGGACCGCCGGCTGCGGGGCCGGCGGGAGCGGTTGGCCCCAGGAATCGTGGGCGGCTGCCAGCACAGCGGACGCGATCCGTGCGGCCGCCTGCCGGGTGCGGGAATGGACGCGTCCTGTGCGCAGGCCACTGGCCCGCAGGTGCGCGTCGTAGGGAAGGTGGACGACCTCGGCCATCCGTCCGGAGAGCATCGTGGCCGCGGCCCGTACCACCGAGGGCAGCCGACCCTCTCCGGTGGCGACGAACACCGCGACGGCGCGGTGAAGGGGAACGCTCTCGGCGGACATGGCCATGACGGCCTGCTGCAGGGCCTGCACACCGTCGGCGGAGGCGGCGGCGCACAGCACCGGCACCGCGTACGGCAGTGCCAGCCAGCCCCGCGTCTGCCCCTCGGTCCCCGCGCAGCGGGCCGCGAGGAGATCGTGGGTGATCGGGTGCGGCGTGTCGACCACGGCCGCCTGCCACCCGCCGATCGCCGCCAGTTGGTACCAGGCGGCGGGCTCCACCGGCAGGTCGAGGGGTGGGGCGTTCCACTCCCGGCAGTCGGTCAGGACGTCCCAGCCGCCCATGGGCGCGCAGGCCGACCGGACCCGTTCCGCGGAGGCCGGCTCGGTCGGCGGAAGCACGGCGAGCCCTCCGCCGGGCGCGGTGACCCAGCCCGGCCAGGGCGACGCGAGGCGCGGGGCGGTGTCGAGCACCACCGTCTCGCCCACGGCCGCGAGTTCGGCCGCCAGCAGGCAGGCCAGCGTCGACCGGCCGGCCCCGCCCGTCGGCGCCAGCACCGGCACCATCAGGCGGGCGGCGGCAGGCAAGCCGTGCAAAAAATCGGTACGTTTCCCCATCATTCCCCCCACAGAAGCGCAGCAAATAGTTGCATACGCAATTTCTGTCGCTCGAACAAGGGTGGATCAAGCGCATAGGAACCTTACATGCAACTTCTGACACCTCGACATGAGTGTCCGTTGACCTCAGCAGTTGGCAGAGATGGCATAGTGTCACGCATCATCTCGGACATTGCCCCGAGGGTCGTTCTGTTCGATACGACCTCGCGTCCACTTTGATGCAGCAAACGAACAAGTGGCCGCCGGGGGCATGCGCGGGCAGGGATCCGGGGGGATTGCTTCGTGGTGTCGAAGAAGTGGATTGCCGTTGCCGCGGGGGGTGCCGTCGCCACACCGGTGGCTGCCGGTCTCGGCATGGTGCTGCTCGTGGCCCTGATCGCCCAGGACGGAAGTCAGGGCGGAGGGCTGGGGGGCTCGTGGCCGACCGCGAGCAGCCTGAAGATCGGCGGCCAGGGCGGAGTTCCGCCCGAGTACGCCCAGCTCATCCTCGACGCGGCCGCCCGCTGCGATCAGGGCCTGCCGCCGGCGATCCTGGCCGCGCAGATCTGGGCCGAGTCGAAGTTCGATCCCACCGCGATCTCCCGTGACCCGGTCACCAAGGCACCGATCGCCTACGGGATAAGCCAGTTCATCCCCGATACCTGGGCCACCGAGGGCGTGGACGGCGACGGCGACGGCGACCGCGACGTCATGGACCCCAAGGACGCCATCCCCGCACAGGGGAAGATGATGTGTGAGCTGCTGGGCACCGCCAAGCGGCACCCGGACTACAACGGCAGCGCGATCGAGCTGGCCCTCGCCGGGTACAACGCGGGCTGGGGCAGGGTCGAAGAGTACCGGGGAGTCCCGCCCCGGTACTTCGCCGGCGGGCAGACGTACGACTACGTCAAGGAGATCATGGCCCAGTCGGTCAAGTACACCGAGGCCACGCCTGGCGGAGCGGTGGACCTCCCGTCCGGTTTCTCCCTCCCCGCCGACACGCCGCCGCAGGTCCGTACCGCCGTGGCCTGGGCCCTTCAGCAGAAGGGCGGCTGGTACCACCTGGGCGGGGACTGCACCAATGCCCTCGGCAACGACGAGGACCACTGGTGCGACTGCTCGTCGTTGATGCAGCAGTCGTACAAGGCCGCGGGGATCACCATCCCCCGCACGACCTGGGACCAGATCTATCTGCCGATCCACGTGGACCTGGACCGGCCCAAGCCGGGTGACCTCGTCTTCAACCCCGGATCCGACGGCAACGAGTCGTCCCCGGGACACGTCGGCATGTTCATCGGCGGGGCCGGCACCGGCTTCATCATCGAATCGCCCCGTACCGGAGTCCAGACCCGCATCGTGAGCTACGACAGCTGGCGCCACTCGACCAACTACATGACCAAGGTCACCGGTATCCGGAGGGTCGTGAACTGGTGACGGAAAGCCTCATCCCCGCAGGGAGCAGCACCTTGGACGAGCCCGTGCTCTACCACCCCTGGGGTGTCGTCAGCCCGGCCTTCTGGGCCGGCGCGGAATCCGCCGCCCCCTCCCCCGCCGTCGCCGTCGCCGTCGCCGTCTACGGCCATGTCGATGGCGACGCAGACGCGGACGCGGACGCGGACGGCGATCCGACGGCGGCCGAGGACGCCTGCCCGGACGTGGAGCAGGAACTGTCCTCGATCCGGGAAACCGCCGCCGCCGGACGGCACGAAGAGGCCCTGCTCCTCACCGAGGACCTCGACAGCGCCATCACCGCCGCACGGGGTGAGGTCCACCTGGACACCATCCAGGTCCGGGAGATCCGCGGCTACCTGGCCGGCCTGACAGGAGATCCCGTCACCGGGCTGGACTGGTACCTGCGCACCCTCCGCCTGCGCGCCCGCCTCCATGGTGTCGACTCCCGCGACACCGAGGCCGCGGCCCGCCGCGCCTACAGCCTCTGGCGCACCCTTCCCGTCGACGCCGCCCAGGACGCGGCCCCCACCCTCCTGGCCACCCTCACCGAAACCATGGGCCCCGACTCCCCGGCCGCCAAGTGGACCCGCCGCCGCAGCGCCGAACTCGCCGCCGCCCCACCTCCGGCACCCGACCACCCGGCTCCGGAACCCGACTGACGCAGCCTCGCGCTCCGCCTCTGAAAGTGCTCAGCCAGGTACGGCGCTAAGAGCTCGTAACAGGATCTTGCTGAAGTTGTCTGGTCGGGCGTGACCGGTATGAGGATTCGGCCGTTCGTGATGCTGTGAGTACTCGGCCGTGGATCGTGGACGACGACTTGTGGGCACTGATCGAGCCGTTGCTGCCGCCCTGGCCCGAGCGGTCACCAGGGCCGCGGCCGGTGCCGGACCGGCTGTGTCTGCAGGGCATCCTGTACGTGCTCTGCAACGACATCGCCTGGCAACTTCTCCCGCTGGAACTCGGGTTCGGCTCCGGACAGACTTGCTGGCGCCGCCTGGAGCGGTGGCAGCAGGCCGGGGTCTTCGACCGGCTACACCGCATCCTGCTCAGCGAACTGAACGCAGCCGGCCGACTCGACTGGTCGCGGGCCTGCGTGGACGGCTCCCACATCCGCGCGAAAAAGGGGGCGCCGACACCGGTCCGTCGCCGGTCGACCGGCGGAAGACGGGCAGCAAACACCTCCTAATGATGTTGTCAAGTCGCGGCTGTGACAGGGAGTTCGTTCTGGAAGCACCGTCCGTCACGGATCAGGGCCCACAGAACGTTCACCCTTCGCCGGGCCAGCGCGAGGACGGCCTGGGTGTGCCGTTTACCTTCGGCGCGCTTGCGTTCGTAGAAGCGACGGGATGCTTGGCAGCTGCGGATACTGATCAGTGCGGAGGTATAGAAGACTCTTTGCAGGCCGCGGTGGTAGCGCCCGGGCCGGTGCAGATTGCCGCTCACGTTGCCCGAATCCCGGGGCACTGGAGCAACACCAGCGAAGCTGGCCAGGCGGTCGGAGCTGCCGAATCGGCTCATGTCGCCAGCGGTGGCGGCCAGGAACTCGGCACCCAGCAGCGGGCCTATCCCGGGCATGCTGGAGATCGCCTCAGCGAGCTCGTGCTCGCGAAACCGGGCCGCAATGAGCTTGTCGATCTCCGCGATCTGCTCGTTGAGGCCCATCACCTCCTTCGCCAGGGTGTGGATCACTTGCGCGGTGATCTTTTCCCCAGGGACGGTGGTGTGCTGATGCCCGGCCGCCTCCAGGGCGGCCTCAGCGAGGGCATCGGCGCTGCGGACCTTGCGGTTCCTGAGCCACGTCTCCAGCCGGGCGCGGCCGGTGCGGCGCAGGGCGGCCGGGGTCTGGTAGCCGCTCAGCAGGATCAGCGGGCCGGCATTGCCGAGATCCAGGACGCGTTCCAGCGCGGGGAAGATACTCGTGAGTTGGCCGCGGAGGCGGTTGATCCGACGCGTGCGGTCCGCGTTGAGGTCAGAACGGCGGTCAGTGAGAATCCTGAGCTCGACGACATTCTCTTCGTCAGGCCGCAGGACCGTCAGGTCCCGGCGCATCCGGGCCTGATCGGCGATAACAGTCGCATCCTTGGCGTCGGTCTTACCCATGCCCCGATAGCCGGCCGATGCCCGATTGGCCGCCAGGCCCGGTATATAGACGAGCCGCTGCCCGTGATTGAGCAGCACGTTGATCCACAGTGCTGCCATGCCGTCGGCGACGTCGACCGCCCAGACCACGTCCTCGTCGAGGGCCAACACATCGCCGAGCAGGACCAGCAGTTCCGGCTCGTCGTTCAGTACCCGCCGCGACAGCAGCCGCTTGCCCTCGGCGTCCAGAACCACACAATGATGGTGGGTCTTGCCGATGTCCGTACCTGCCCAGATCTGGACCACCAGTTCCTCCGGTCGTTCGATGGACGCCGTGCTCCCGGACGACCTCGCCAGCGTGGTCCTACTCAGCGATCACCCGCAGGGGCCCGCAGCTCCTAATCAGCGGCCGGGTCGTCGTGAGACACCGGGCGGCGAGGTGTTTGGAACCATCGAGGGCAACCACCTGAAAGCCACACCCGGCGTCTCTGGGTCTCTGGACCTTACGACTGGCCCGTCCAACCCACGCAACAACGTAGGACCACCTGATCTGCGACGGACGCGGCATGCCGCTCAAGGTCATCACCACAGCGGCCAACGTAAACGATGTCACCCAGACCCTCGCCCTGGTCGACGGCATCCCGCCCGTCGCGGGCAGGCCCGGACGGCCCCGCCGACGCCCCGAAGCCCTGCTCGGCGACAAGGGCTACGACTCGAACCCGAACCGGGAAGAACTGCGTAGGCGCCGGATTTTGCCCGTGATCTCCCGCAAGGGATGCCCGAACATCAAGGACATGGGCAAGCTCCGCTACGTCGTCGAGCAGACCTTCGCCCTGCTCCACCAGTTCAAACGACTCGCCGTCCGCTGGGAACGCCGCACCGAACTCCACGACGCCTTCGTCTCCCTTGCCTGCAGCCTCATCTGCTGGCGCCGGCTCAAGAAGGCCCGCTCATGATCCTGTTACGAGCTCTTACAAACAACCCCCGTTCCGCGAGATGCAGAACGCTGCGGCAACCCCCACGCACTCCCCATCAGCACCATCAGCCGCATCGTCGCCCGCGAGACCACCCCCGCCGACGAACGCCAGCTCCTCGCATTCGTCCACGGCTGCGGCATCCAGGACCAGGACAAAGCCTGGCGCGCCGCATGGGCCAAAATCACCGCCCCCGACCTGCGGCCCGGCCAGATCACCGCCATGCGCCTGGACGGCCGCCACCAGGAGCAACACCGCACCAGCTGGTACGCCCCCCAGAAGAACGCGGCGTCCGACGCCACCGGCCTCCAGCCCGTACACCGCGACGCCGTCCGCGCCATCAGCGAGTGCCTCGCCACCGCCCCCTCCGGGCACCGCGCCGGGCCGCCGCGGTGCCCGACAGGGGCTACCCCTTCACTACCGTCCACGGCGGCCCGCTCGGGATCATGAGCATGCTGCGGATCCTGCGTGCCGTCGCACTCACGCACCCCGATCTCGAAGAGCTCGCCCGCACGCTCTCCGCAGACGCCAGCGCGCACTCGCCGACGCCGGTCCAGCAGGTGCCGGCACCGAACTGGATCCGTACCTGCCTTGTCGTCGACGTGGCCCGCCGCGCGGGCTCGGGTGACGTCGCTCAGCCGGCGAGGGGCCATTCCCACGGTTCCGCGTTGAAGCCGCGGAAGAGCTCGACGGCGGCGGGCTTCTGACCGGCCGGGATCAAAAAGGCGGTGCAGATCTTCTCCGACTGGCCCGGAGCGAGGGTCTTCTCGCTCGGAGTCGAGGGGCAGTCGTTCCACTTCGCCCGGCCCATCAGGACGATCAGGGCGCGCGTCCGCAGGCCCGACTCCGTCCGGATCATCAGGCCGCCGTCCATGTCGCCGAGCTTCATGGGCGTGCCGCTCTTGTGGGTGAGGGTCGACCAGACGAAGACGGGGATCTGCGGGCCGTCCTTGTCGTCCTTCTCCAGGCCGGAGTTGTCCAGGTCGGCCTGGGTGCCGGTGCGCACCTCCAGCGGGGTCACCGTGTACTTGGCGTCCTTCGAGTCGGTCTTCTGGCTCTCTTGGAGCCAGCTCTCCTGGCCCATGCGGAACGTCTTCTTGGCGCCCGCCTTGGCCGGCGGGGACGCCGGGCCGGCGCCCTTGGCGGGCAGGCCGTTGCAGCCGGTCACGAGGGCGGCCGCGGTGACGGCCCCCACCATCGCCGACGCGGTGCGCGGCCACGTACGCATGCTCATCTTGCCCTTCTCCGGGCCGGGCAGACCTCCGCCGCGGCCCGCACCTCAACGTTACGGAGCCGCCATCTTCTCAGAAGTGAACATGCCAAAGCGCCACGGGCCGGGGAACAGGCCGGCCAGTCCGGCGGCCAGGTGTGGTGCGCGACATCCCGCAAGTTCCTGACCTGCGCACACAACAGCGCCCCCGCCAAACCCTTCTGCGGGACCTGCCGCGAACAGCGACGGCCGCAGTACGGAAGCTGATGGACTCTCACTCCCCCGCCGGCGGCCCGGTCGAACTCCGGGCGGACGTCGGTCTTGCCGACCGGAGTGGGGAAGTCGGGGTGGCGGCGGCGCTACTGCACCACCGCCGCGCGCCCCACCCGGACGATCCGCGCCACCCCCGCCAACAACAACCGGTACCCGCCCGGATCGACCGCAGGGAGACCCGCAAGCAGGGACCGCCGCCGGGCCGCCACCGTGCGCGCCGCCCACCAGTCCACCCCCGGCCGCACCACCGGCAGAAGAGCCACCTCCTCCGCGCTGTAGAGGGCCACGGTCGTGACGCCGCCCTGCCGCTTGAAATCGACGTCCACTGACCCCACCGGCGAGACGTACCCCCGCTGCACCAGCACGTCGAAATCGACGCGGCGGACGCCCAGGCGTACCGCGGCCTGGTCCGGGCCCAGAGGCACGTGCCGGTCGAGGAGAGCGGGCAGGTCCCGGCGGCGGGCGAGGACGGCCACCTGGTCCGGGTGGACATCGGGGAACTCGACCTCTCCGCCGAGGCTCTGGTCCACTTCTTGTGGGCGGGTACGCAGCGTGACTGTTGCTCGTCGTTGGATGGCTGACGAGGTCGCCCGAAAATCGTCCTGCCGGGGAGGATCGGGGTCGACAGTTCTGTCCCGTGAGCGAAGTACGGCCGCAGCTGGATGAGCTGCTGTTCCGGTCGGTGGAGAACGTGTCGGTGGAGTTGGTCGAGGTGACCGACACCGGCGTGCGCGTGGAGGCCCAGACCACTGCCATTGGGGCGGCCTGTCCGGGCTGCGGGTGTTGGTCAGTGCGAATCCACGGCTCCTAGCTGCGGTTTCCCAGTGACCTGCCAACCGCTGGCAAGCTGGTCGTGGTGTCGTTACGAGTGCGGCGGTTCCTCTGCGTCGAGGAGGCATGTCTGCGCAAGACGTTTGTCGAGCAGGTGCCGGGGCTCACCCGTCGGTTCGGCCGTCGGACGGAGCGGCTGCGTTCGACACTGGTCTCGGTCGGGCTCGCGCTCGCTGGACGTGCCGGCGCGCGGATGTCGGATGCCTTCGGGGTGCGGGTCAGCCGGAACACCCTGCTGAGGCTGATCACCTCGCTGCCGGATCCGCCCGCCTCCACGCCCCGCGTGGTCGGAGTCGACGAATACGCCCAACGCAAGGGCCGGATCTACGGAACCGTGCTCGTCGACGTCGAGACCCGCCGCCCTGTGGACCTCTTGCCGAATCGGGAGGCGGACACCCTCGCGGCCTGGCTGTCCGAGAGGCCCTGGATCGAAATCATCTGCCGGGACCGTGCCCGCATCTACGCCGAAGGAGCCACCCGCGGCGCCCCGCAGGCTCTTCAGGTTGCTGATAGGTGGCACCTCTGGCACAACCTCGGCGAAACCGCTGAGAAGTGCGTCTTCAGGCACCGCGCCTGCCTGCGACCGGCACCGGCACCGCTCGAAGAGCTTCAGCACGCGTCGGAGCCGCCCGCGTTGTCGCCGTGGCGACCGGGCACCGGTTCGCTGAGAGGATCCGCGCCAAGCAGGCCACTGTCCACGCGCTCCTGGCCGCCGGCCACAGCAAGCGGTCCATCGCCCGGGAGCTCGGCATGGGCTTCAGCACCGTCCTCCGCTTTGCCCATGCTGCGGAGCCGGAACAGTTGTTCACCGGTTAGTTGCAAAGCCGCCCCACCAAGCTCGACGCCTTCAAGCCCTACCTCGACGAGCGGTGGCAGGAGGGCTGCACCAACGCCTGGAAGCTGTGGGAGGAGATCAAGGAACAGGGCTACCCGGACGGGGGCCTTGACCCCGGATGTTGAACACGTCTATGCGGCTTGGGTCAGGGTAGTTGCTGCTGGTCGGAGGGCGTTCTCGTAGGCGATTGGGGACCGCTGGCCGAGGCGGGAGTGCCTGCGGCGGGTGTTGTATCGGGTCAGCCAGCGGAAGGCGTCGAGTCTGGCCTCACGCTCGCTCGACCAGGCCTTCCGGCCTTTGAGTGTCTCCCTCTTGAAGGCGGCGTTGAAGCTTTCCGCGGCGGCGTTGTCCGGGCTGGAGCCGACCGCGCCTATGCTCTGCCGGACCCCTGCTGACCTGCAGAGTTCCGCGAAGGCCCTGCTCGACTATTGAGATCCGTGGTCGGTGTGCATGATCGCTCCGGCAAGGCTTCCACGGGTCCGCTCGGCAACCGTCAGGGCGTCGATGACGAGCTCTGTCCGCATGTGGTCGGCGATCGCCCACCCGGCCAGACGGCGCGAGGCAAGGTCGATGACGGTCGCGAGATAGAGCGGCTTCGAACCGCTGACCGGCAGATAGGTGATGTCGCCGACGTACTTCGTGTTCACCTCGGATGCGGTGAAGTCACGGCCGATCAGATCCGGTTCCTTCGCCGCGGCCTGGTCCGCGACGGTGGTGTGGTGCCGGCGGCGCAGACGGACTCCTTCGAGCCCGATGGTCCGCATGATCCTGGCGACGCGCTTGTGGTTGACCGCCGGGCCACCCTCGTCGCTGAGCTCGGCGGTGATTCTGGGGGCTCCGTAGGTCCCGTCGGAGTCCTGGTGGACCTTGCGTATCCGGGCCGCGATGCCGGCTCCGGCGGTCTGGCGGGCCGCTCCCGCGGATGCGGTGCGGCGCCAGTAGTAGAAGCTCGAGCGGGCCAGGCCGAGGATGTCGCAGAGCCGCTTCACGCCGTGACGGCGCTGGTGATCATCAACGAACTGGCAGCGGTTCACCAGCGCGTCTCCGTCGCGAAATACCGGGCCGCCTTACGGAGGATGTCGCGCTCTTCCTCCAGCTCCCGGATCCTCTTGCGGGCCGCGGCCAGCTCCGCCTGAACGTCGTCACCGCGATCCCGGGCAGTGGCCGGCGCTGAGGAGCGGGCGCCCGGGCGGCGGCCGTCGGCGGCCCGGATCCAGTTCCGCAGCGTCTCGGTGCACCCCGAGATCACCGGCGACCGACTTGATCGTCGCTCCCGGCCTCGAGCGGTACAACGCGACCGCGTCCGCCTTGAACTCGGCGGGGTAGCGCTTCATCCCCACGGGGACTCCGTTCTCCTGGACCATCAAGATCCAAGTCTCTCCGGTGTCCAAAATCCGGGGTCAAGGCCCCCACCGCCCTCACCCCCAACACCATCCTCGTCTCCGTCATGCACGCCAACAACGAGATCGGCACCCTCCAGCAGATCGCCACCACTGCCCAGATCACCGCCCACCGCGGAATCCTCCTGCACACCGACGCCGCCCAGAGCACGGGATACGGCCTCTTCGACGCCGACGAACTCGGCGTCGACCTCGCCTCCCTATCCGCCCACAAGCTCTACGGGCCCAAAGGCATCGGCGCCCTGTACCTCCGCGGCGGAACCCCCTTGATCCCCAGCAGACCGGAGGCGGCCAAGAACGCGGACTGCGCGCCGGCACCCTCAACGTCCCCGCCGTTGTCGGCTTCGGCGCCGCCGCCCACCTCATCACCAGCGACACCACTCCGGCCCTCCCCCAGATCCGCGCCCTGCGGGACAGCCTCCAGGAACAGCTGCTTGCCGCGATCCCCGGCGCCACCGTCAACGGACACCCCACCCGGCGCCTCCCCGGCACCCTCAGCCTCACCCTCCCGGACGCAGAAGCCGCAGACGTCCTCGACTACCTCCCCGAAATCGCCGCCGCCACCGGATCCGCCTGCAACACCGGCAGCAGCGCCCCCTCCCACGTCCTCACCGCCATCGGCCTCACCCGCCCCCAGGCCCGCCGAACCCTGCGCCTCGGGATCGGCCGCACCACCACGGCCACCGAGATCGAACGAGCCGCCGCCTTGATCGCGCAGTCCGCCGCCAGGCATCGGCCGATTCGTTCCAGCGCCGCCTGAACAAGTGCCTCGGGCGCCGACGGAACGGCCTGACCCTGCCAGCCCCGGTTTGACGCCGTCCTGGACCACCGCCCACGGCGACCGCCGCCTGCACCGGATTCTCTGGTGTCCGGCGCCTGCCTGACCCTCGGCGACCTGGCCGAGTGCTCCGACCTCACCGTGCAACAGATCGCGGCGCTCGCCACAGACCTGGTGTCCAAGGACGCAGCCGCCATCTCCCACCCGAGGTAGGACCCCGCACAGCCCTCGCCTGCCAACACAACAGTCCCACGGTCAGGTTGCAAATGGCTCAGGGCTAGAAGTTGGGTGGGGCCTGAAGTTCTCCAAGCTGTCGCGCGAGGCTGGATGCGGACTCCTTGTCGCATGACAGGACAACGGAGAGCTTGCTGAGCGTCACACCCTGGGGTCGCTTGGTGTAGGACCACCGCTGACCAGCGCGCCATAGTGTCTTGAAGAACTGCTCACGAGCAACGTCATCCCCAGAAAGGGCGCTCTCGGCGGATTCGATGATCAGGACGTGATAGTCCGACGAAAGCCATTGGAGGTCGCGAAGGCAATCGTAGAATGCATTCCAGTTCCATCCGAAATATTCGGGGAGTTTCAGCAATTCATCGAACTGCTGAAACGTCGAAATCTCATCGGCCATATCTTGCCCATTCAGGCGTGCCACGTAAACCTTGCCCGATGCGGGCAGGAGTTCATCAAGGCACATTCCGCCGCCCGTTGTAATGATGTGCATCCACGGGGCGATACGGATTTCCGATTCCTCTTCTGTCATCAGTTCACCCATCTGGGACTTTCGCCTACAATGTACGTCTGATAGTGGGTTGGAGTGTAGTAGGCGGACCTATCGCTGCCGAACACCCAACGCTCACCGCCTGGCTTGGGATTGTCTGGTGATGGGTAGGCCCCATATTCACTATAGGTGATCGGCTTGCCTGAAGGTTCGTGGGTGGGAAGTTGGTAGCCGCCATTTCTGCCGCTGTTTTCAAATGGCTCACTCCACCACTTCGGCCCATAGAAGCCGGGTCCGCCCCACCAGCCCCAACCCTCCTTACGGAAGTCTTGAAGGACTTCCATGGCCTCTGCAGGGATGGACTTGGGTACCCATCCGTCAATTTTGTCAACGTCCCCCAGCGTTTCTCCTGGGGTGAAGGTCGGGCAGCCTGCCAGCCCCATGGGGTCGACCCACGTGTGGGGATTTGGGACATAGGCCGCCGGGTTGGGCGCTGGGGTGAGGCCCATGGGGTCATGGCTGAGATAGTGGGCGGTCTCGGGGTCGTAGTGGCGGAAGTAGTTGTAGTGAAGGCCCGTTTCTGGGTCGAAGTACTGGCCTGGGAAGCGAAGGGGGGTGTACGCCCTGCTGGTGGACGCCCAGGTCGTGGTGCCCCACAGGGTGGTGCGGGTGTACCAGGCTAGTGCGCCGGACTCGTCGATCAGTTCTGTGGGGGCGCCCACCAAGTCGGTGATGATGGAGAAGAAGCGGGTGTCTATGACCTCTTGGGGCGTGTCCCGGTTCAGGAGGCGTTCTCGTTGGGTCAGGGGCTGCAGGCCCTTGTGGTCCCAGGTGAGGACTATCGAATGGGAGAAGTCCGGCGATTCTGTCGTCTGTTCGCACAGGGTCGCGCCGTCCCAGGTGAACGTGACGTGTTCGAGGACAGTCGTGCCGTCGGCGGCGAGGCGCTGCTTGGAAGTGCGGCGGCCGAGGGCGTCGTACGCGTAGCGCCATACAGTGCCGTCGGGGGTCGTCACCGAACGCAAGCGGTCTTCGGCATCCCACTCATAGCGCCAGGTGTCTGGTTTGCTGGACAGGCGCGTTTTCCGACGGAGCGTGACGCGGCCCAGTGTGTCGTGTTCGTAGTGCGTCCTGCCTGCGCGAGTGATCACCGTGCCGGTGTACTCGCGAGGTCCCACGGCCTCCTGGCCGGGGTGGGTCGACGGCCAAGAGGCGGTTGTCTGGTTGCCCGCCTCGTCGTAGGTGTACCGCTCGGTCCAACCCTCCGCCCGGACGGCAGTGACCCGGCCGGCCGGATCCACGTCAAAGGCCTTCGCGCCCACGAGCAGGTCGTCCAGGCCGATTAGGTTGCCGTCCGCACGGTAGGTGTAGTCGCGGCGCTGAATGCTGTGACCGGCGCTGGTGACGTGCTGGGTGGTGAGGCGGCCCCCGTGGTCGTATCGGGACGACAGTGTGACGGCGTCGCCGATCCGGCGGGTGATCTCCTGACCGACCGCGTCGTAGTCGAAGGCGATGGTGCGGCCGGACGCGGTCAGGGAGGTGCGGGAGCCGACCGCGTCGTGGGTCCAGGTGCTGACTGCCCCCGTCGGGGTCGTACGGGTGGTGCGGCGGCCGAGCTCGTCGTACGCGTACGCCGTCGTCCTGCCGTTGACGGTCTCGAACTTGAGTCGGCCGTACCGGTCGCGGAGGCGCGTGAGTGTGGCATCCGAGTTGACCGCTTCGGCGAGCTGGTCGCCGGAGTCGTACGCGAATGTCGTCACAGCGCCCGCGGCGTCCTTGCGGACGACTCGGTCCAGCTCGTCCCGCTCGTAGTGGATGGTCTGGCCGAGTGCGTCCGTCCGGGAAACAAGCCGCCCCGCCGCGTCCCTTCCGTACGTCAGCGTCCGGTCACCGAAGTCGGTCTCGGACGTGAGCCGGCCGACCGGGTCGTACACGTAGTCCCAGGTCAGGCCCTGGGGATTGGTGATCTGAGTGAGGTGGAGATCGGTGTCGTAGCTGAACTCGTAGCGGAAACCGTCCGGCCCGGTGCGGGCGGTCGGGACATCAAAGTCCGTGTATTCGAAGGTCGTGATCCCGCCGAGGACGTCAACGTGGGCGACGCAGTTGCCCTCGCCGTCGTAGGTCCAAGACTGCTCGCTGCCGTCGGCTTCGACCTGGCGGGCCAGCTTGCCCTCGACGGTCCACTCCAGGCGTGTGACGGCACCCAGTGGGTCAGTGATCGACACGGCTCGGCCGAAGGCGTCACGCTCGTAGCGCGTGGTCTCTCCTAGCGGATCCGTGATGGCCAGGGGCATACCAGCCTTGTCGGAAACGACTGTCGAGGTGTTTCCGAGCGCATCGGTGACGGAGGTGACGATGCCGGCCTCGTCGTAGGTGAAGTGTGTGGTTGCTCCCGACGGCCCTGTTACCGCCGTTCGGTTGCCGTTGGTGTCGAATCTCTGGCGCGTGGCATTGCCGTCAGTACCAACGATGCGTATGGGGAGCCCGAGTTCGTTGTACTCGGCTCGTGCTTGCCGTCCATCCGGGCGCTCCACGACGATCACGCGGCCCCGCGTGTCGAGGGTGGCGCGGCTCACGTGGCCCAGCGGATCGGTCCGTGACAGCAGTCGGTTGTAGCGGTCGTACTCAAGACGGGTGACCGCGCCCAGAGAGTCGATCTCGGCGACCACCTGTGAACGGTCGTTGATCAAGTGGCGCTCGGTGTGCCCAAGACCGCTGGTGAGGGTGGTTATGCGGAGCCCGGTGGCGGGATCGACATTGTCCCAGGTGAAGGTGGATTCGAGGTGTCCGTTCGTGCCTGACTGGTAGGTGCAGCGGTCCTGATCGTCGTAGATGTAGTCGAAGCGGCTTCCATTGGTGTCAGTCCACGAGGTGATGCGGCCGTGTTCGTCGCAGTCGAAGCTCAGGGGGCGGCCGGACGAGTTGGTGACTGAGGTGAGAAAGCCGTCGGTGTAGCCATATCGCAGGATCTCCTGGTCGGATCCGTCCCCGGCGGCCCCCATGAGGTGGAGGGCCGTCACTCGGCCTTCGCTCGTGGTGAGCTTCAGGTGGTAGCCGCTGTGGTGGATGATCGCCGTCGGAGCACCGGCCTCGTCGTGCTCGAAGGTGATCCAGCGGCCGTTGCGGTCGTCGATCTGGGCCAGAAGCGCAAGCTCGTCGCTGTGGTCGGAGAAGTGCCTGACCCTGCCTGTGCCGGGATCTGTGATGGTGTAACCGCCCGGGACCCGGTCCAGGGGCCACTGCCGACCATGCGAAGGCATGACCGGTACCCCCGGGGCCGGGTGAGGATAGGCGAGGAGGCTTCCCTCGTCGCAGCTGAAGATCACGCCCGCAGGATCGATCTCCAGCCGCTGGTCCACCGTGGACGACCACGTCGGCCCGAACCAGCACCCGGAGCGGCGCGCGGAGTCGAAGGTGCGCTGGAAGACGAGTGGAAGCGAGCCGGGGAGGGCGATGTCGATCTTTGGCAGCAGCATACGGCCGGTCGCAATGTCAACCGGGTCCCTCTTGCACAACGTCTCGCTGCACCGTTTGCTGCTGCTGTCCGGGTTCCGTTCGTGCTCCCGGCGGCTGGCGCCCGGCTTCATGTCGTCGAGGTTCGGAGTCCGAAACCGCTTCGGCTTCCGTCCCCTGGCGGAAGGTCGTGGCTTTCCGGATGACGCCTCGGATGGGCTGCGAGGTGAGTTCGCAGGCTACGGCGGCCCCCGCGATGTGCACGGGACCACGTGGCTGACCTGGGCCGAGCTGAGCACCACGAACTGGCAGGAGACCAACGCCTCAGGCACACGAACGCGCGCCTCAGCCGCAGGGAACGACACCGACTGGGGCCGCGTCTGGAGCGTCATGCGCATCCTCAGCGAGGTCCACGGAGCCGAGAACGTACGCCTTGTCGTCTGGTTCTACTGACTCGCGGCTGAGCACCTAGTGGCACTGCCCTGCAGGTCGAACGCTCAGCTCGATGCACCCTCTAGAGAGAGGTGGTCTCGGTAGTACTGCGAGTGCGGTCAGGCTCGTACTTTCGCAGCATCCGATCAATGGGGGGCGATGCGCCGAAAGGGTTTGTCACGAGGTCGTATGTCGACGATGATCACCTCATGACGATCAGAAAGGGCCATGCCGTCTAGGCGCCCCGCTCCGCTCTCCACCGCTCGCGCGCCGCTCACCACAGCGCCCGAACGCCGTGACCGCCCACCCAGGAGAGCCCGCCCGTGCAGAAGACCGCCCTCGTTCCCTACGCCCACCTCCCCCGAGCACACCACCACCGCCACGTCCTGACCAGCACCGTCGACGTCTTCGGCACCGCCCACTGGCTGCTTGCCGAACGCGCTCCGCAGCCCGGCGTCGACCTCCTGCCCTTCGACGCGCTGGTCGTTTCCGTGGATCCGGACGGCAACATCGAACTCACCGAGCTGAGCGCTGTGCGAGCCCGCTGGCCGCACCTTGACCGTCTGCCCGACGGCGGATTCGTTGTCGCCGCGTCTCGCACCCGCAGGCACGAGGACGCGAACCAGGTCCAGATCTTCGACGCGCTCGGCCGCGAGACCTCGTCCTTCTCCGTCGGGGACGCCATCGAGCACCTGCTCGTGGACGAGTCCGGCCATATCTGGGTCGGGCACTTCGACGAGAACCCGGTGGGAATCCGCCGCTGGAGCGCCACGGGCCAGCTCGCCTGGACGTCAGACGGCGCCCCCATCCCGGACCTCTTCGACTGCTACGCCCTGAACGTGTTGGGCACCGCGGCCTGGGCGTGCCCGTACACGGACTTCCCGCTCGTCGAGATACGCCCCAACCGCTCCGGCCGGCCCGTGAGAGTGTGGGCGAACCGCGTACGGGGCGGGCGCCCATGCGGTGGCCGTCCACGGCGAGCGGGTGGCTTTCTACGGCGGCTACGGCGAGGAGCGGGACCGACTCGCCCACGGAGAGATCACCGAAACATCCGTCGAGCCCACGGACGTCGGCCTGCTCACCCTGCCCGACGGCCCTGCCCCCGGCCGCCGGCGGGTCGTCGGCCGAGGAAGCAGGATCTACGTCCAGGCCTAGCCGTTCACTACGTGGGGCGTGTTCGACCTCAGCAGCTGACATCCAGCACTGGAAAGAGCGAAGGGCGCGAGGCGTGGCACTGTGCTTCGGATTGGTAGTGGACTTCGGCGACGATGCGAGGGCCGCTCGGGCAGCCTCGTGCGTTGAGCCGTGGCCGTACACGCTCCGCGCCGGTGCCTTTCGGATCCCTCTGCACCGGCCCATGCTGTCGACTGCCGGGCCATCTATGCAGGTCGCAGTTCTGCCAGTGGCTGTGGGCTTTGGAGTTGTGGCCGATGGAAGTCTGCCACGGTTCGACCTCACCGAGGCTGAGCTGGAGGAGCTCGGGCGTGGCCTTTACGGACTGCTCGCACGATTCGAGGGTTACCGCACCGCGATGGTCGGCTGGGACCCAGAGTGCTTCCTCAACGTCGACGACCTGGCTGCGGACTGGGCGGAGGAACTCTCTCACGGCACCTTGCCCGGCCTGGTCCTTGCCGAGCATCTCCGTACCCGGCTTCCCCTCGGGCCAGCCTGGGTTCCCTTCAGCCCGGGATACGTGTGGCTTCCTTACACGCAGCAGTGATTCCCCGCCGCCGACATCGACGGCCGCACTGTGCGCTTCAGTTGGCGATCAGTGCCAACTGAAGCGCACAGGCACACCTGTCGCACTGAAGGTTGATCGTTCTCACTAAACCTTGGTGACCAGTAGGTTCGTCTCATCGAAGGTTGAGTGACCTGCTCAGGGCAGGGGTGAAGGGGCGAAAGTGGAGGGAGCGGAGGCCGCTTTCCGGCTGGGGCGGGGAGCAACTGGGTTTCGTGACTCTGGCGACCCGCCTGCGCCGCAGACCGGCCACAAGGTGTGTCGTGCCGCCTGGCATGCCGCGGCTCGGGCCGCTCGCGGGCAGTTCGGGGACTTCAGGGAGCAGCAATACCCGCAGAACTTCCACAGCGGCACGATCAACGGCCGCGACGGCACGTACGTCGCGCTGTTCCATGCGCAGTACCCACTGGTTGGCTTCGTGGACACTCGGCGCTACCGGTACACCGACGAGTTCCAGGACCCCCCTGCCTGGGCGGCCGCCCTCGCCGCCTTCGGCTTCGCAGTCCTCGGCGCAACGGTGCTTTTGTCGCCAGCGGCTGAGGTGGACACCGCTGCGCTGACGGTTGCTGAGCACAGGCAGGTAAAGCACTGGAATCCGAAAACCCTCGGCGCGATGCTCTTCAACTCCTGGGACTGATGGCCGGTTCGTCCGTGACGCCATCGCTCGACCTTCAGTGAGACTGCTCAACCTTCAGCGCGACAGGACAACCACCGTGACCACCCCCGTGCCTGGCAGACCTCAGCCCGTGACCTGGAATTGCTGCGTTTCCTTGAACGCGTCCAGCTGCAGGATCTCCAGCGGACCCGCGACTGGATAGCCGCCGAGGAGCAGCATGCTGTGGTCGAGGCGGCGCGCAAGCCTGCGCCGCCGCCTCCGGAGTGGCTGATCGAGTACGGGATCGGGGCCGGACGGCCGGCTGCGCGGGTGCACGTCGGCAGCTGCTGGGATACCCGGACCCGCTGCAAGGCCGCGACCGCCGATCTTGCCCGGCGTGCCCTTTCCGAGGGCGTGGAGGCCTGTCCGGCCTGCCGTCCGGACACCGCCCTGGGGGTGATGGAATGACCGGCCTCCCCCACGGTGGAGGAATAGGACCAGGTCAGAGTGCGACGGTGATCGGCACGCCGAGCGCGACGGCCGCATGGCGGCACCCGGCGCGCGCGGCGACAAGCTCCGCCCGTGCCTCCACCCCCGGCCTCTCCCCGGCGGCCACCAACGCCCTGACGGCCGCAGCGTGGAGCTCCGCCCGCGCGAGCGGCCCCTCCCCGGGGAGAGCCGTGAGCTCGGCGGCATCCGCCACCGCGGCCACCAGCCGCGCCAGGTCCGCGGGCCCCCGCACCGACCGGTGCACATGAACGCCCAGCAGCCGGGGTGCCCATCCCGCGAGGGCGGCCCGGACCTGCTCGCACAACCCGTCGATGCCCGCGCACGGGCCGACGGGCGCCATGCCTGCGCTCATCACCCCATCGTGACTCCCACCACGGACAACACCCCCAGGGGGCGGGCGGGACCGAGGCCCGCCCGGGGTGCTGGTTTCACCGCCGAAACGCCACTGCGCACCCTGTTACGGATCTCAGCTGGTGAGCTTCTCGACCTTGCGTGCTGCTGTCTGGGCTCGTGTCCGGGCCCGCGCAGCCGCGTGTTGCGCCTCGCGATGGCGGGCGAGCGCGTCGGTGCTCGCCGCGCGCGCCGTCTCCAGTCGCTCCGTCGCGGCCCGCGCGTCTTCCTCGGCCGCCGTCAGAGCAGTGGCCGCGCGGTCCGCCAGCGCCTGCGCGGCGGCCTGCTCTGTCTCCAGGCGTTCTGCTTCGGCCAGCGCCTCGGCCGCCTCCGTCCGGGCCGCCTTCACGCGCTCGCGGCGTGTCTGCTCCGCCCGGGTGTCCGGCGCCGGTGGAGGCTGGGTGGGTTCTGTGGCAGGCCCGGCGGGCCGGGCCTGTGTGCGGCGGGGTGGGGTGGTGCCGGGCAGCGGTTCGAGGCCGGTGAACCCTTTCACCGCCTCCGGGGCCTTGACCAGACGGCCGGCCTCCCACTGCGCGGCAATCTCCGCATCTGCGAGCACCGTATGCAGGATCTCCTCGACCTCGTGCAGCACCGGCTCACTCACCGCCTGCCCGGCCTCGGCCGCCAAAGCGCGCGCCGTGCGGGCGAGGCGCCCGATCACCACACGCTGATCATGTGAGAGCTTCCGCAGCTGCCCGGCGTCCAGCCTCTGGTGCGCCGCACGGAGCGCCGCACCAAGCTCTGCCAGGCCATGCGCTTCCTTCGGCCGGCTGCGGGCCAGCAGCGCGGCCGTCCACGCCGCGAGCGTCGGCTTGCGCAGTGCCGCGATCGCCGCGGCGAGCTGCCTGTCTCCGGCCTTCCGGGCCCGGGCCGCGTACTCATCCCGGGCCGCGGTGAACTCCACCGGACGCAGCGCCCGCAACTCCGCCGCCACCGACTCCACATCCATGCCCGCCAGTCTCCCGCCCACAGCACAGCCGGGCTGTGCACGCCGCCGTGTCCTGTGTCATCGAGTCTGGTGAATGGCCATCCCCGCGAATCCGGGTGCGCATCTGTGTCCCCGGCCAGGGCGGGGCGGCCGGGGGTGCTCGCGGCGCCGGTTCACCGCTGCGGCCCAGCCCACCCTGGCGGTCCGCCCCGTCGAGCACGGGGCGGATCCGGCCGGGATCGTGTCGGTTGGTGTCCGTGGGGCGTGGCCCTTCGGGGCCGTCGGGGCCGTCGGGGCCGTCGGGGCCGTCGGGGCCCCAGCGCACCAGGCGCCGGATATGGCCGATCAGGTACACGGTGTCCCCGACTTCGAGGCGGTTGACGAGGCCGCCCCGGAGCCGGTCGGCGGCCTCGGCGCAGGTGGCCAGTTACCCGGCCGCGATGCCCGCGACGTGGCCGGCGGCGGTGAGGGTGCGGGCGTCTGTAGTGTCGCCTGGATCGAAGGGGATCAGGCCGTGCATCCGGGGCCACGCCCGGGTCAGGGCGAAGTCCAGGGACCGGCGCGCGTCGTGTGCGCTGACGTGCGGGCCGCTGACCGGCTTCCACCCTGTGCCGTTCCGCGGCCCGCATCGGGGTGACCGGCGCGTCGGGATCCAGCACCAGACCGGCATCGATCTCCGCCCGCCGGGCGCCGCGCGTCCAGTCGGGGACGGCCGGCTCCGGATCGGTCGGCCGGGGCTCCTCAATGCCGGCCGGACCCGCGGCGGCGTATTCCTCGGCCCGCACGATGCGGTACCGGGTGCCGGCCACGGTGAGATCGTCGACGCGCTCACCCTCCAGCCGGGCCACCGCCGCCAGCAGCGCACCCCGCTCCTCCCGGTCGCGCGCCTCGTCCTTCGCCCGGAACCACAGCAGCGAGTTCAGGCTGTCCCGCGCCTCCTGCGGGCAGCCGGCCGTCACGGCACTCACCACCAACCAGCCCGGTCCGCCGCGCCCGTCCTGCGCGGCCACTCCGAACAGCGGCCCCCTCACAGCCAGATCGGCCAGCTGCCTGGCGGCATCGGCGGCATCCGCCTCCACGACCAGATCGACCGGCACCCGTACCACCACCGGCCAGGCGCCGCCCGGCCCCGTATCGCGCCGCTCCACGCCCACAGGTCGGCGGTGACGGCCGTGTGGTCACGTTCAAGGCCGCTGACGACGGTGTAAGGGCTGGGGAGATCGTCGGCCGGAACTGCCGCGATCCACTCGGACAGCCGTTTCCCCCTGGAGGTGGGTGACATCTGCCCGAAGGGCGGACGTGCCCGGCGAGCCCGTCCGACTCGGGCATGAGGCCAGAACAGACTTGATCTTCAGTCGCTTTTCTGCCGGCAACGGTCCTGCGCGATGGCGGCAGACCCTCCGACCTGCTCGGCCGGAAGCAGGCCCACAACAAGTCCCATAAGCAGGTCCGCGCCCGCGTCGAGCATGTCCTCCTCCGCATGGAGACCTGGAAGGCCCTCCGCGACTGCCACCTCAAAGGCCACGGCGTGCCGCCGATCGGCGGACGAGGCGATGGGCCGACGAGGCCGGCCAGGGTCGGGTCCCACGCCGCCTACGGCCGCCGGCCGCGTCGGCAGGGCACGGCGGACGCGGACGGCTGTTCCGCAGCCAGCCTCCTCAGCGGGTCCGGCCGGGGTGGAGGCGCTACTCGGCGCGGTGGGCCTTGTGCGGGGTCACCCGGAGCTGCGCCTTCGCGGGAAGCGTCCGACCGGTGGACCGGCGGGCCCGTTCAAGCGGGCCGTCGCTCAGCGCCCGCAGGACGGGGCCGAGCTCGCTGTCGGGGGTGAGGGTGAGGTCGAGTTGGGCTTCGGGCCGGCTGGGCGGGCCGACCATGCGTGCACGGGCCCGGTGGACGCCGGGCAGGTGCCGGGCGTCGGCTGCGAGGGCGTCGCGGAGGGCACGCTCACGCAGTTCCACCCCGTCCGCGGCAGGGGGACCACCCACAGGGGTGTGGCCCGGGCGGGTACGGCGCGATTGCGCCAGCAGCCACCAGAGGGCGAGCAGGAGGACGACGGCCAGGACGGCGATGACGGCGGGCCACCACCATCCTTCGTCCGTCCAGCGGGTGCGGTCGGCGTCGTCGAGCAGGACTCCGCCGGGCGCGGTCAGGGGCCAGCCGTCGGGTGGTGTCAGGTGCCAGTGCCGGTATAGGTCGAAGCTGCCCGTCAGTATCAGGAGGCCGGTGCCGAGCAGAACGACGCCTGCCAGGGCCAGCAGGACTCGGTTGACAGCGGATTTCTTCTCCATGGGATCCCACTCCTGTCGCTGGCTCGTCGGCGGCCGTCCGCGGACGGAGTATTTCAGCGCACTTCAGATCATTTCGGTCGGGTTCGGACCTGCACGGCGAGCCGAGGAGCGCGGGCAAGGGCGAACCGGTCGAGCTCCTCCCGCAGAGCCACCACGAGATCGCCCTTTACCTCAGCGGCGGCGCGGAAACGCACGTCCGCGCGTGCCCGGACACGGTGCTGGAAGACACGGATCCTGGCAGCGCTGACGCCGGGGACGCGCATCGCAGCGTCCCGCAGCAGGAGGGCCGCGGCGTCGCGGTCCAGCACGGCGCGCATCTGGGGGTCGGGAGTCTTCAGGGGGAGCTGGTTACGCAGGCCGGGGGTGAGTGCCAGGACGACCAGCCAGAGGCCGAGGACGGCGATGACGGCGGCGCCGATCCGTATCGAGACGTCATCCAGAGGTCGGGTGGCCAGTTCGTCGGCAAGGCGCGTGCGCCAGGCTGCGGCCGGCCGGCCGGCCCGGACCCTGACGATGTCGAACAAGAGGGTCCCGGCCGCAGCTGCGACGAGCAGGGCCGTCAGGGCGGCGGGTACGCGGCGCACGGACCACGGGCGCCTGGCAGCCTGCTGCGGGCCGGCCGAAGGCTGCTTGGACGGCTGCCCCACCGTGCGGGAGGTGACCTGGCCGTCCGGGGTGTGCTGCTCCCCGTCGGTCGCGGTGGGCTGCTGGCGGTCGGTCGCGGTGGGTTGCCTCCGGTCGGCCGGGCGGTCTTGGTCCCGTTCCATGCCGGGTTCTCCTTCCCGTGGGGATGCGGACCGGTTCACTCCACGCGTCGATGTTCCAGGCCCTCGGCGGGAACCAGACGCTCGATGGCGAGTGTGACTTCGGTGATGCGCATCCCGGTCAAATGGGCGACCCGCTCGGTGACGTACTGCTGCACCTGACGGGAGGCAGTGGCGAGGTCTATCGGGTAGGGCATCTCCAGAGTCAGTCCCAGCCGTGCCGTGCCGCTGCCGGCCGTGACCGACGCGTGCGGAGCGGCCAGTTTCGTGTGAACGGCCGAGGTGTCCGTCTGCGTGGCCAGTGCCTCCTGTGCGGCGCGGACCGCGATGCGGGCCACCACCTTGTCCGGGATCACCGTGGCCCCGCGTTCGGCCATGGACAGGACCGGCCGGGAGGGGGCCGGCGCTCCCCGGAAGGGGGCGGGGGCAGGTTGCGGGGTCACTGCCGGTTCCGGGAACGCGTGAAGTCGGACATCTCCAGGTCACCCTGCAACACGCGGCCGATGATCAGGCCCACCAGGCCCAGGAACGCCACGAGCAGGAACGCCCAGAAGCCGCCGAAGAATGCGGCGAAGCCCAGGGCCATGCCGGCCAGCAGGCCCACGGTTGCTGCGCTCATTTCACTCACCTGAATTTCGCGTCGGTTGTTTCTCGGCTCGGCGAGTCCGGGGGATGCGAGCATCACTGAACGCGCCCCTCCCCCGCCTCCTCGTCCTCGTCGTCGGGCAGGTAGACGTCGTCGACCGCGATGTTCACCTCCACGACCTCAAGGCCGGTCATGCGTTCCACGGCCGTGATGACGCTGGTGCGGACGGCGGCGGCGATGTCCACGATGGCGACGCCGTACTCCACGACCACGTCGAGATCCACGGCGGCCTGCCGTTCGCCCACCTCGACCTTCACGCCGCGGGACACGCTGGAACGCCCGCCGGCGACCTTGTCGCTCACCGCCCCGAGCGTGCGGGCGATACCGGAACCGAGGCTGTGAATGCCCGGTACCTCGCGGGTGGCCATTCCTGCGATCTTTTCGACCACGCTGTCGGCGATGGTCGTCCGACCGCGCGTCTCGGGGGCCGTTCCTGCGCCGGTGCGGCCCGTGAGGGTGCTGCCCGCAGCAGGTGACTCACTCCCGCCCGCGGCGGGGTTGATGGTGTCCGACATGAGAACCTCCCCAGGGGGTCCATCCGGGCGCCGTACGGCGCCCTCATTCCTTAGGACACCTCGCGCCGGCATTCCTCACGCGGCTCGTGCAGCGCACACCGCCTACCATCGAGGAGTACGTACGCGAGCCGCGACCGGCGTCTTCGGTAGGAAGCGAGCGGCGAATGCGTAACCGGATCGGCCCCCAGCCCCCGCGCGGCGCAGGCCCCCCGATGCTGCCGCGAACGCTGCCGCGAACGCTGCCGTCCGCCGGCGTCGCCGCAGAGGAGGCCCTTGCCGACGCCCTGGACGACGGCACCCTGGCGGTCCGGGCCTCGGAAGGGGATGAAGACGCCTTCGCCATCCTTGTCCGCCGCCACAGCGGCCGGCTGCTCGCCCTCGCCCAGCATCTCCTCGGCAATCGGACGGACGCCGAGGACGCGGTCCAGGAAGCCTTCCTCAGCGCCTGGAGACGGCTGCCGGAATTCCGGCACAGCGCCTCGTTCGGCACCTGGATGTACCGGATCGTGACGAACCGCTGCCTCAACACGCTGCGCCACCCGCCCCACCCGCTGCCCCTGGACACCCTCCCCGAACCCGCTGCCGTGGCCGCGGACAGCTCACCGCCCCAAGTCGCCGAAACGGACGCAGCGGCGGCCGCCCTGACGAAAGCGCTCCTGGGACTGCGCCCCGAGCTCCGGGTGTGCTGGGTGCTGCGGGAGCTGCACGGCCTGCACTACGACGAGATCGCCCACGTGGTGGGCAGCAGCGAACAAACGGTGCGCGGCAGACTCTTTCGCGCACGACGCGCTTTGATGGAGGCGATGCGCCCATGGCGCTAGACGACCCGCACCCCACCTCCGACGACGAGCCCGAAAGGGTGGGCGCCGCCAGGGCCGAAGCGCCTCTGCGCCCCGACGCCGAGCATCTGGCCGGCGCCGAGCTGCTGCCCTGCGGACGCCCCCTCGGCCGCGCCTGGAAGCAGGCCCGCGACGCGGTCGACGCCCCAGATCCGCACAGCAGCCACTGCCCCTACTGCCGCGACGCCATCGAAGGTCTGACAGCCCTGGACCGGGCGACCAGGGCTCTGCGCGCCGAGGAACAGTCCGACGGCCAAAGCCTCGCCACCCGGGTCATCAATGCGGTCCGCTCCGAGGTACGGCTGGGCACCATGCTGCTACTGGACGACCCCGATCACGACCTGCGCATCTCCGAGAGCGCCGTCGCGAAAGTCCTGCGCCGGGCTGCCGACACGGTGCCCGGCGTCCGCGCCGCCAGCTGCCGCGTGGTCCCCGCGGAGGGCAGCCACGCCGTCGCCATAACGTTGGCAGCCACACTCGACCAGCCATTGCGAGGACGAGCGGAGGGAGTACGCCGAGCCGTCCTTCACGCGGCCGAGCAGGTCCTCGGCATCGCCGTCACCACCGTGGACGTGGAGATCGACGGCGTGCTGGAACCCTCCCGTGTGCCGTTGGTGAAAGGGCGGAGCTGAGCCGGTAATGGCCACCTCCCACCGCGAGAACATCCACCGAGCGGCAGCGAGGGCCGCCCTCGACGCTCCCGGCGTGGCCGCGCTCCAGCCCACGCTCGCCGACCGGCTGGCTCTGGCAGCGTCGCACGTGTACCGGTCCCAGGCCGAAGGAACCACCCCGTACCGCGAGGCGGCCGGCATCCGCTCCGAACTCACTCCGGACGGCGGTTGGCACGTGGAGGTGCGGTGCGTCCTGCACGCGGACCGCCGCGTCGTCGATGTCGCCCGGCAGGTCCGCGAAGACGTGCGGACCGCCGTCACCACCTACCTGGCCCGGCACGGCGCGGCCGTACCCGTCACCGTCATGGTCACCGTCACCCGCACCGTCTAGACCGATCGCTCGCGTCCGCTCGTTGCGGGTGCGTGATCAACGGACAGGGAAGGCACCACCATGACCACGACAGAGCAGATCGCCTTTGATCTGGCGATCCGCGACGAGCAGTCGCAGGGGCGGCATGTGACCTGTACAGGCGAAGGGACACCGCGGGCCGGGCCTGCTGACGGCCGTAATGGCATGAGCGCGACTGCGCCACACCGACATACCCAGCCGAGCCAACGGCGGCGCGGGCCGGCACCCGGCGGGTCCGGCCGGTTCCCGCCCGGACTCCCCGCCCGTCTCCTGCCCTCTGACACGCTCATGTCAGATGGCTCCCTACGCGAAAATACGGATCACACCTCCGGGCGGACCCGTGATCCGCACTGCGGAACGCCGAGCTGCCAGCCTCACAAGTCCCACAGAACAGCAGGTCAGAGCACTGATTGGTGAAACTCCTGCACGCGCTACACCGCCGCCCCTTTAGCACCGCAACCCCCGCCGATGCGACCCGCCACACACCCGGCTGTCCTGTGCCAAACGAACCTTGAGCGTGTGCCGTCGAAGGTTGGCGGGTTGACGCAAAAAAGACCTCTTCACCCCAGACAGCCCCGACTCGGCGCCCGTCTGATCGCCGACTGAATGTCCAGAGCGTCGCCTCGAAGGAGTAGGGCGGGCTCGCCCGCAAGGCTGATGGCGAGAGGACCGTGGGGGGATGTGTCGCGTGGGTGCGAGGCGAAGCATGGAGGCAACCGCACGCCGCCCCGGAGGTTGTCATGAATACCGCGAACACACTGCCCACCACGGCCAAGGCCACAGCCACGGTCTTGGCCGTGCCGCGCTGGGTGAACCTGGCGGCGCATGCCGTGCCGGTGGCCGTCCTGCCCGCGGGGCTGTGGCGGATGGCCATGGCCGTGGGCATCCCGGTGGGCTTCAGCGGCCAATTAGCCAAGGACTGGCAACCCGGGCTGGAGGCTTCCTCCTACATCACGCTGCTGACACTTGTCACCGAGGGGCTCGCGTTCATGACTCTCGGCCTGGTCAGGCCCTGGGGCGAGAGAGTGCCACGCTGGATCCCACTCCTGGGTGGCAGGCGCGTGAGGACCTGGGCGGCGGTTGTACCGGCACTGCTGGGGGCGCTCGCGGTCACCGCACTGACGACGGAGATGTTTTGGGGCAGCTGGCCGGCCGAAGCAGGCGGCTCCGAGGCCCCACAGGGCATCGCCGCGTTGATCATGAATGCGTGCTACGTGCCGATGCTGCTGTGGGGGCCGCTGGTCGCCGTCGTCGCGGTCTCATACGCACTGCGACGCCGGAAGTAGATGGCTCCTGAGGTCGCGGCACCTGGAGAACCAAGCGGCAGAACGGGGGCCTGCGAGCAAACGTGCCGGCTGCGCTCACGGGACGGACCCCTCAGACCCAGCACCCGGGGCCTGGCTCCCACCCTCGACACGCCTCTGACCAGCGCGCTTAACCCTCGGTGGCACGAACTCGCATCCATCAGGCTTCCCTGCGTTGTCAGTGGGACCGGGCGAGCCCTTCGTATGGTTGGCCCACCCAGGGGTGTCGGGTGTGGCCTTCGAGCTTCTGCCGCTTGTGGCTCGCATCGATTGGCCGCCCGACGCCCCACGACGACTCGGCTGCCCATGAGGAATTGCGAATGATCGCTCCGTAGGGAATCGACAGCGAGGTCGTCCGTCGGGAGGCACCCAGCACACCCCACCGCACGGAGGCGCCATGGCCGTGATCTGGACCGGCATCGACGCAGGCAAGACCCACACCACTGCGTCGCGATCGACGAAAGCGGCCGTCGGCTGCTGCCCCGACGCGTCGCCAACGACGAGCCCCAACTCCTCGAACTCCTCACCGACGTCCTCGCTCTGGGCGACGAAGTGACCTGGGAAACCGACCTTGCCGACGGCGGAGCCGCCCTGGCCATCGCAATCCTCGTCAACCACGACCAGCCGGTCCCCTACGTCTCGGGACGAGCCGTCCACCGCGCCTCCGAGAGCTACCGCGGTGAAGGCAGGACCGAGTTCCGGTGATCTCACCGACGAGGTCCGCTTGGACGACGCGCTGCTCATCGGGTGGGCGCGGCGGCGGGCCGCCCGTGGGGAGTCCAGGCACCGCCGGAGCATGAGCGCAGCGGTGCTCCCTGCCCGCCCGGCGCTCCACCCGCCCGGAACCGGCGGGCTGCCGGTTCCCGGCCCCGGGCGGCGCACGCCGGGGAACCCAGGTGGCCAGGCAGCCGCCCACCCGACAGCCCCTTGGCACGTGGAGGGGTCCTTCGGTCATCGCGGTGTTGCAGAAACCCGATCCAGCGGCGGGTGCCCTGGTCCTTGATGGCGTGGTGCTCGCCAGGAACGCGGAGGCCGGTGCCCTGGCTGCGGAGGTGGACCATGGATAGAGGTCTGGAAAAACCGGTATCCCGGATCCTATAATCGCGGGCATGGAGACGGTGGAGTCACGGACCAGCTGGACGTTCGTCACCAACCACGCCCGGATCCTCGCGATGCTCCTGCGGGACCCGGAGGTACGGATGCGTGACATGGCCGAGGCCTGCCGGATCACCGAGCGCGCCGTCCGTGCCGTGATCACCGATCTGGAGAGCGCCGGGTATCTCACCCGCGCCCGCCACGGCCGCCGCAACCACTACGAGGTCACCGACGGCACCCTCTTCCGCCACCCCGCCGAAGGGCCCCACGAGATCACGCACCTGATCAGACTCCTCGCCGACCTGGAGCCCACGCGGCCTCCGGCCGCGCAACCCTCCCCGGGCACCTCGCGGCCATGACGGCACGGCACTCGCAGATGCCCTGCAGTCCGCCCCGCACGAGCCGGCCCGGTCGCTGAAAGGAGGAAGGCCATGACCTACTCCGACCGCGAGCGCGATCCCGACACACCCATGGTCACCGTCGCCGTCGCCGTCCGCCCCGGGCCACAACGGACCCGGGCCGAGATCAGCGGCGAGATCGACGCGGACAACTGCGGCAAGGTACGGGACGCCCTGAACGCGGCCCTGGATGCCAGCACGGCCGGCCTCGACATCGACCTCTCAGCCCTGACCTTCTGCGACTGCTCCGGCCTACACCTCCTCCTCGACCTCCACCTCACCGCCACCACCACCGGCAAAACCCTCGTCCTCCACGCACCCCGCCCCCAGTTCACACGACTGCTCGACCTCACCGACACCGCCCCCCTCCTCACCATCCACACCCCACCCGCACACCAGCCCCACCCCCACGACGCGCACTACCCCATCACAGGCGGCGATACGACAAGGCCCACGCACCACCGGCCCCACGCCATCGACCCCGCCATCGCCTACGACCACGAACCCTGACCCACCCCACCCCCATCAGCCCGCGAAGCCACACCGTCCCGTACTCCCCCGCGGTCCTGGCACGCCCACCTCACCCCGGCCACCGGTGGGCACGCGGGCACGTGGGAGGGTCCCGGCACGCGGGCGCCGAAGGACGCACGTCGGGCAAAGCGCTCAGGGCCACTGGCGGGCGGACCTTCGCAGAAGCGCGGTCAGAACCTCGTAACTGACGCTGAGCGCGATCGGCCAGCTCAAGTCCGATGCGGGCCAACTGCAGGCGCCATTCGTCACGGCCTGGTCGTTCCCACGTCGGGTGGTCGAATCAGTGGGCCCAAGGCAGTCGTACGGCCTCGATCTCCAAGTCGTCGAGGAGGGCTTCGACGAGTGGGGCCGGGCCGGCAAGTTTGGTGGCCCACAGGTCGTAGTCCGTGCACAGGACCCAGGACCGGTCGTGGGCCCAGAGGTTGGACGGGGTCCACCACTCTTCGTCGGGGTGGTCGTACAAGACCTTGGCGTCCGCGAGCCGGCCGGCCCGAACGTGCAGGTTGTCGAAGTCCTCGGCCCTTTGGCCCAGCGGGGTGTAGTAGGCGAGGCAGCGGGTGTCCGCGCCCTGAGGGCTGTGCTCAGTGAGGATCTCGACCAGCCGGTTCCAGTCGGCACGGTCCAGGCTGCCCTCGGACGGACCGGTGATGCCGACCGGCCAGCCGCCCGGCTTGCGGAGCGTAGGGAAGGACGTGTGGCAGGGCAGTCGGCCCTCGGCGGCCACGGGATCTCCGGTCCGCCGGGCGAGCTCTGCCCAGCGCAGGCGTCGCCAGCGTGGTCCAGGGTGTTCGCCTCTGGGCGGGGCGAAGGTGTCCGAGAGATCGGCGAATACCTCCGCGGGGTCGAGGCCCGGGATGATCTCGGGGTCGGCGCTCTTGCTGTTCAGGAAGGCCCGCCGGTACTCGACGTACGACATGCCGAAGGGACCGAGTTCGTGTTCGTACATGGAGTGGAGCACCCAGGCCGCGTCGGGCAGTGCCGGCGGCATGAACCCGGTGAGCCCGTCGTCGTCGGCCAGTTCCCGCAGCCCGTCGGTCTCCGCGGATGCGGCGAGCGGCCACAAGGCGGTAGCCAGAGCAGCTGAGGTCTCGTACATCGGCTCAGGATATGGGCACGGAGTCCCGCGCTGCCCATGCTGATCGCGACCGCAGGGGCAGGCGTGCGGAATCGTTTCGTCGCGGCACGACTTCCCTATGGGGTTGCGTGAGCTGCCGGGCCTCCTGTTTTTTGGGGATCAAGGTGAGGATCGAGCGGTTGCACTGGTCCTCCTGGGCGTGTCCGGACTGTGGCAACGGCGCACGAAGGGGCCACTGCGGGTAAGACGGTTCCTCTGTGACGTGCCGAGGTGCCTGCGACGAACTTTCGCATGTCGGCGTCGGTGGCATTCGGGCTATGGTGCGGCGCGCTGGAGTGGTCGCGCAGCCCTTCGAGGCCTTCCTCCTGGTAGCGCCGCTGCCACTGGTAGAAGCAGTTGCGGCTGATCCCGTAGTACCGGCAACGTCTGCGAGACGTTTCCGGTGACCTCCTCGGCGTGCCGCAGGACCGCCAAGCGGTGCTGGGCCTGGCGCTCCTGCTGTTGTTGCGGTGAAGGGGGCATGGCAGATCTCCATCACGATCGGAGACCCATGTGTAACCAACGTCCGGCAGTTTTACAGTTAGCGGCTGAGCATCGCCAGGAGCGTGCGGCGCGGCAGGAGGCGGGTGGCGAGAACGAAGAGCGCGTTCGCCCTCCCGGGGACGACGGTGGGGCCGGTGCGACGGTCCAGGGCTCGCAGGGCGGTGCGTACGACGGCTCGCGCGCTCAGGACCATGGCGGCCGGGGCGTCCTGGTGGCGGCGGGACTCGGAGCCGGACTCCGGCTGAGGCTCCGACTGCGCTTCCGGCTCCGGCTCCCGTTCCGTGGAGGTCGGGCCAGGGCAGAGGGCCATGACGTGGACGCCTAGGGGGCGTTGCTCGTACCAGAGGGCCTCGGAGAAGGCGGTCACGAAGGCCTTGCCGGCGCTGTAGACGGCGAGGCCCGGGGCCGGGGCGTGCGCGAGGGTGGAGGAGACGTTGACGAGTGCGTCTCCGCGCCGGGCCCCGGAGAGGAAGGCGTGTGCCAGTACGACGACGGCGTCGCCGCCCAGGCGCATGGCGGCCAGTGCGTTCTGCGGGCCGGTTCCGGTGAAGGGGCCGTGGTGGGCGGTGGCGGCGTTGTTGACCAGCAGCTCGACGGGCCGTCGGACCAGCTCGGCGGTGACCAGCCCCTGCCCTTCGGGGGTCGAGAGGTCTGCGACCAGGTAGCGGTGGCCCGGGCCGAGCTCCTCGATGAGGGCGCGCAACCCCTCCTCGCCCCGGGCCACGGCGGTCACGGTCCAGCCGGCCGAGGCGAGTTCGCGGGCGAAGGCCCGGCCGATGCCCGAACTGGCCCCGGTGACCAGGGCCGCGCGGGCGGTCATTTCTCGGCCCCGGGCACCGTGCCGGGAGACAGCAGGAAGGAGACCTTCTCCATGACCGGCTGCCGCTGGGTGTTCTGGAAGGCGGCGATCCGCCACTGCCCGTCGCTCTCGCGGGTCAGCGTGTACGTCTGGACCTTCGACAGCTCGCCAGGCCGCCCGCCCGTGTAGGTGTCGCCGCGGCTGGTGACGACTGCCGCGTCGGGGCCGAGGAAGCGGATGCCCAGGATCGAGTCGGCCAGCTTCGTCCCCTTGACGAAGCCGCCGAAGAGGGCCCGGTGGGCCTCGGTGATGTCGGCGCGACCCTGGTAGTGGGTGCCGACGTAGGTCGTGTACGTGGCGTCCTGCGCGAAGAGGGCTCCGTACGCGTCGGCGTCGGCGGCGCCCCAGGCCGCAGCGAGCGAGGACAGCACCCCGCAGACGGCGTCGCGGTCGCCGAAGCTGTTGCTGAAGCCGGTGCCGGCCGGGGTGACGGCGGTGCACTCCGCGGTGCCGGTGACCTTGACGTCCGAGGTGGAGTCGAGCCACAGGTAGCCCCCGCCGGCCGTCAGGCCGAGGGTGAGCACGGTGGCGATCAGGGCGCGCTTGAGGGTGCGTCGCCTTCGGTGGGGTGACGCGGGCGGGGTGGCCTGGGTGTCGGCTCCGTCGCGCGGGGCGGTACTCGGGACAGGGTGAGGGGTGGTGGCGAGGTCGGTCGTCATGCGGGCTCTCCGTAAGGTCGTCGGGTCGGCGGGGGGTACGGGTCGGCGGCTGCGCATGTCAGCGCCCGGCGGCCGGGACGAGGCCCGGAGCGAACCGGTAGGACGCGGCCTCCATCAGCGGCTTGCGCTTGGTGTTCTGGAAGGCGGCGATCCGCCACTGTCCGTCGCTCTCGCGGGTCAGCGTGTACGTCTGGACCTTGCCGAGCTTCTCCGGGCGCTTGCCCTTGTAGGTGTCCCCGCGGCCGTTCACCACGGCCACGCCGGGCCCGTAGAAGCGGACGTCGAGGATCTCGTCCGCCAGCCGGGTGCCCTTGAGGAAGCCGGCGAAGAGGGTCCGGTGGCTCTCCACGATGTCGCGGCGCCCCTGGTAGAAGGTGCCGATGTAGGTGATGTACGTGGCGTCCTCGGTGAACAGCTCGCCGTAGGCCTCGGCGTCGTGGCGTTCCCAGGCGGAGGTGAGGCGGTTCAGCACGGCCTGGACGGAGGCGACGGACTCGCTGGCGGACTGCATGACGGACCACTCCCCAATTGGCTAGACTGATGCAGATACTGACTGAACACAGTATCTGCATGCGTGCAGATATAAAGCTAGGAGGCGATCCCGAAAATGGCAACAGGTGGCGGCGCGGACGCGCACGCGGTCTTCCGGCGGTACCTGGACGCCGTCGGACTCCAGGGTCTGGCCAGCGCCGAGGCGGCCGGCCTGCACACCTCCGAGTGGTACGCCCTCAGCCTCATCACCCTTGAGGGGGGCCTGTCCTCCGGCGAGCTCGCCACCCGCACCGGGCTGACCACGGGCGCGACCACCCGGCTCATCGACCGCCTCGAACGGGCCGGCTACGCCCGCCGGACCGCCGATCCGGGCGACCGGCGCCGGGTCATCGTGGAGCCCGTACCGGACGCGCTGGACCGCATCGAGGACGTGGTCGGCCCGGCCCGCCGACACATCGCCGCTGTGATCGGCCTCTACCCCCCGGAGCACCAGGCCGTGCTCTTCGACTACTTCGCCCGTGCCGCGCCCGCCTTCCGCGCGGCCACGGAGGAGATCCGCGGCGCCACCGCGCCCCGCCGGAGCAAGGGGCGACCGGCGGCGGGCTAGGGTCCGTCTCCAAATCGATCTTGCCCAGAGCAGGATTAACGCGAGTGTGACCGTGCTTCGTAGGAGGGGGCGGTCTTCTCGTATCGGGTGGCGATGCCGCGGAAGCCCTTGAGCTGATTGAAGCAGCGTTCGACAGTGTCGCGGCGTCGGTGGATCGCGAGATCGAGGCCTGTCGGCCTGCCGGCCTGCCGCCCTTTCGGCCTCGGTTTCGGCGGTGCCGCTTCTGGCCGTCCTTCTCCCGGACCGTGTGTCCGATACCGCGTTTACGCAGGTAGATGCGGAAGCCGCGCGAGCTGTAGGCCTTGTCGGCAATCACGTGATCCGGCCGGCAGCGGGGCCGGCCATGGCCGGTGCGGGGTACTCGGATGCGTTCGAGGAGAGGCCGTGCGCAGATGTCGTCGTGTCGTTGGCCCGGGGTCAGCAGGATGGCGAGGGGGCGGCCGCGGACGTCACAGGCGAGGTGGATTTTGCTGGTCAGGCGCCCTCGGGATCGGCCGCCCGGTTCGTCCGCCCAGCGCTTCCCCCTTTTCGGCCGGTGGCGGCGGCGTGCTGGTGGGAGCGGACGATGGTGGAGTCGATCTGGACCAGCCAGTCGATGTCACCGGCCGCGTCCGCCTGGGCCTGGATCTGCTGCAGAGCCCGGGTGAACACGCCGTTGATGGCGAAGCGGCGGAAGCGGGTGTGGACCGTTTTCCACAGGCCGTAACGTTCCGGCAGGTCACGCCAGGAAACCCCGGTCCGGATCTTGCAGACCATCCCGTTGATGACCCGGCGGTCCTCCGCCCGAGGCCGGCCCCTGCCGGCACTCGGCACCAGCGGAGCCAGTAACTCCCACTCGGCATGAGTCAGTTCATGACGACGTACCACGACACCATGATCCAGCATCGAACTACCTTTTGAAGACGGACCCTAGCCCGCACGGTGTGGTCGGGTAGCCGGATCACACGACTGTGACCGTGCACGGCATCTGGCCTGTTTGGACAACTTCAATGCGCAGCAACGGCTGGCCACCCGGCGCGAACCGGGTCACCATCGGGTGCGGAGCACCCCGTCGTTGTCGGGCAGGGCGGCGCAGAGCAGCGGGTGGCGTTCGTCGAGGTACATGGGCAGTGCGCAGGCCGCTCGTGCGCCGGCCACGAGGGCGGCGAGCTGCTGGTACTCGGTGTCGTCGACGATCGCGTGGCTGATCGTCCCGTCCTGTGCCTCCCAGACGAACTCTACGGATCCCTCCTCGGGCAGCACGGCGAGCACCGCACCGACGTCTGGGGCCAGGTCGGGCCAGACTCTCAGCACAGCGCGCGGACCTCCAGCCGGCACCAGGCGCCCTGATCGCGGAGCATGGCCCGCACCAGTTCCAGAGCGACCGTAAGAGAGACTTCCGCGCCGTCGTGGTGGCCGGTGAGATCGGGTGGGAAGAGCCCGACGAGGCCGTGCCCTGCATCGTGCCCGGCCTCACCCGTCGATTCGCTCGCCGGACGGAACGGCTGCGATCGACGCTCGTCTCGGTCGGTCTCGCGCTCGCGGGACGGGCCGGCGCCCGAATGCCGGACGCCTTCGAGTCAGCCGAAACACCCTGCTGAGGCTGATCACCTCGCTGCCCCATCCACCCACCGCCACGCCCCGCGTGATCGGCGCCGACGAATACGCTCAGCGCAAGGGCCGGATCTACGGAACCGTCCTTGTCGACGTCGAGACACGCCGGCCGGTGGACCTGCCGGACCGGGAGGCGGACACCCTCGCGGGCCTGGCTGTCCGAACGACCCGGGATCGAGATTATCTGCCGGGACCGGGCCTTTCTTCTACGCCGAGGGCGCCACCCGCGGCGTCCCTCAAGCCCTCCAGGTCGCCGACCGAGGGCACCTCTGGCAAACCTCGGCGAAGCCGCCGAGAAGTGCGTCTACCGGCACCGCGTCTGCCTCCGGCCCGCACCTGAGTCACCGCAGGAGCCAAATCAGGTGTCGGAGTCTCCCGCGTCCTCGCCGTGGCCAACGGGCCATCGGTTCGCCGACCGCACCCGCGCCAAGCACGCCACCGTCCACGCGCTGCTGGCCGCCGGTCACAGCAAGCGGTCCATCGCCCGGCAGCTCGGCATGGGCCTCAACACCGTTCTCCGATTCTCCCGCGCCACCGAGCCGGGGCGACTGTTCACCGGTCAGTGGCAAAGTCGTCCCACCAAGCTGGACGAGTACAAGCCCTACCTCGACCAGCGATGGCAGGAGGGCTGCACCAACGCCCGGAAGGAGGAGATCAAGGCACAGGGCTACCCGGGCGGCTACGGCAACGTCCGCGCCTACGTCATCCGGAACCTACGCGGCAAGCCCCAGCCGGTCGGCCCCCGGCCGCCATCCGCCCGCGCCGTCACCCGCTGGATCCTCACCCACCCCGACGCCCTGGCCGAGAGCGACCGGCTCCAGCTCAAGGCCGTGCTGGCCAACTGTCCTGAACTCGACGCACTTGCCGAGCACGTGCGCTCCTTCGCACACATGCTGACCCAGCTGCAAGGCCATCGACTGCCGGCATGGATCGGAGCGGCAACCGCCGCCGACCTGCCCAGCCTCCAGCGATTCGCCCGGCATCTGGAGCGCGACCTCGATGCCGTCACTGCCAGACTCTCGCAGCCGTGGAACTCCGGGGTCGTCGAAGGCCATGTCAACCGCATCAAGGTGCTGAAGCGCCAGATGTTCGGCCGCGCAGGCTTCGAACTCCTCCGCAAGCGGGTCCTGCTCTACTCCTGAACTTGCTGTTTAGCCTTCGGCGTCCGGCGAAGATGATTCATTTTCGGCGGCGAGGGTGACTTGGGCGGTCCATGACCAAGGCTCCTGGGGCGGATCCCAGCTCACTTCCACCTCGGTGTCGTGGAAGTCGTGCGCGAGTTCCGTCACCATCACCGCCGCCGCAGCCCGCGCGTCTGGCGGGTCGGTGTTGATCGGCACGTCCAGCCGTCCGCAAAGATTTCCGCTTTCGGTGAGGACGCTGGTGCGCCAGCCTTCCGGCGTCGCGAACAGGAAGATCCCCTTCGGAACGCCCCAGGCGGGCCGCCTCTTCTTCTCCTTCTTGCGTCTCACCATGCAGCCCATCCAACATCGTCGAGTTCATGGTGACGAGTCTGGGTGGAGGATCAACCGCCGCGGCACGGTTTGGTGCCGCCTTGCACAGCAAGCCGAGACCCTTCAGGACAGATCGTCGACGAGCCCGAAGCCCTCCGGGAACTCCTCCAGGAACTCACGGCGAGCGGGGTTGGTCTCGGCAGCTGCCATCGCCCCGAGCAGGGCGATCAGCTCCTGCTGCTGATCACTCGACAGCGTACTGACCACGTGGGCGACGCCCTCCATGACCTTGACCGCATCGTCCTGATCCATGTGCTCGTCTTCACTGCCCTCGATGAACCACAGGACATCGACCAAAGCCTCGGCCAAGGCACGAGTCAGGGACGAGTACGAAGACGTCACGACGGTCTCCCAGTAGATCAACAGCAGAGTCCGGCCATCCCACCACACACCACTGACATCACGATCCGTGAACCTCCACGGAAAGCGGACCAGAACCCCAAGAAGTCGTCATAGCCACTGCGCCCGCGCCCGCGTACAGGACCGCGTGGTGGGCCACTCCCCCCCCTGCCACGCGGCTGTGCCCCGCAGGCCGGCCGGACAGGGAGCCGAACTCGCCCACCACAGCGGGTGCGCCCTCCACCCCTGGCTGGTCCGTTACGCCCGGGCGAGTGACCAGCGGCGGACCGGCGGGCGCGTACCGCACCCACGCCAGAACGGCGCTTGGTCAGCTGCGGGGGCTGAAGCCTCCCAACCGTGCCAGGAACGAGCGCGTCCGCCCGACGTCCGGCCCGGGGGCTGCCGCCACCGCCCTCGGCACCGAAGCAGCGATGGCCGGATACCGGGTCAAGTACGTCCTCGCGACCAAGCTGGTCAACGAGCTGGTCGAGGCCGCAGACGAAAAGCAGCTGACCAAAACCATCGCCCGCTACTGCCGCGTTGACCTTTTGTGCATCGACGAGCTCGGCTACATGGAGCTCGACCGCCGCGGCGCCGAACTCTTCTTCCAGGTTCTGACCGAGCGGGAGGAAAAGAACAGCGTGGCCATCGCCTCAAACGAGTCGTTCTCCGGCTGGACCAAGACCTTCACCGACCCACGTCTCTGTGCTGCCATCGTCGACCGCCTCACCTTCGGCGGCAACATCATCGAGACCGGCACCGACTCCTACCGGCTCGCCACCACCCGCGCCCGCGCCGAACAGCAGCAGGCGGCCGGCTGAGCAGCGAGGGCCCTCAGCCCCTCAGTTCTCCAGGAAGCGCTGACGCCACCACCCACACGCGCCCCACGGGCTTGCCAGCACGAGGTGAGGGCTGAGGGGGACAGTCCGGCGGTCGAACTCGGCATCGAGCCTGCCGATGAGACGGATCCGGCGAACCGGAATACCTCTTCTGGGCCGCCAACGCTTCGCGCGCAGCCCCTTCGGACGCCTACGCGGCATCGGCCTTTCGGATCAGCATGCCGTCATCCTGCCACGGGCCGGACTGCCTTGGCACGTGATCAAGGAGAGCCCGAACCACTTCCGGTGCTCTTACTTCTCAACAACATTCCTGCGCCCTCTGGACGACGAGTGATGCTGGGACCCACCGACAAGTGCTCTCGCTTCCCGACCTACGCAGCCAGGTGACCTTTCAAGAGCTGGCTGAAGACGGCCAAGCCGGACTTCCCGTCGACCCTGAAGTGCGGCCGAGTCGCCTACGACCCAGAGGGGCCGCAGGGCAAGGCGGGTGAACATTGGGCGATTTTGTGTCCCGCCCAGGCGCGGTCGGGGGATATCCGTGAGGAGGATCGGCGGTCGGCAGGACTGCCTGCGCGAGCGACGGGGGTGAGACATGGCGGTCATCTGCGACTGGAACGTGGACAACCTCTACGGGACCGGTGGCCGCTGCAGGCCCGAGGACGAGGCTGCGTACGCGGCCAACCAGAACTCATCGGCCACAGCATCCAGGTCAGCCATGCCCTGCTGGCCCGCGTCAAGCACGCCTCCACCGGGGCCGTACACCCTGTGGCCTCCGTCAGCGGCAACCCCACTGCAGGCCGGGAGAAACCCGCCTCCGACCACGCCCCCGGCCTCGCCACCCTCCGCTACCCGTGAAACACGGTGCCGTATCTGGCGGACCTGCCAAGCGCCGAAGTCCTCCCGGCCGTCCCCCTTCCCGCCCCCGTCGGCACGACCACACCCCGGCCGTGCCGCTCCCACCGCATCCGAAGGATGACCCATGCCACTGAAAAAATACGGTGTCCTGGCCGCCCGCGCAGTCGACCGGCGCCGGGAGGGATCCAGCGACACCCCGCACTACCAGATCCACCTCACCGACAACGCCGGCACCCACTACCGGGCCGCCGTCAACGTCGAGTCCCAGCAAGCACCCTCGGAGCTGCTGTACCTGGCTGACGACGACTTCCGCCACCCGGTGACCGAGCTGCTCCCGCCAGCCGGCAGCGGATGGACGGCTCTGGCATCGCAACCGGGGAAGGCCAGCCTGGACTTCATCCGCGGCAACCTGTTCGATCCCGCCTCGATGCGACTGCTCCCGCCCGACCTCGAGGGCGCCGACAACGACCTGGCCGACCTGCTCGACCACTACGTGCAGCGGGCCATCGCCGACCCCACCGCCACCCTGTACATGTTCGGGCAACGGTTCGGCCCCGAGGCGAACATTCCCGACAAGGTGTTCGGGTTCCGGCCCGGCAACGGTGTCCACGACATCCACATGAACCAAGGCAACAGCGGAAAGTTCCGCTCCGACAACGGGATCTGGCAGGACGGCGCCCTGCTCGTACACCTACCCGCCGAAAACCGCTGGGTCGGGGTCTTCCTTGCCTTCCAGTCCCAGGCCTGGCACACCGACGACACCACCGGCCACCCCATCGACACGGCCCCGCCCCGCCCCCGCGACCGCGAGGAACCCCTGCGGATCATGGCGGCACTGGTCAACCCCACCAGCTCGGCACCCGCAGCCGAAACCGTCACCCTTCTCAACGCCTCCCCCACGCCGGTCAACCTCCAGGGCTGGCACCTCGCCGACCGCAGCCAACACACCCTCCCGCTCCCCGTCGGCCTGCTGCAGCCCGGCACCACCCTCACCATCACGGGCGGCAACGGATTCCACCTGGACAACCAAGGCGGCACGATCACCCTCCTCAACCCGGATGGCCTCAAAGTCCACGGCGTCGCCTACACCGCGCGACAAGCCGAACGTGAGGGACAGACCATCACCTTCTGAGAGGGAGGTTCGTGACTCTTTGAGTGATTCTGTCGTCGCCTAATGGTATGAGGCGGGGGCGGAATCCTCTGGTCCGCCGCCTGCGGCCTGTTGGGGTGGCGGGGTGAGTGAACGCAAGCCGTATCCGAGTGACTTATCGGACGAGCAGTGGTCGTTGATCGAGCCGGTGATCACGGCGTGGAAGGGCCGGCATCGCTCGGTCAGTGGCCATCAGGGCGCCTACGAGATGCGGGAGATCGTGAACGCGATCCTCCATCAGGGGCGGACCGGCTGCCAGTGGACCTATCTCCGCACGATCTGCCGCAGAAGAGTGCGACGTACTACTACTACTTCGCCGCCTGGCGGGACGACGGAACCGACCAGGCCATCCACGAGCTCCTGCGCTGCCAGGTCCGTGAGGGGGCCCGCCGATTAGAGGACCCGACCCTGGTGGTGCTGGACACGCAGAGTGTCCACGCGGCTGCCGGAGTTCCTGCCGCCACGACCGGCCGGGACGCCGGGAAACGGGTGCCGGGGCGCAAGCGGGGCCTGGCCGTGGACGTGCTCGGCATCCAGGAGGACGCCGCCCAGGCCATGGCCGACGGCCTCCGCACCCAGATCGACGAACTGCAAGTTCGGCTGCGGGAGGCCGAGACCCACCTCGAACACCTTGCGATCACCCGGAAGACCGTCACTGCCCTCGCCGACCGAATCCCTGCCCGGGCCGGCTCGCCGGACTTGCCCGAGCACCCGAGGTCGACGCCGGCAGCTTCACCAGGAAGCAGTAGCCGACCGAGCACCGCTACCAGCAGCCATGCCCCAGTCTCACCCGGAAATGGACATGCACGAACCGCCCTATGAAGTGGCTGTTACGCCTGAACGCGCCGGCGGCGGTAGTAGGAAATGGCGACTGCTGCCACCAACGGGCCCCAGGCCAACAGCGGTGCGTAGCAGACAGCCAGCAACCAGTCCTTAGCCGGCGAACCCATGGAGGGGCTGGAGCCGAAGATGGCAACGAGTCCGCCGCAGGTCGTGATTGCGATCAAGGCTGCCGCACCGAGCAGCGCCGGTACAACAGCTGCCAATGGGGCGACCCGCTGTCCGCCCAGCAACGGGATCCAGCGGGGCACGGTCTCACCCCACGGCTGGATGAGACCGAGTGTCAGCAGCGCGATGCCTTCAGAGACGAGGGTCAGCGAGGTGATGTACACCGGTTCCCACCAGAGAAGGGGGCCGTTGTTGTCCACCGGGAGCCCCGCGACCAGAGCGATCCGCCACAGCCCGGAAGGCAGTGTGATGATGGGCACGAGATGGGCCGAAATCCGCGCCCACCGGGGCACGTTTGGCAACGTTCCGGTGCGCACTCGTCTCCGCTCCCGGATTTCGGGGCCCTGCTTCGGCATGAGACGTCCTTCACCTTCCTGGGAATTGCGCTGTCATCCAGGGACAAAGACGCCGGCGAGTCTGCACTGCCCAGGCCCGGCAGCTCCGCGCGTCCATCGAGGACCTCACCGCCCGCCCCGGCGAACTCGACGCGGAGACCGAAAACCTGCGCATCACCCGCAAGACCCTCCTGAACATCCCAGCACCGGAGCCCGCCGCCGATCCGCCGCGGCCCCTCCGGCCTGATCCGCCACCGGACGGGCCGGGCAGGTGGTGGAGTGGGTCAGGCCGCTTCGAGCGCAACGATCGTGCGGGGGCGTGATTCCCGCTCGTCGTAGGTGACGTCCACTCCCGCTTCCTGAACGGCGGCGAGCGCCGCGATCCGTGCTTCCTCGGACTCCCACTGCACGATCGAGATCACTGCGTCGCCGGACACCCAGCACTCACCCGAGAGGCATCCCGGTGTGCGCAGCATGACCTTGCGGACTTGGTGGACGCGCGAGATGAACTCATCACGGTGGGCAGGATGCGGATAGTGGTACGCCACCATTCCTATCTTCATGATGCTCTCCTTCGCTCGGGATCGCCGCAGGCGTTATACGCTTGCGTATAAGTAAGGCTAGACCGGATGTACGGTTGCGTATATTCGGTGGATGAGTGAGGTGGGACACATCGTGGGCACTCCCCGGACACCGCGCGACAGATGGGTGGAGGAAGGCTTGCGGGCGCTGGCCGACGGCGGTCCGGACGCCGTCAGGGTCGAGGCGCTGGCGAAGCGGCTCGGCGTCACCAAGGGCGGGTTCTACGGGTACTTCGACGACCGCGACGCTCTGCTGGAAGCGATGCTCGACACCTGGGAGCGGGAAAGCACCGACGAGGTGATCGAGCGGGTCGAGCGAGAGGGCGGCGACCCCAAGACCAAGATCCGGCGCGCGGGCGTGCTGACCTTCTCCAGTGACCGGCTGCTTCCCATCGACCTCGCGGTCCGCGACTGGGCCCGGCGTGACCAGGCGGTCTCCGAGCGCCTGCGGCGGGTGGACAACCGGCGTATGGCCCTGCTGCGCGAGATGATCGGCACCTTCTGCGCTGATCCCGACGAGGTCGAGTCCCGCAGCCTGATCGCCTTCTGCATGGCGATCGGACAGCACTCCCTCGCCGCCGACCATGAAGGGCGCACCCGGGCCGAGGTTCTCGACCGTGCCGCCAGCCTGATCCTCAACCCCTGAATCCCGAGCAGTCCTCGATCTGTGCCGACCACGGGCTGGCGCGTATCCCTCCCCTGCCTACCCGTCGGGGGCGCCTCCGTCACAGGGACGCCCCACCGGCCAACCCGGGCCGGAAGCCGCGACTGGCGTTGTGCTCGGCGCATCACCGCGTCGGATGCAGCCTCGTCAGCAGCGGTACCCGTTGGGAACCTGGAGGAGAGCCACGAAGATCCATACCATGACCGCTGCGCCGGCCGCGCTGCCCAGGAGGGCGACCGTGAGGTTCCAGCGTCCTGCATACCCGATGAGCACCCCCCACCACACCCCCGCCGCGATCGCGAGCAGGGCTCCGTAGAAGATCAGTGCGAGCCCGTTGGCGGCGCCGTTCACCCCCACGTCGCACGCCCGCCAGGCGGCTGCCAGCAACAACGACCCGAGCACGCCGGTAGCCAGACCGGCCACGGGGGCGACCGCGCAGCCCCACTGTCCCCGCGTCACTTACGGTTCCTGACCTGTGGGACGTTCTCTCCGTTGCGCTGCGCCGGCTCCATCTGGTCCATCGTGTCGTTGATTCCTTGCCGGAGCTGTTCCTCGGTCAGGCTGTCGCCGTATTTTTCGTAGAGTTCGATGCCGACGCGCATCGTGATCTGATCGCCTTGGTCGTCATCCCCGGTGAGCGGCGTTTCTCCAAGGGAGGCGCCCTTGATCAAGGTGTCTGCGTCGAAGCCGGCCGCCCGGCCGCCGCGTTGATGTCGGAACCGTCGTTGCGCCCGAATTCGTACCACTCCGGTTCGTCAAGCAGGGACCGTATTCGCCCGACCGTGTCCGACTTCGCGTTCCGCTTCATTTCCCACATCCTGCGGTGCCGGTCCAGAAGGGCGGGCAGGTCCCGGCGGCGGGCGAGAGCCGCCGCTTGGTCCGGGTGGGCGCCGGGGAACTCCGGGGCGCCGCCGAGGTAGACGGGGAGACCGGCTCTCACGAGGTGGCCGACCGCCGCCGCGGTCACCCGCGGACGGCACCGCAACGGCTCCCCCAAAGCCTCTGTCAGCCGCTCCGCCGCCACCCCGGCACCGATCGGACCCCGCGGCGCCGCCCGCAAAATGGGTGCTCAGTCACGGGAGCGGAGTCCGCACCGCCCTGCACTCCGCTGGTGGGAGTGCCGGGCATGGGTTGAGCAAGGGTCACCTGGGCTGGCCCCAGTTGGGGTAGGTCACCGTGCCGTCGTCGTTGCGGAGGTGGAAGCGGGCCTCGGAGGGGCGCCAGATTCCGATGTTGGCGGCCGGACCACCGTCCCAGTTCCCCGCAACAGGCGCGTCGCCGGCCTGCCGGGCAGGTCCCCGGTGACGATCACGCGGTCTTCGTCGTGACTGATTTACGCCGTCGGCCTCGTACCGGCCCGGAGAATCTCAGGAGCAACAGGCGGTGAGGGAACGTGCGGTCGGTGGTGGTGGGATGCGCCGCCGCCGTACGGCGGTTCACCGGCCCCCCAGTACGGCGAGAGGCTCCACGATGACAACGAACCGCGTCCGGCGCTACGCAGCCCGCGCGCTGACCATGACGATCGCGGCCTGCGCCGTCGCGGCGGCGGCCACCCTTCCGGCGTCGGCCGCCGACCAGCCCACACGGCAGCTGCTCATGGCGGACTGCGCCTCGGGCGAGGGCAAGTGCACGTTCAACTCGCCCCGGCTCGAGGAGGCGTACCTGGGCGAGTTCCGGCAGGTGTCGAACTCCCTCTTCAACTGCAGCACGTCGGACGCCACTCAGGCGATGACGTGGGACGACACGGTGGGATCCACCGACTCCCTGGGCGTCTCCGTCACCGCCGGAGGCAAGATCGCGGGCATCGTGGACCTGAGCATAACCGCGAGTTACAGTCACAGTTGGTCGAGCTCCCACTCGGAGAGCAGCTCGCTCAACATGACGGTCAAGCCCGGCGAAGTGGGCTGGATCTCGCGCGCCCAGGTGATGCAGAAGGTCTCCGGCACCTGGCAGACCCACTACGACAGCCCCAAGTGGGGTCACTACTACTGGTACTTCCAGGACACCATCACCGGCCCGGTCCAGAACGGCACCGACGGCAAGAGCAACGCGGTCGTGGTGAAGAGCCGGCAGATGACCGCCGCGGAGAAGCGTTCCTGCTCCGAGGGGTCCCGCACGGGCGGCACGTTCGTCCAGGAACGCTGAGCCACCGCCCGCGCATGACCCGGCCCCCCGTCCCGCCCCGGACGGGGGGCCGCCGCGCCCGCGTGCCGAAGTTCACGATCTTCACCCTTTCGGATGATCACGCCGATAAACTGCCCGGCGGTGCGCCGCAGTCCGCGCGACGTGCCGTGCACGACGACACGCACGCACACGCGTCCGCCGCACAGCCGGGCGCCGAGAGCCGGAAGGGCGATGGCGCGGAGGCCGATGACACACCCGCACGACGACGGTCCGGCGCAGACCGGTGCCAGTACCTGGAACTCCTTCCTGTCGGCCCCGGAGCTCGCCGCCGTCACCTCCGCCGGGTTCGACCCGCTCGGGCACGTCCTCGGCACCACCGTCTTCGCCATCGGCTACACGGGCGCCTGGGGCTGCCCCGGTGCGTGGCCGGCCCCGTCCGCCGACGGTCACCCGAAGCCCTCCCGCTGGGCCTCCACCTACGAACCCCTGGCCAAGGCGCTGTACACCGCCCGCAAACGGGCGCTGATCCGCGCGGTGGACGAATGCCGCGCGCTCGGCGGGGACGGGATCGTCGGGGTGAGCCTGGACTTCGACCACATGCAGTTCGGGGACCTCGAGTGCACCGTACGGGGCACCGCCGTCCGCGCCCGCTCACGGATCCGGCCCCGCCTGCCGTTCACCTCCCACCTCGGCGGCCAGGACTTCGCCCGGCTGATCCACTCCGGCTGGGTGCCCACCGGACTCGCCTTCGGCCTTGCCGTCTACGCCCGCCACGACGACTGGCGCACCACCCGCAGGACCCGCTGGACCGCCCCGAACGAGGAGGTCGACGGCTACACCCTGCTGGTCAACCGCGCCCGCCACGAGGCCCGCACCCGGCTGGCCCGCGACGCGGCCGCCGCGGGCGGCGAGGGGGTCGTCGTCGGCCGGACGGAGCTGACCCTGGGGAAGGACGAGTGCGCTAGCACCTACGGCTACGCGCACGACCTCAGCGCGCAGGCGGCGTTCGTCGGCACCGCCATCGCCCGGTTCGGCCGCTCCGCGCAGCCCGCCGGACCCGGGCCGTTGACCTTCATGAGACTGGAGCGGGAGTACTGACATGACCGAGCGAACAGGTCCGGCCCTGGCCGCCGCCGAGGCCGCCGCACAGGACGCGATGCGACGGCTCGCGCAGCCCCCGTCCGACGGCGAGCGGGGCGCCTTCTTCACCTCGGACCTCACCGTGAACGAGTTCCTGCTCGTGCGCGAGGCCGGCTTCCGGCCGCTGGGCCTGGTCCTCGGCTCCTCCGTCTACCACGTGGGGATCCAACTGGGCCGCTGGACGAAGAACCAGGAACTGACCAAACTCTCGCAGGCGATGTACCACGCGCGCGAACTCGCGATGAGCCGGATGGAGGCGGAGGCGAGCGCACTGGGCGCGGACGGGATCGTCGGCGTGCGGCTCGACATCGAGTTCAAGGAATTCGGTTCGGACGTCGCCGAGTTCATCGCGGTCGGCACGGCCGTCAAGGCGGACGGCGCGGACCCGGGACCCGCCGGGACCTGGCTGAACAACAAGGGCCGGCCGTTCACCTCCAACCTCTCCGGCCAGGACTTCTGGACGCTGGTCCGCGCCGGGTACGCCCCCGTGGACCTCGTGATGGGGTCGTGCGTCTACCACGTGGCGCACCAGCGGTTCACGCAGGCGCTGGGCTCCGTCGGCCGCAACGTCGAGATCGAACCGTTCACCCAGGCGCTGTACGACGCCCGTGGACTGGCCATGGGCCGCATGAAGGCGGAGGGCGAGGCCCTGGACGCCGAGGGCATCGTGGCGGTCGACCTGCGCCAGCACGGGCACAACTGGGGCGGGCACACCACCGAGTTCTTCGCGGTCGGGACGGCGGTGCGCCCGCTGCGCGACGACCACGTGATCGAAAAGCCGACCCTGGTGCTGGGCCTCGATGGCTGACGCGGAAGTCGAACTGCTCGCCGCGGCGCTGCGCCGCGACAGTGCCGACCTGGACCTCTACGGGGCCGTGCTGACGGCGAAGCTGTCGGACGCGCTGCCGCCGGGCGCCGTACGGGTCGTGCGCCGGCGCTCTGTCGGGCAGCGGCTGGCCGGGCGCCCGGGGACGGTCGCCGAAGTGGGCATCCTGCTGGGGGACCTGCGGTTCTCGCTGGCCACGCACGAGGGCCGCACGACGGCGGAGATCCGCCACGAGGTGCGGGACGTCGTCCTGTCCCGGCGCCCGGTGGGCCTGGACGCCTGGCTCGCCGCCCTGGCGGACGCCCTGTCCGAAGCAGCCGCCTCGAACGCCCGCGCCCGCACCGCGGTGGAACGCTTCCTGACCTGAAGCGGAACGGCCTCCCGGGGGCCCCGGGACGCGGGCGGCCCCGTACGAGCAGTGTCGCCGCCCAGCCCCCGGTCAGCGGGCCGTTCTGTGCTGGTCGGTGCGGCGGGCGAACGCATGGTCGGCACGACGGCGGTGGTAGACGGCCTCCGGCCGGATGCCCGCCTCTGGCGCCGCCTGGCACAGCTCCTCCACAGTTGGCAATCTCATCGCGCCCCCGCAGCGCAGCCGCAACCGCAGCCGCCGCGGCATGCTTGCAAAGCGCGGCCATCGCCGATGGTCTCGGCAGCGGGAGCGGTTGCGGAGCAGGAGCCGGGCCGGGTCACTGACCCGAGCGCCCGGCCCCCAGCCCGTTGTCGCCCGGTCCATGAGGCCGGTGTGAACTCCACGTCCATACCGCCGCAGCCTGCCGCGATGTCCAGCAGCCGGTCCGGCTGCGCCTCATCGACGGCCAACCCCAGCGCAGCTTCATCGCCGTCCACTCCGCCCCGTACCGGCACAGCGCGTCCGGCGCCGCCGGCAGCCACTGCGCCGGATCCTGGTCCGCCTTGCTCCTGTTCGAACGAGCCGGTATCGCGACCAGTGAAGACGGCTGCCCGAGGTCGTTGGCGTACGCCTTCCGCCGCGCCGCCGTCCACGACGGCGCCCCAGCTGGCGGGGAATGAGCATCCAGATTCGGTTGACGTGTCCTTCGACCACGCCCGAGCTCCATGGCAGGGTGAGGCCGACGATCACGGCGTCGCGGTCGCGGCGATGCCTGCGGCGAGTGTGTGGAGGCCGGGGAGGTCGTCTCGCCGGACGGCATCGGGCCACTGCGGCAACCGTTCGCCCTGGCGCTCCGTGAGTATCTGCCCGAAGGACCGGACGTGACCGTTGAGAGCGTCCAGCTCAGGGCAGTGGACCAGAACGGCCTTGAGCCGAAGGTGCTCCGTCTCGGTGAGGTTCTCCGGCCGGCGCAGGAGGGCTGGGCTTCCATTTCCAGTGCGAGCTGCGAAGGCACACGGCCGATGAGTCGGATCCTCTCACAGGTCACCTGAGGGCCGAAGCGTCCATCGACTGGGCCTGTTGCGAAAGTGGATCAAGAGGTGGGGTCGGCCTCGGAGGATGTCTGGTCTGGCCAGCCTCGTGACAGTGCGAGGCGGCCGGATCGGAGGGCCTCGCGTTGTTCGGCGACCCATTGCGTGACCTGGTCTGCGGAGTCCGTGATGGGCTGGTCCGTGGTGTCGATCAGGTGGGTGGACCATCGCCGGTCGTCGGCCGTCCACTCGGTCCAGTGTTGCCAGGCCATCTCCGGCCAGCTGTCGTTGATGATGACGTCGGGTCGGTATCGGGGGTCCCGCGCGTGCTTGCGGTGCCAGTCGGCCCATCCGAGAAAGGCGTCGACCGCCGGCGGGTCCCACCGGCCGGGGTCGCGGTGGGTGAGTCTCCGGCGCCGGATCTCGTCGGACACATCGACCAGGCATACCGCGATGCCGTCCAGCAGTGGTGCCGAAGGCACCGCCAGGACTTCCCCGAGCGGGGACTGGCCGGTCAGCAGGAGATCAAGCCCGCGGTCCTGGTACTCCAGCGCGCGACGCACCCACATCTCGGTCATGCGGTTGCGCCATTGACGGTCGGCGCCTTCCGGCACGCCGAGTTCGTCGAAGTCGTGCACGACGACCTTCTCAAGTCGTTCGCCCACGGCGTTGGCGAGCGTGGTCTTGCCCGAGCAGCTGGAGCCGGTCAGTTTGAGCAGCATCGTGCCAGGGTGGCAGGTGAGGCGGATCCTCCCCACGTGTTTTTTGGGGTTTCCTGCCGCAGACCGGACTGGTCAGAGCCATTCGTCGATGGCTGCGACCAGCACGGTCGCTTCGAAGCGGACGGCGGGTCTGCCGTACCTCGTAGCGACGGCCCGGTGCCGCTTGAGCCGGTTGATTCCGCACTCGACCGCGTGTCGCTGTTTGTAGTCGTCCTTGTCGAACTTCGGAGGACGGCCGCCGCGCGATCCGCTCCCGAGCCGGTTGCGCACCCGGTCCACGGGGACCGGGATCGTTGCATTGATCCCGCGTCTGCGCGGGTAGGAGCGGTTGCTGTAGGAGTCGTACGCCTTGTCGGCCCGTACCCGGTCCGGCCGCGTGCGCGGCTCGCCGAGACCCAGCCGGGGCACCCGAATCGCTTCCAGCACTGGCTTGAACTGCGGTGAGTCGCCCCGCTGCCCGGCCGTGATCACCACTGACACCGGCTTCTGTCCCTGCTCGACGGCAAGATGGATCTTGGTGGTCAGCCCGCCGCAGGAGCGCCCGAGGCCGTGGTCGGCCGGCTCGACGGACACTCCGCCGGGCGGCTCCTTCTGGAGATCCCCCTATTCGCCGCCCCGGCGGCGTGCTGGTGGGCCCGGCAGACGGTGGAGTCGACGTTCACACGGCCCGTATCGCTCCGGCACATCACGCCATGGGGCGCCGGTCCGCGTCCGCCGCCGTATGCCGTCTATCAGCTGCCGCCGCCTCCACACCTGCGGACGACCCGGCTTGACGCCCTGCGGCAGCAACGGCTCAAGCCGGGCCCACTGGCCATTCGTCAGATCACCACGTCCCACAGCAAGTGATCGTCTACGAACAAGATCTACTTTCGCAACAGGCCCTAACCCCCAGCCCCGGAGCCGACCCGCTGCGGAGCAGCCGCGCCGCGCTTCCTACGATGCACGGCATGAAGACACTCCTCACCGCCGCCGAGGTGTCGGACGCCGGCCGGGTGGCGCGGCCCCTGGTCCTGGGCGCCGTCGTGCTGGCGGCATTGTGGTGGGGAACCCGGGGCTGGAGGCAGGGCTCGGCACACCGGCGGTGGACCGTGATCGCCGGCATGATGGCCGCGACCGTCGCGAGCGGTACGTGGGCGGTCGCGGAAGCCCGCCAAACCGGACCGGCCAAGCCCGAGCAGGCCGTCTCGCAGTATCCCCGGGTCCGGCCCGGACCGGCGCCCGAGTGGGCAGGCCGCCTCCGGCTGCTCACCGGTCCCGAAGCCAACCAGGCCGACGCCCAGTGGCCGCCGTTGATGCCGGGCGACCGCTGGTTCTACACCGCGACCCGTGAATCGGCACCGACCGCGGTCCTGTACGTACGCGCCGCGACCGCCGATCCCGTGTGGACGATCCAGCGGCTGATCCACACCGCCCAAACGCCGGGCGGAGAGAAAGGCCCCGAGCCGTTCGGCGAGAACGGGCCGGACGGCCGGATCTGGTGCGCCCGGGGCGAGGTCCCCCACGAAGGAGGCGACCCCGTACCCTCCGCCTACTGCTATTGGGGCGGCCAACTCTCCGAAGGCGCGGTCATCCTCCCCCACGAGACAGACCTCAACACGGCCGCCGCGACGACCCGCACCTTCCGCGCAGCCCTCGCTACCGGCAGCAAACCTCCCGCGCCTCAGGCATAGACCACACCGTGCACAGCACACCTCGCCAACCCGTCATGACGACTGCTCAGATTCACTGACCGCGACAGCCGGTGGCGGCGTTCCTCGTACGCGGGTCTCCCCTTGGCCGGCCGGAGCGGCAATGCCCCTCCCGGTCCGGCAGCGGATCGACGACCATCACGGGTGTCGTGTCTGCCGGGTGTTGTGGTGCTGCGCCCGCTCCGACCTTGGCTTATTCGTGGCCTGGGCTATTGCGGAGGGTGATCGCTTCGGGAATGATTCCCCGCCGTGACCATCTTCCTCGCCGTTGCACTCGGCGTGTTTCTCATCGTGCTTCTACGCTCCGTCACCCGTGGCGGTGTCGCCCGATGGATCGAAAAGCGCTTCGTGGCGTCCACTTACGGCCTGCCGCCTCGTGAGGCGCTCGACAGCCGGCGCGCCGGTCCCCCACCTCCGGCGCACCGAGTGCAGGAGAGGCAGGACATCGCCGACGCCGCGTGGCAAGGGGACTGGCGGACTGCCGACCGGTACGTCCGGGACGCGGGAGAAGACTGGGACGCGCGCTGGGACCGGCTGGAGCTCCTGCAGCACGTCGCCCGGAAGGACAGTTCCTGGCTCGATGCCTGGCGCGCCGCCGAGCCGGGCAACTGCGACGCGGCGACCCTTCATGCAAGCCTCATGGTTCACCGGGCCTGGGAGATCCGAGGCACCGCCTTCGCCCACGCGGTCCTGGACCAGGACATGGAGCGCTTCCGCGCCATGCTCCCGGCCGCGATCGAGGAGGCTCGCAAGGCCGCGCTGCTCGACCCCGCGAACCCGGGCCCCTGGGTCGTCATGGTCACCGCCGCCCGCGGAGCCCGGTACGGCCACAAGGAGTTCAAGTCCCTCTGGGAGGGCCTCGTCGCCCGCGCGCCCCACCACTACGAGGGGCATTGGCAGGCCCTCCAGTACTGGTGCGCCAAGTGGTTCGGCAGCAACCGGCGGATGATGCGATTCGCCCGCCAGGCGATCCGCAAGGCCCCGGCCGGCAGCCCTCTCGCCGGGATCTACCTGCACGCGCTGAGCGAACGCGACGGCCGCCCCTTCCCTCCCGGGCTGCCCGTCACTCCCATGGCGAGGAACCTGCTGAAGCGGACCGCCGCTTCGTTCGACCAGGTCGCGCCCGACGACGAGCGCCTGCCGGCCCTGCGCCACCTGCTGGCGCACTACATGCTCCGGTCGATGATGTACTCCCCCGCCCTGGAGCAGTTCCGCCGGATCGGCCCCTGGTGCGGTGCCGAACCCTGGCGCAGTGCGGGGAACCCGGTCACGGCGTTCGAAGCGGCTCGCGGCAAGGCCGTGAGGCTGTCCCGCGCACGTCCCACCCCGACGGCGCAGATCTACGGGATAGCCCGCTAGTGTGATGCGCCGGGAATCTCAGGGTTAAGTCTGTAGCCTGTTGCCATGTCGCCGGGTCCTCGTGCCATTGAAGTCCGCCTGTCCGATGAGGAACGTGCGGAGTTGTCGCGTTGGGCGAGTGGGGCGGTGGCGCCGCGGTTCGCGGAGCGGGCGCGCATCGTGCTGGCGTGTGCGGGCGGAGCGCCGAACGCGCGGGTGGCGGTGGAGGCCGGCGTGACCGCCGCGACGGTGAGGAAATGGCGTGGGAAATTCGCCGCTGAGGGGATGGCCGGGCTCGAGGATGCCGCGCGCATCGGTCGGCCGAAGGCCGATCTGGTTCTGAGTGAGGCCGAACGGGACCAGCTGATCCGGTGGGCCAGGCGCGCGAAGACCGCCCAGTACCTGGCGCTTCGCGCGAGGATCGTACTTCGTTGCGCGGAAGGCGGGACGAACAAGCAGGCCGCGGCCGAACTTGGTGTCGACACCTCGACCGTGGATCGCTGGCGCGGTCGTTTCATCGCTGACCGTTTGGACGGTCTGGCCGATGAGCCCAGGCCGGGCCGGCCATCCTCGATTCTCCTCGGCCAGGTCGAGGACGTGATCGTGGCGACGCTGGAGTCCACTCCGGGCCGGGACACCCACTGGTCACGGGCCTCGATGGCTGCTCGCACGGGGCTGTCGAAATCGACGGTCGGCCGGATCTGGAAGCGGTTCGATCTCAAGCCGCACCTGCAGGATTCCTTCAAGCTGTCCACCGATCCGCAGTTTGTCGACAAGGTCGTCGACGTCGTCGGGCTCTACCACAATCCGCCGGAACGGGCGGTGGTGTTATGCGTGGATGAGAAGAGCCAGATCCAGGCTCTGGACCGCTCGCGGCCAAACACCCCCGCTTCCACGCCCACTTCACCCCCGCAGGCTCGTCCTGGATCAACCAGGTCGAGCGGTGGTTCGGTCTCCTGACCGACAAGCTCATCCGCCGCGGCGTCCACACCTCGGTGAAAGCACGGGAAGATGACATCCGGGCCTGGATCGAGACCTGGAACGAGGACCCGAAACCCTTCACCTGGACGAAGAGCGCCGACGAGATCCTCAAGTCCCTCGCCGACTACCTCACCAAAATCACCCCATCAGCCACCAACAACCAGCCGCAGACTTAACCCTGAGATTTCCGGCGCATCACACTAGTGCTGTGACCGGGAAGGTCTGCCGGGTTGCTCGTTGTGCCGGTCGGATGTGACGACTTCGACTGCCGGGGCCCTGGCATCGGCGGGGGACGCTGGTTCCGGGGCTTCGTCCGCGGACCGCACCGCCGCTGAGGCCGAGTGAGCGCATGGCTCGGTCGAGCCGGGGCCCGGGGCGCCGGACCCCGGCGGGCGGTGGGGTCCCGACGAGGGGTCAGCGTCTGCGGCGGCGGGCGAAGCGGGTGCGGTGTCCCGACCGGGCGGCGGCGGCCAGGGCGAGGGTCACGGTGATGTGCGCCCCTCCGAGCGGCCCGCGCGTGACGCGTACCGTACCGCCCGTCGCGGCCGCGGCCCGGCGCGCGATGTCGAGGCCCAGTCCTGTGGAGCCGGTGCTGCTTCCGCGGGACAGCGCCCGGTCCGGTTCCGGGATACCCGGTCCGCCGTCCTCGACGACCAGCTCCACGGCCTGGGCCGTGCGTACGACGGCGACGGCGAACGCGGTCCCCTCCGGGGTGTGGCGGAAGACGTTGCCGATGAGGGCGTCCACCACGGCGGCGACGTCGTCGTCCGAGAGGCCGACGGCCGTGGGCTCCTGGGTGATGTCCAGGGAGCACGAACGGTTCTGCTGCTCCGCGAGGACCGCCCAGAAGGCGGTCCGGCGCCGGACGACCTCGGCCGCCTCGCTGCGCGGGCCCGCGCCCGCCGCGGCACCGGTCCCGCGTCCCGGGGGGCGTTCCGTACCGAGCAGGCCCTGGGCCATGGGGCCGACGGCGAGCGGAGTGCGTGCCGCGGCGATGATCGCCTGCAGTTCGCTCTCCAGCTCGCAGACGGCCGCCTCGACCCTGGCCGACTCCGGCGTGCCCGCCATCCGTTCCGACGCCAGGTGGAGTGCGGTCAGCGGGGTGCGCAGCCGGTGCGAGAGGTCGGCGACGAGTTCGCGTTCGACGGCGAGCAGTTCGTTCATGCGCTGGGCCATCGCGTTGAACGCGACGCCCGCGTCACGCAGTTCCCGGGGGCCCATGGGTTCGACACGGGTGTCCAGGTCCCCCAGCCCGAGCGCGCGCGAGGCCTGCGCGAGCCGCTTCGAGGAGCGGACGACCTTGGCCCCGAGCCGATCGGCGACCAGTACCGAGCCCGTGATCAGCCCCACGGCGAGGAAACACATCACGGCCCACGACTGCGCCACCCCCCGGGTGAGTTCCGCCTCGGGCACGAAGTTCTCGATGACGGCGACCTTGTCGCCCGGCAGCACCACCGGCTGCAGGCAGACCCACCCGCCGGGAACCTCCTGCGAGATCGACTCCCGCCCGCGCTGAGCCCGTTCGAGCAGTTCCCCGGGAGCCTTGGACCCTCCCGGAGAGCCCGCCCCCGGCAGGTGGACGACCAGGTGGTCCGCCGCGTCCAGGCCCGCCGCGGCCTCCCGCAGGGCGTCCGGATCCGTGGTCAGGGCGAGGACCGGCGCCAGGGCGGCGCCGCGTTGCTGTGCCGCCGTCACACCCTGTTCCTTGACCAGCGACATCACCAGGGCGGCCAGCGGTATGAGGAAGGACAGGGCGACCATGGAGGTCACGGCGAGGGCCACACCGGCCAGGGAGCGCCTCAACGCGGTGCCACCAGCTTGATGCCGACCCCGCGCACGGTCAGCAGGTAGCGCGGGGCGGCCGCCCGTTCGCCGAGCTTGCGGCGCAGGGAGGACAGGTGCACGTCGACGGTCTGATCGTCCACGTACGGCTCGCGCCACACCTCGGTCAGCAGACGGCGTTTCGAGACGACCTGGCCGGTGTGGTGCGCGAGGAACGCCAGCAGGTCGAACTCACGGCGGGTCAGGCGCAGCTCCTGTCCGGCCAGGTGCACGGTACGCGCTCCCGGGTCCACCGCCAGCTCGCCCACGACGGTGGGCCGCAGGGGCTCCCCGGCCTGCGCGGGCACCGCGCCGCGGGTGACACCGACGGCGGCGGGGGGCGCGCCGCCGGTGCGGCGCAGGACGGCGGAGAGGCGGGCGAGGAGCTGGCCCCCGGAGAAGGGTTTGACGAGGTAGTCGTCGGCGCCCGCGTTCAGGATGTTGATGATCTCGGACTCGTCGTCGCGGGCGGTGGCCACGAGCACCGGCACGGAGGAGATGCCGCGGATCATGCGCAGGGCGTCGCCTCCGTCCAGGTCGGGCAGTCCGAGGTCGAGGACCACCGCGTCCACGGGCGCCTGCGTGACCTCGCGCAGCGCACCGAAGCCGTCGGCGGCGCTGCGCACGGCATACCCCTGCTCGGCCAGGACTTCTATCAGTGACTGGCGGATGCTGGGGTCGTCTTCCACGACCAGGACGCTCGGCATGCGGACACCTTAGAGGCTCGTTCCGGTGGTGGACGCGGTCAGGGCGTGACGAAGGCCGGACCCGCGTCGGTGACGCGGACCCGCACGGGGCGGTCCGACACCGGGATGGTGCAGCCGTCCCGCGTGCTGCAACTCGCGTAGCCGATCAGCACCGTCGCGCCGCCTCCGCTGCCGGACGCGCGGACGGGGAGGGTGGTGGTGACCGGGCCGTCGGGGTACACGGGAAGCGGGGAGTAGACCCCCGGGACCCGGATCGGCCGCACGGGTTGCGCCGCCGTGAGCGGGCCCTCCGCCGCGAGGGCGCCGGTGACGGCCATCGCGGTCGGCCGGCCGACGCCCTCGACGCCGGTGGGTGGGAGAGCGGTGCTGTAGAGGTGGAATCCGGCGGCCTCGGGGGCGAAGACCGCGGTGAGGGTGCCGGTCCCCTTCGAGGGCTGCCAGGCGGAGACGGAGAGCGTGACGGTGACTCCGTTCTCGGAGAAGCGTGCCGTGGGCGGGGGTCCGTCGGCCGCGGCTCCGGAAGCGGACGTGACGGCGGCGGTGCGGGCGGCCGCAGCGGTGGAGGGGGTGGAGGCTGAGGCGGCTCCGGAGCCGGAGCCGGAGCCGGAGCCGGAGCCGTCCGTCACCGTGCCGATCAGCAGCAGGGCCGCCGCCACCGACAGGCCGGCGCCGACCGGGAGGGCGGCGGCCGTGCGCACCGGCCTTCTCACGGGGCCCACTTGCGCAGGAAGGAGTCGATGCCGTCCGCCGTCAGGGCCGGGTTGCCCGTGACATGGGTGTCGACCCGTACGGTGCCGGATGGCGAGACGACCACCAGCACGGGCATCGTGTAGGTCCCGCCCGAGGGGCTGTACTTGCGCAGCAGCGCGGAGTTGGCGGAGCTGTTGGCGCCGATGTCGACCTTGACGAGGTGGTAGTCGTCCGCGAGGAGCCCGGAGGTCGCCGGCTGGGCGAACACCTTGTCGGCGGCCTTGCAGTTCCCGCACCAGTTGGCCCCGAAGTCGAGCAGGACCATCCGGCCGTCGGACTTCGCCGAGCGCAGGGCCGCGTCGATCAGTGCCTGTGCGTCGGCCGAACCGTCGTAGCCGGGGCCGGGGACCCTGGCCGGGGCCGGCGCGGGGGTGGCGGAAGCAGGCTTGGCGCTGCCGGAACCAGAACTGGAACCGGACCCCGACCCGGAGCCGGTGGTACTGCTGCCGCCGTTGCCGGCGGTGCCGGATGACGAGCCGGCGGTGGCGGGCGCTGATGCCGGGACGGACGCGGAGGCGGATGCGGATGCGGACGGCGGAACCGAGGTGGTGGCCGACACCCCGGGGGACGCGCCCGGTGTCGTCCGGCCCGTGGAGAGCGCCGGCGCCGGCTCCCCGGCGCCGGCCGGCCGGGCGGACCCGACGGGGGTGGCGGAGGGCCCGCACGCGGTGGCCAGCCCGGCCACGACCACGGCGGCGACCACCGGGAGGCGCCGGGCGAGGTACGGACGGGAGGGCGCCGTGCGGCGTCCGGAACGGACGGATCGGAGCATGCGAGAGCTCATGGCGAAGACCCCCAAGGCAGGTTCGGACGGCGGGACGGGCGCGGCGCGTCCCGGCTCGGTGAAACCGGGGCCGCCGCTGCACGGGGCTCGTCCCCCCGGTGCCTACGGCCGCTCGGCTGACGTGAGCATAGGGCCGGCGGGGGCCCGTGGAACCGGCTCGGCGCGATCTTGAGGTTGCCCTAAGGAACTGCTCACCTTCCGCTTCACCTCGACCCGGCCCGAGGGGGCACGAGGTCGCGAACCGGCCCGTACCGACGGGGCACCGAGCGGAACGGACCGGGCGGCCGGGCAGCCGGGCGGCCAGCCAGCCGGGCAGCCGGGTCGTCAGGCGGGCAGGCGGGCAGGCGGGCAGGCGGGCAGGCAGCCTGTCGTGCCGTCAGAAGGAACTCTCGTGGACGCTCGCCTTGGCCGACGGGTTGATCGTGGCAGTGATCACCGACCGGTGGTCGTCGCCGCTGAAGGTGACGGTGAGGGTGTCGTCGGAGGCCTGCGAGGTGGTCGTCCGGAAGCCCAGGCCGGGAACCGCGGAGATCAGGCACACGCCCCGGCTCCCGTACCGGACCGTGACCTTGCCGCCCTGTGAGGGGACGGTGTGCAGACCCGCCCCACCCTCTTCGCAGTCGACGCCCGACCGGGGCGCGCTGGTCCGGGGGGCCTCCGGGGAGGCCTTGGCGGGGGTGGGGCTGGGAGAGGGGGCCGCCGACGAGGGCCGCTGCACCACGGTCGGCGAGGGGCTGGTGGAGGCGCTCGCGGTCGGGGAGGCCTGTTCCGGTCCGGGGCTGCCCGCCTGCCAGGCGGGGGGCGTGTCGATGACGACCGGGGCGGAACGCGCCACGGGGGGCTTGTGGCTGGTCGACCCGACCACGAACTGGACCGTGGCGAGCACGGCGGTCACGCTGGCGGCCGTGCACGACAGCCATATGAGCAGGTAGCGCGGAGTTCGGGGCACGGGCCCATAGTGGCCGACGGGAGCCGGTGGGCGTGAACCGGTGCCTCCGCCATCCTGGCACCGGTCACGCGCCGGGGCGCTCCGGGGCGCTCCGGGGCGCTCCGGGTGAACGCGGACGTCCCCCTGGCCGCCGGGCCAGGGGGACGTGACCTTCCGCGGACCTGCGGGCAGGTGCGCGGGGGCCGCTTGTGGGGGGCTTGTGGAGAGCGGCGGGAGGGAGTTACCTCGCGGTGCCGAAGTCCTGGGTCCACCAGGGGCCGCCGTCGCCCTTGTGGACGCCGATTCCGATCTCCTTGAAGGAGCAGTTGAGGATGTTGGCGCGGTGGCCGGAGCTGTTCATCCAGGCCGACATGACGGCGGCGGCGTCGCTCTGTCCGCGGGCTATGTTCTCGCCGAGGCCGGACCACTTGTAGCCGGCCGCCTCCACCCGGCTCGTCATGGTGGACCCGTCGGGCCCGGTGTGCGACATGACGCCGCTACGGGCCATCGTGTCGCTGTACGCACGCGCAGCCGCGCTCAGCTTCGCGTTGGTCGTCAGGGGGCCGCAGCCGGCGGTGGCGCGCTCCTTGTTGACGAGGGCGAGCACGGCGGACTCGGCGTCCCCGTTGACCGTGCCGGAGCCCGATCCGGAACCAGAACCAGAGCCCGATCCGGAGCCGCCGGAGGAGCCGCCGGAGCCGGTGCCCTTCGTGGAGGTGGTGCCCTGGGCCGGCTTGCCGGGCCGGTCGACGCCCGAGGTGTCCGGCGCGCTGTCGGGCCGCGTGGCGTCGTCGTCGGGTGCGGCCGATCCGTTCGCGCCGGAGTCGGGCGCCCCGGACGGGCCGGCGCCGGCACTCGCAGAGGCGCTCGCGCTCGGACTCGCGCTCGCACTCGCCGAGGCAGAGGCGGAGGCGGAGGCTCCGGCGCTCCCGGCCGGGGCCGTACCGGCGGTGTCCGTCGCCGCCTTCGACGACCCCGCGTCGGACGCGGCTCCGACTGCCTGCCGGTCCGTGCGGTCACCACCGCCCGAGTCGGCCACAGCGACCCCGACCGCCACCACCGCGGCGGCCGCGGTGACGGACAGGACGATGCGCGTACGCGTCGCCTTCTTCCGGCGGGCCTCGGTTCGGGACGGGGTCGCGGGGGTTCGGCTGCGGCTCATGCCGGTAACACCTCACTGGAGAGGGGACGGGAAGTACGGCCGAGCCTAGGCAGGTGACCAGGGCGCATTGCGCCGTGGAGGGGCTTCTTCAGGTTGCCCTAAGGAAGCCCGCAGGATCGACACAGGGACGATCGGGGACATTGCACCCAACTCCGGCCGCCCCCATCACGTTCACGGTGACGTCCGTCAGGTGCCCGCGGTACGGGGCCGTGGCTCGGCTGACCACGGGCGGTGGGGACCGGCAGGGTGGTGGGCGTACGCAGCACTCCGGGGAGCACATGTGACCGGTGACCGCACTGCCGGCCCAGAGCCGTGCCTGCCCGGGTGGCCTTCCTCTGGTCCGAGACCGGGGTGCCGTCACGACAGGCCCGGTGTCCTGGCTGCGGAAACTGCGTAGTTGCCGAGTTCGCGGTGCGGGTATCGTCCGGTCTCCCGACCCGCCGCACCGGCGGCCTACGTTCAGAGAGCGACGCAGATGACCGGCCGGCAAGCAACGACGACCCTGTGGCGCCCCACCGGCCCCAAGGAGCTGGATCTGGTTCGGGAGCTGAACTGGCGTGCCTGGCCGCCCCGCCTGCCCGAGCAGCCGATCTTCTACCCGGTCCTCAACGAGGACTACGCGGTCAGGATCGCGCGGGACTGGAACGTCAAACACGACGGCGCCGGCTTCGTCACTCGTTTCGAGGTCGAGTCGGGGTTCTTGAGCCAATATCCCGTCCAGCAGGCCGGCGGGCAGACGATCCTGGAGCTCTGGGTTCCGGCCGAGGAACTGGACGAGTTCAATGCCCACATCGTCGGCGAGATCCAGGTGGTCCACGAGTTCCGCTGAGGCGGGAAGGCCTGCTGACCGGGCATTCCGGCCGGGTGCGATGATCCCGGCGTGGCTGGTGTCGTCACCGTCGCAGGACCGTGCTGCGCCTGACCGGCGCTCCGAGGACACCGGTCGGGCGGGCGCCGGCACGGCCCGCGAGCGCGAGACCTACCGCGGCCGGCATCGGCCGCGGCTGCTCGGCCCGCTGACCGTGCCGGCGGGTCAGCACCGGTACCCGCTCCACGATGGCGGGTCGTCGGCCTCCCGCGGAGGGTGCGGCCGACCAGGGGGTCAGGCGGGGATGGTGGCTTCGGGGTGGGTGGCCAGGCGGGCCAGGGGTTCGGCCTCCCGAGGGTGGCGGGCCTTGACGTAGGCGATCTGGCGGCGCGGTACGCAGCCGCGCAGCAGTTTCGCCCGGTCCGAGCCGGTGGAGTAGTGGATGTGCGTGAGCCCCTCGGCCATCGCCGTCCGCAGCAGCTCGTAGTAGACGAGCCCGAAGTAGAGCGGCAGCCTGCCCTGTGCCTCGTAGTCGAACCCGGCCTGGCGGGCGTACATCTCGCCGCGGTGGGTGAAGGTGAGGGCGAACCCGGCCGGGTTCCCGTCGAGGTGCGCGGTGGTGACCCGGGCGGCCTCGCCGGCGTGGCGGGCGACGCTGTGCAGGACGGCGGTGAAGGCGTCCGCGTTCGCGGGGGTGCCGTACTTGGCGTAGAGGGCGAGCTCCAGGGGGGCGAGCTGCTCGATCAGGGCCGGGGTGAGCGGCTGCGTCCGGTAGGTGACCCCGGCCTCGTCCAGGGCGCGGAGTTCGCGCCTGATCTTCGTACGGCGTGACCGGTCGAAGCGGGCCAGGTAGCTGTCGAAGGAGCCGTCCTCCGGGACCGGCAGGGAGTACGCCGTCTGGCCCGGCAGTGCCGTGTACCCGCGTTCCGTGAGCACGCCCCGCAGCAGGTGGTCGTCCTCGTCGACGTACAGGAAGGACACCGCCCGCAGCCCGGCCTCCCGGGCCTCCTCCTCGGCCCGGTGCACCAGGGCCGTGAGGGTGGCGCGTCCGCCGTCGGGGGCGGGGGCGGTCCCGGCCTTGGTGTGGGAGGGGTTGCGGCCCCCGCACGCCAGGGCGGGCAGCAGCCCGGCGGCCCAGGGGGCCTCCTCGCCGGTCAGGGTGCGGTGGACAGTGTCCACGACCCTGGCCGGGCTGCAGAAGACGTACGGCGTGTCGTGGTCCAGCGGGTACGCGGGCAGGACGCCGGTGGCGGGTCCGTCGTCCTCGTGGGCCGTGAGGTAGTACGGGGCGCCGCCCGCGGTGGCCTCGGCGTGCCGCAGCCAGGGGGAGGCGGCGTAGAAGCCGCGGGGGCCGAGCAGGGCGTCCCACCGCTGCGGGTCGGTGTCGCGCAGGGCGCGGTGGACGCGCACGCGGGGCCCGGGTGCGGCGGTCACCGGCCGTCGCCCGTCGCGGGGGCGATGACGGGGGTGAGCTGGCCCAGGGCCGCCTCGGCGCGGCGGACCGCGTCGCCGGTGGTGTCGCCGACGGCCACGACGTAGCCGAGGAGGTCGAGGTTGCTCTCGGCGGGCCGTACCGGGTCGCCGGGGTGGACCTCGAGGTCGACGTCGACCACGCCGGGGACCCGGCGGGCCAGGTCGGCGCCGCCGATCCCGGTGAGCGTGCCGGCCTGGCGGGCGGAGAGGTAGCGGGAGGCGGCGGCGCGGTCGTGGGTGGTGGTGAGGTCGGCGGCGAGGCCGGCGTGCAGCCGGACGACCTCGCGCTGGAGGTAGAGGCCGGTCGCCTCGCGGATGAGCTGGGTGATCTCCGCGCCGGGCATGCGGCCGTTGACCTCGACGACGTACGGGCCCTTCTCCGTCATCTTCACCTCGACGTGTGCGGCGCCGAAGTCGTGGCCGACGGCCTCCAGTGCCCGGCGGGCCAGTTCGGTGCACTCGGCGCGGACGGGTTCCGAGAGCATCGAGGGGAAGGTGTCGCCCATCTCCACGAAGTGCGGGTGCGCGCCGAGGGCCTTGTCGGTGACGCCGAGGAACCGGCGCTCGCCGTCGGCCAGGACGGACTCGACGCTCACCTCGAAGCCGAGGAGGTACTCCTCCACGAGTGCTCCGGGGCGGCGGGGCTGGCCGCGGAAGTCGGTCGGGGAGGAGCTGATGTCCCGGTAGGCGGCGCCGACCTCCTCCGGCGTCCGGCACAGGGTGACGCCGATGCTGGCGGATTCGGTCATGGGCTTGACCACGACCGGGTAACCGAACCGTTCGGCGGCGGCCAGCGCGTCTTCTTCGGCGGTGGCCTGGTGGAAGCCCGGCACGGCGACGCCCGCCCGCTCGCAGGCCTGGCGCATCAGCAGCTTGTCCCGGCAGTTGCGGGCGGCCTGCGGGGACAGGCCGGGCAGGCCGAAGTGCGCGGCGACTTCGGCGACGATCGGGATGTTGTAGTCGGTGACGGTCATCACGCCGCGCAGCAGGCCCTGTTCGTGGAAGGGCAGGAGGGCGGCGACGACGGCGTCGGCCGAGTTGGTGTCGGTGCGCACGATCTCGTCCACGTGCCGGGAGAAGATCTCCTCGGCGATCCCGACCACCCGGTAGCGGTCCGGGTCGTTGCTCACCAGGACGGTGTGGAAGCCTAGCTCATGGGCCGCGCGCAGCGGGGTGAGGCCGAAGTTGGACAGCTGGCTCTCGACGACGGCGATCACGCCGGGTGCGGTGTTCATGTCTGGTTTCCTCCAGGGTCGGGGGTCGGGGCCGGGGTGGGGTCCGCCTCGGCGGCGGGGGTGGGGGACGGGACCGGGGACACGGCCCGGGTGATGGCCCGGCGGGCGGCCAGGCTCAGCAGGAGGGCGGCCAGGGTGAAAGCGGCGGGCATGCACAGCGCCGCGCCGGGGCCGGCCCGGTCCGCGACCAGGCCCGTGAGGGCGGAGCCGGCCGCACCGCCGAGGGCGATGAAGCTGCCGACGCCCGCGAAGGCCTGGGTGGCCCGGCCCTGCGCGGTCATCTCCCCGATGAGCTGGAACTCCTCGGCGCCGGCCGGGGCCATGGGGAGCCCGCTGAGCACGAGCAGGACCCCGAGCAGTACCAGTGCCCCGCCCGCCGGGAGGCCGGGCGCGAGGGCGCGTACGGCGGGCAGGGCCGCCAGCGCCAGGGTCAGCACGATCAGCAGGCGGAGGTAGCGCCCGTACGTCGTGCCCCCGAAGGTGCGCGCGCCGTAGAGGAGGCCGCCGACCACGCTGCCCGCCGACTGGAGGGCGACGAGGGTGCCGGCGAGTTCGGGTGCCGAGCCCTGGTCCTGCAGGGAGGCGGTGACCGCGACCACGAGTCCGCTGGACAGTGCCGCCGTCAGGGCGATCGCCACGAGGACGGCGGTGGCGGCGGCCCGGACGGGTGCCGGTTCCGGTTCCGCCTGCGTCGGGTCCGCGGCGTCGGGGGTCGTCGCGGTCCGGCCCGCGCGCCCCCGTACGGCGGGTGCCTGCCCGTACACGAGGCCTCCGGCGCCCAGCAGGACGGCGGTCACCAGCAGTGCGCCGCGGGCACCGGTGAGGGTGGCGAGGACGGTGACGGCGGTCGGGCCGAGGATGAAGAGCAGTTCGCTGAGCGTGGCCTCGAAGGAGTAGGCCCGCTGCCTCAGGGCCGCGTCCTCGGTGAGGGACGGCCACAGGGCTCGCATCGACGCCCCGACGGGGGCCGTGGCCAGCCCGGCCGCGCAGGCTGTGGGCACCACTGCGGCCGGGGTGCCGGCCGCGGTCAGGGCGGCCGCCGCCAGGGCGAGGCCCGCGAGGGGGCCGGAGACCCGCAGGACGCGGCTCGGGCCGGCCCGGTCCATCAGCCGGCCGGTGAAGGGTCCCCCGACCGCGCTGCCGACGGCGTAGGCCGCGCCGGCGGCGGCCCCGGCCGCGAGGGAGCGTCCGGACTGGACGCAGGCGAGCAGCAGGGCGATGGGGACCATGGTCCCGGCCAGGCGCGGGGGGGGGGGGGGGGGGGGCGGGAGGGGGGGGGGGGGGGGGGGGGGGGGGGGGGGGGGGGGGGGGGGGGGGGGGG